>JAEYXD010000118.1 GCA_023428645.1 Pseudomonadota bacterium
CTGCAGCACATGGGCGCGACAGTCTTCGCTCACACCGCCGCTACAGTAGCGGTACTCGCAATCGGCCAACGACCCGGCGTCGCAGGCCCGTTCGGCCGCCCGCTCTTTCTCGCGCAGGCGATTCGGCCCGCCGCCGCGCGTCCACGTATCGCATGCCTTCATATCGCCCGCGTTGCATTGGGTCAGCAAGGAGTCGAGCTCGTCAGCGCTTTTCGGCTCGACCGCTGGTCGGGGCGTCCTGGGAGGCGGCTTTTTCGTCGTCGTGACGTTCGGCACGACCCTGGCGTCCGGACCGCATTTCTCGTCCGAAAAGATGCGCGTCCCGTCCTTGCCCGTGCACGTGTAGATCTGCGCCTGCGCAGACGCACCGAAGTGCACTATGCCAAGCACGATCAACGACCACCGCACTATCCCCATCCAGCCCCCCGCCCGTTCGCCCCGCGGCGTAGATGCCACAGGCCGCGTGGCTCGGCAAGAGGCGCAGGCGTGCGATACTCGCTGCAACGAGGCAGCACGATCGACTGCTCCACGCCTGAACCCGTCCTCGAGGCCACCTTACTCAAGGCTCACTCCATGACGTTCTGGAATCGCCGCAAGACGCTCGAATCGGTCGCGAAGCGCCACACGCACAGTGCGCTGAAACCCACGTTGAGCTGGCCGCACCTGATCGGGCTGGGCGTCGGTGCGATCGTCGGTACCGGCATCTACACCTTGACCGGCGTCGGCGCGGGCCTGGCCGGACCAGGTGTGATTCTCTCGTTCGTCATGGCAGGCATCGTATGCGCATGCGCGGCGCTCGCCTACACCGAAATGGCGACCATGATGCCGATGGCCGGCAGTGCGTATACCTATGCATACGTCGCACTCGGCGAGCTCCTCGCCTGGATCGTCGGCTGGACCCTGATCCTCGAATACACCGTCGTATGCAGCGCGGTCGCGGTCGGCTGGTCCGGCTACGCCGTCGGTGTCATGCAGTCGGCCGGCTGGAACATTCCCGACGCCCTGCTCGCCGGCCCCTCGGCGGGCGGTCTCATCAATCTTCCCGCGGTCGCGATCTCGCTCGCGGTCGCGGCGTTGCTCGCCGTCGGCACGCGCGAAAGCGCGACCGTGAATCTGATCCTCGTGTTCGTGAAGCTGATTGCGCTGACCGCGTTCATCGCGCTTGCGCTGCCGGCCTTCTCGAGCGAGAACTTCCAGCCGTTCGCGCCCTACGGCTTCGGCGCGGCCGAGGTGGACGGCGTGAAGCGCGGTATCGCCGCCGCGGCAGCCGTCATTTTCTTTGCGTTCTACGGCTTCGATGCCGTGTCGACGGCGGCGGAGGAAGCGCACAACCCGAGCCGCGATCTCAAGATCGGCATCGTCGGCTCGATGGTCCTGTGCACGCTGCTCTATATGGCCGTCGCGGCCGCTGCCATCGGCGGCGCCGATTATCGCGCGCTCGCGAACAGCGCCGAGCCGCTCGCGATGGTGTTACGCAATCTCGAGCATCCGGTGGCAGCGACCTTGATCGCGGGCGCCGCCGTCATCGCGCTGCCGACGGTCATCATGGCCTTCATGTACGGGCAGTCGCGCGTGTTCTTCGTGATGGCGCGCGATGGCCTGCTGCCCCAGCGTCTGGCTGCCGTGCACACGCGCTTCGGCACTCCCGTCGCGATGACGCTGATCACGGGTGTGTTCGTCGCCGCGATCGCCGCCTTCCTGCCGCTGCAACAGATCGCCGAGCTTGCGAACGCGGGTACGCTCGTCGCGTTCATCGCAGTCGCCGTCTGCATGCTGAAGCTGCGCGTCGAGGCCCCGGATCATCCGCGCTTGTTCCGCGTGCCGTGGCCGTGGCTCGTCGGCGTTCTCGGCATCGTCGGCTGCGTCTACCTGTTCGTGAGCCTGCCGTTCGCGACGATCTGGCGCTTCTTCGTCTGGAATGCCATCGGCCTGCTCGTGTATTTCATGTATGCGCGACATCGCAGCGCCCTCGGCGCGCCGGTTCGCGCGTGAACGTCGCCACGCTCGCCACCGCCCGTCGGCGGACACCGATCATCTGATCGCCACGCTGAAGGATTTCGTCGAGCACCCACTGCGTAGCTACTGACGCGCGGGCGCTTGGCTTGACGCGGCCGCGGCTCACGCGGCCGCGCGATCCGTCTTCCCCGCGAGCGCCAGGCAGAAATGCACGGTCGTGCCGATGCCGACGGTGCTTTCGATCCAGATCTTCGTGCCGTGCGCTTCGATGATGCGCTTCGTGATGTAGAGCCCGAGGCCCGTGCCGCTGCGCGAATCCTGGCGGCCCGACCAGTACGCGTCGAACACATGCGGCAGGTCCTGCGGAGCGATGCCCGGCCCGGCATCCGCGACCGACACCTTCACGTGATCGCCGCTGCGCACGACGCTCACGTCGATGTGGCCGCCCTTGCTGAACTTGATCGCATTGCCGAGGATGTTCGCGAGCACTTGCAACACGCGCTCCCGGTCGCATTCGACGATGTCATCCGCCTGCTCGATGTTCGTTCGAATGGTGATGCCCTTGTCGTGCGCGAGCGGCTCGTGCACGACGACCGCCTCGCGAATCATCGTCGCGACGAGCTCGGGCCGCAGCGCAACGGCGATCCGCCCGACGCGGATGTTCGCCATGTCCATGAGGTCGGTGATCATGCGGCTCATCAGATCGACGGTGATCTTGATGCGCTCGTAGATCATGTCGCGAATCTCGGGTCCCAGGCTCTCCTTGCGCGTCGCCAGCATGAGCACGCCGCTGCGGATCGCCTGCAGGAAATTGCGGATGTCATGCGAGACGACCGCCAGCACATCCTCGCGCGCCTGCACGGCCTGCTCGAGCTCGCTCTCCATGCGCTTGATCTCGCTGATGTCGGTCGCGACCGTGCACACGCCGACGAGCTGTCCGCCCGCGTCGCGCAGCGGCACCTTGTTGGACAGGAACACGCGCACGCCGCCCTGGAACTCGATGCTCTCTTCGACCTGGATCGGGCCGCCCTCGCCGATCGCGCGGGCGTCGTTCAGGCGCAGCGCCTCCGCGGTCGCCTTCGGGAACAGCTCGAAATCGGTGGCATCCGGCGGCAGCACGGGGCGGCCGAGCAGCTCGCGATAGCGGCGATTGAGCGTCACGTATCTGCCGCGCGTGTCCTTGACGTGCATCAGCGCGGCGGTCGTATCCATCATCGCGCGCAGCAGCGCCTCGTTCTCCTGAATCAGCGCATACTGCGCGGCGAGCTGCTTTTTCTGCTGATCGAGCCGGATGAAGGTGTCGACCTTTTGCCGCAGCATGTGCGGATCGAGCGGCTTGAACAGGAAGTCGACCGCGCCGGACTCGTAGCCGCGAAACACCCGCAGCGCATCGCCGGTCCCGGCCGTCACGAAAATGATCGGGATGTACTTCGAGCGCTCGCTGCCGCGCATGAGCTCGGCCAGCTCGAAGCCGTCCATTTCCGGCATCTGCACATCGATCAGCGCGAGCGAGAACTCGTGCGTCAGGATCAGCTCGAGCGCTTCGCGGCCGGATTGCGCGATCAGGACTTCCGCATCGTCGCGGCGCAACAGCGCCTCGAGCGCGACGAGATTCTCTTCGATGTCATCGACGAGCAGCAGCTTCGACTTCGGGAGCGAAGGTGTATTGGACACGGTGTGATTCATGGGCCTGGCGCCTGACGCGCCCGTGTTTCGAGAGTGGCCAGCAGCGACGCTATCGCGGTCGGAGCGAGTACATGATCAGGGCGGAACAGATCGAGGGCGGACTGCGGCATCACGGCGGCCTCGCAAGTGTCGAGGCTCTGCACGATCGTCAGGCCGCCGCGCTCGTGGATCGTCTGCAAGCCGACCGCCCCATCGGCGCTCGCGCCCGTGAGCAGGATCCCGAGCAACGCGGGTCCGTAGGCCTCGCTGGCGCTCTCGAACAGCACATCGATGGAAGGACGCGAGTAATGGACCGGCTCGTCGATCGACACAGCCGCACGATGATCCGCTTCGATCAACAAGTGATAGCCGGGCGATGCGAAATAGATGTGGCCACCCTGCAGCGGCTCCTTGTCATCGGCCTGCGACATGGGCAGCGTGCTCGCGAACTGCAACGACTGGTGCAGAAGCGAATGCGACCACTCGGGCAGATGCACGACGACGACCACGGGAATCGGCAGCTGCGCCGGCAATGCACCCAGCACGACACGCAGCACGTCCAGCACGCCGGCCGAGCCGCCGATCACGATCGCCTCCAGCGCGCGACCGTTCAGCCAAGCGAGTGGTGCGGACGCGGCGCTCATCATTGCACCTTGCGAAACAGCCGCTCGGGCCCGCGAAATTCCTCGAACGCGGCCGCGTGCGCGGAAAAACGGACGGCCTCCTTCGTGCCGAGGCACAGGAAGCCGCGATGACACAGCGATTCCTTGAAGAGGCCCATCGCCCGATCCTGCAATTCGCGATCGAAGTAGATGAGCACGTTGCGGCACGAGATCAGCTGCACTTCCGAGAAGGCGCTGTCCGTCGCGAGACTGTGATCGGCGAACGTGATGCGCTCGCGCAGGTACGGCGCCATCACCGCGTTGTCGTGCGCCGCGTGATAGTAGTCCGACAACGAGCCGCGCCCGCCCGACTCGCGATGGTTCAACGTGAATTGCTTCACGCGCTCGAGCGGATAAATGCCGCTGCGCGCGCGGTTCAGACTCTCGTCGTTGATGTCGGTGGCGTAGATGAGCGTGCGGTCGAGCAAGCCCTCTTCCGCGAGCATGATCGCGTACGAGTACGCCTCCTCGCCCGTGCTGCAGCCGGCGACCCAGATCTTCAGCGACGGATACGTCGCGAGCACGGGCAACACGTCGCGCCGTAGCGCGAGGTACACCTCGGGATCGCGAAACAGATCGCTGACCTGCACCGTGAGGAACTCGAGCAGATGCGGAAAGGCGCGCGGGTCGTGCAGGATCTTCTCCTGCAGCGCCGAGATCGTCGCGCAACCCATCCGGCTGAGCGCCTGCGACAAACGCCGCTTGAGCGACGCGCTCGCGTAGCTGCGAAAGTCGTAGTGATAGCGGCTGTAGATCGCGTCGAGCAGCAGCCGCATCTCGATCGCATCGACATCCGGCTTCACGCCAGCGCCCCCCGCCGCGACGGCAGCCAGATGCGCACGAGCGACAACAGCTTTTCGATGTCGATGGGTTTCGTGATGTAGTCGTTCGCGCCGGCATCGAGGCAGCGTTGGCGATCGTCCGGCATCGCCTTCGCGGTCAGCGCGATGATCGGCAGCCGCGCGCTTTCCGGGCGCTTGCGGATTTCCTGCATCGCCGTGAGGCCGTCCATCTCCGGCATCATGATGTCCATCAACACCAGCTCGATGTCCGGATGCTGCCTGAGCGCCTCGAGCGCCTCCACGCCGTTGCGCGCGATCTCGAGCCTCGCGCCGTGCGGCTCGAGCACGCGCGTGATCGCGAACACATTACGGACGTCGTCTTCCGCGAGCAGGATGCGCCGGCCTTCGAACACGCTGTCGCGGCTGCGGGCGATGCGCAGCAGCCGCTGCTGCTCGGGCGGCAGCGACTCCTCGACCTTGTGCAGGAACAGCGTCACTTCGTCGAGCAGCCGCTCGGGCGAGCGCGCGCCCTTGATGATGATCGACTTCGAATAGCGGCGCAGCTGCTGCTCTTCGACCTGCGTCACGGCGCGGGCCGTGTACACGATGACCGGCGGGAACGAGTACGCGTCATCCGTCGCCATTTTCTCCAGCAGCTCGAAGCCGGTCGCGTCCGGCAGCGCGAGATCCAGCACCATGCAATCGAATGTCGTCGTGCGCAGCTGTTCGAGCGCGGCCGAGGCGGAGGCGACGGCCACGGCGCGCACGCTTTCGGATTTCAGCAGCTGCTGGATGCTGTCGCGCTGAATGCTGTTGTCTTCGACGATCAGGACCGCGCGGGTGGCGTTCGCGGCCTTGTGCTCGAGGTTCGACAGCGCCGCGACCAGGCGGTCGGAGTCGACCGGCTTCAGCATGACGTTCGCGGCGCCCATTTCCAGCGCGGCCTGCGTGTAGTCGTAGCCCGAGATGACCTGGATCGGGATGTGGCGCGTCGCCGGATTGTGTTTCAACCGATCGAGCACCGTGAGCCCGGTGTGATCCGGCAGATGCATGTCGAGCACGATCGCGCGAGGCCGGTGGCGCAACGCGGCGTCGATGCCCTCGTCCGCCGTCAGCGCGACGAGCGTCTGATACTGCAGGCGATGCGCGAGATCGCACAGCGTATTCGCGAACTGCACGTCGTCTTCGATGATCAGCAGCAGGCGCTCGTGGCTCCCGACCGTGGCCACGTCGACGCTGGCACGCAGCTCGCCGCGGTCCGCGACCCGCGCGGGGCGTCGCGACGGGCGATTCGCGATCGGCTCGAGCGGCGGGGAGTCATCCTCGGCCGGACGCTCCGGCAGCGTGCGCGGCAGGACCAGCGTGAACGTGCTGCCGAGGCCGGGCGTGCTCTTCAGCTCGATCCGCCCGCCGAGAATCGATGCCAGCTCGCGCGAGATCGACAAGCCGAGGCCGGTGCCGCCGAAGCGCCGGTTCGTCGTGCCGTCGGCCTGACGGAACGGCTCGAAGATGATCTCCTGCTGCTCCGGCTTGATGCCGATGCCCGTGTCGACGACTTCGAATGCGATGGCGTCGCTGCTGGCGCCGCCGACGGGGATATACGCACGCAGCTTCACACCGCCCTGGGACGTGAACTTGAGCGCGTTCGAGAGCAGATTCTTCAGCACCTGGCGCAAGCGCTGCGAGTCGCTCTGGATGACGCTCGGCGTGCCCGCCTCGACGGCAACCTCGAACGCGAGCCCCTTCTGATCGGCCATCGGCTTGAACGTCTGCGAGAGATTGTCGATCAGCTGCGCGACACCGATGGACTCCTGCACGACCTCGACCTTGCGCGCCTCGATCTTCGCCAGGTCGAGGATGTCATTGATGAGCTCGAGCAGGTCGTTGCCCGCCGAGTAGATGTTGCGCGCGAACTTGACCTGCTCTTCGGTCAGGTTGCCTTGCGGATTGTCGCCGAGCAGCTTGGCGAGAATGAGGGCGCTGTTGAGCGGCGTGCGCAGCTCGTGCGACATGTTCGCGAGGAACTCGGACTTGAACTGGTTCGAACGCTCGAGCTCGGCGGCCTTCGCCAGCAGCTCCTCGCGCGTGACGCGCAGTTCGTCGTTCTGCTTCGACAGCAGCTGCGCGTGCTCTTCGAGCTGCATGTTCGACTGCTCGATCTCGGCCTGCTGCGCCTCGAGCCGCGTCTGGCTGTCCTTCAGCACCTTGCTCTGCTGCTCCAGCTCCTCGTTCGTGACTCGCAGCTCTTCCTGCTGCGTCTGCAGTTCTTCCGCCTGCCGCTGCGTCGCGCGGAGCAGCGCCTCGCGCTCGGCGCGCAGCTTGGAGGTGCGCAGCGCGATCGCGATCGGCTCGCCGAGCTGCTCGAGCAGGGACATGTCCGTCGCGAACGTCGGCCGCGCGAGACCGAGCTCCATGGCTCCGATGACCTCGCCGTCGGCAATGAGCGGCTGCACGAGCACTGCCGTCGATGGAGACTCGCCGAGCGCTGAGCTGACGCGCAGATAGTCGCGTGGCGCCGGCTCCACGTGCAGGGCCTTCTTGCTGACGACCGCCTGGCCGAGCAGCCCCTCGCCTTGCGTGATGTTGAGGTGATTCGCATGGTCCTTGGGCAGGGCGAATCCCGCGGTGCGTACGGCGATGCCGTTCGCATCCAAGACATACAGCGCGCCGACGCGCACGTTCAGGTACTCGGCGAGGTACTCCAGGATGCGTTCGCTGACCTGCGTCAACGAAAGCTCTCCCAGCGTCCGCTGCGACAAGCCCGCCTGGCCAGCCCGCAGCCAATCGCGCTCCATCAAATGCAGCCGGCCGATGATCACCTGGCCGAGGGCGTAAGCCGACGCGGACATCATGAGCACGAATACCGTGCGATTCAGGATCGACACCCACCCCGGGGTATCGCCGAGCGGCGAAAACAGGAAGTCCACGATCGTCAGCACGGTCGCGATGCCCGCGATCAAGAACGGCAGCGTCGGGCGCGAAGAGAAATACGTCGCCCCGAGCGGCAGCGCATACACCATCCACAAACCGACGCCGATCGGCGTTTGCAGATCGACGACGAAGACGATCAGTATCGAAAACGCAATGAACAAGGCCAGCGCCGGCCCGACACTGTGTTCGAAACGGTTCTTCATAGGAGTGAGCATGGACGGTCGCTATGGCCCCTTCGCCCCCGCACCGGGCCGGTGGTGTTGTTCGAAGTATCTTCGGCGCGACGCATAACCCGCGAAGCGTCGCTTTGTTCCACGCACGCGCGTAACTTCTTCATGGTCGTCGGCACGCAAACGATGCGAGGTATCGATTGAATTGGCTGGCTCATGTGTTTCTGTCGGAACCGACGGTGGAGTTTCGATTGGGCAATCTGCTGGCAGACCTGGTCCGCGGCGATGACCGGGCGGGCCTGCCGCCGGATTTTCAACGAGGCGCGGCCCGGCACAAAGCGATCGATGCGTTCACGGATTCGCATCCGGTCGTCCGCCGCAGCCGCGCGCGCATCGAGGCGCGCTACCGCCGGTTCAGCGGGGTCCTCATCGACATCTTCTACGACTACTGCCTCGCCCAGCAGTGGGCAACCTTTGCCGCCGAACCTCTGGCGACGTTCACGTCGCGGTTCTATGCCGAAGTCGCGGCGTCACCGCCCCTGCCGCTGCCCGAGGCGGCCCGAGCGACACTCGAGCGCATCGTCCGCCACGACCTGCTCGGTCAGTACGCCCGGATCGAAGGTGTCGAAAACTCGTTGCGGCGGGTGTCCACGTATCTGTCTCGGCGTTGGGGCCGCGATTTCCAACTCGAACTCAGTGTTCGCGACCTCTCGCTCCATGAGGCCGCGTTCGCCGCCGACTTCGCCCAATTCTTTCCGGAGCTGCAGCGCCACGTAACGACAAATCCCGTGCGATGATGCGCGGAATTACCGACGGAGACTTGCATGATCAGCCGGATTTGGTGGATCGCCCTCGTCGCACTCCTCGCCGCCTGCTCGAAGACCAACGCTCCGACCGAGACGACGCAGGCCATCGATCTCACCGTCACGAACGCGAAAATCTGGACCGGCGATCCCGCGCGGCCCTGGGCCGAGGCGCTCGCGGTCGCGGCCGGCAAGATCGTCGCGGTCGGAACGAATGCCGAGATCGGCGCCGCCGGTGCGCCGCAGCGCACCATCGACGCGCGCGGCCGTCTGGTCCTGCCCGGGTTCATCGACTCTCACCTGCATTTCATCGACGCGGGCCGGCAGCTCGATTCCGTGCAGCTCCGGGACGTCCGTTCCCGCGAAGAGATGGCCACGCGCATCGCCGATTTCGCGCAAACCCTCCCCGCAGGCGCCTGGATCACCGGCGGGAATTGGGACAGCTCGAACTGGGGCGGCGAATTCCCGACCCGCGAGTGGATCGATGCGGTCACCGGCGATCGTCCCGTCTGGCTGTTGCGCGTCGATGGGCACATGGGCCTGGCGAATACGGCCGCCCTGAAAGCGGCGGGCGTCGACCGCGCCACGCAGGACATTCCGGGTGGCGAGATCTTGCGTGACCGGGCCGGCGAGCCGACCGGGGCGCTGAAGGACAACGCGATGGAGCTCATCGAGCGCGTCGTGCCCGCGCCGACGCCCGAACTGCGCGATCGCGCGCTCAAGGCGGCGATGGCGTACGTCAACGCGCAAGGCGTCACGTCCGTTCACAACATGGGCTCCTGGGACGACTTGAGCACGTTCAAGAGCGCCGCGCGGGCGGGAACGCTGAGCGTACGTTTCTACGCCGTCGTGCCGCTCGCGGACTGGGAGCGGCTCCGCGACGAGATCCAGGGCGGCTTGGCATCGGACGAATGGGTTCGCGTCGGCGGCCTGAAAGGCTTCGTCGACGGCTCGCTCGGCTCGCGGACGGCGGCCTTCATCGAGCCGTTCGAAGGCACGCCGCACGAGCGCGGCCTGTTCGTGACGGCGCCGGAAGACTTGTACGCACGCGTGTCCGGCGCGGACAAGGCCGGCCTGCAAGTGATGGTGCACGCAATCGGCGATCGCGCGAACCGCACGGTGCTCGACGTCTACGAGCGGGTGGCGCAAGAGAACGGCGCGCGCGATCGGCGCTTTCGCGTCGAACATGCTCAGCATCTGACACACGAGGACATCGCGCGGTTCGGCCCGCTGGACGTGATCGCGAGCATGCAGCCGTATCACGCGATCGATGACGGCCGCTGGGCCGAGCGCTACATCGGTAGGCGCATCGAGACGGCCTATGCGTTTCGCGAACTGTTGGATCACGAAGCGCGGCTCGCCTTCGGCAGCGACTGGTACGTCGCGCCGGCGACGCCGCTCGAAGGCATCTACGGCGCCGTCACACGCCGCACGCTCGACGACAAGAACCCCAATGGCTGGGTGCCGGCGCAAAAGATTTCGGTCGAGGAAGCCATACGCGCCTATACGTCCGATGCGGCGTATGCAGGATTCGAAGAGAGATCGAAGGGCACGCTCGGCGCGGGCCACCTCGCCGATCTCATCGTGCTCGACCGCGATGTGTTCGCGATTCCGCCGGAACAAATCAGGGATGCTCAGGTCGATTTGACGATCGTGGGCGGTCGCGTCGTCTACGAGCGAACACCGCGTTGAGTCCGCGACTAACGAATTGCGCGAAGCCCTGACGCAGTGAAGCGCGTCCGCAGGATAAAAAACCTCACATGTTGGGATCGCACCGGCAGAACACTCCCGCGGACGGGCTCGCTCATCGCGTTCTGAGCGAGCAGCTCGCGCTCATGTGCAGGCTCACGACATCGCCGCTGTTCGCGACGGTGCTCGCGGGCTTGCTGTTCGGCTGGCTGACGCTCGAGGATCACGGCCTGGTCGCGAGCGCCGCGTGGTATTGCACGCTGCTGGCCATAACGTTCGTTCGCTGGCGGGTCGCGCATGCCTATCTCGCGCAGCCGCAGCCCGCGGCGAACCTGTACCGCTGGCGGTTCGTCATGCTTGCGCTCGCGGCGGTCGCGGGCGCGGTATGGTCCATCCCCGGCTCGGTCATGCTGCCGAGCGACCGTGAGAAGGAAATCGTCGCGACGATCCTCATCATCGGCGCGACCGCCTCCGGCGTTGGTTCGCAGGCGCCGGTCCGGCATGCGTACGCGGCGCTGTTGATTCCGTTCGTGCTGCCGTACGCGATCGTGCAGTTCCTGCTGGGCGGCAGCCGCGTGATCTCCGGTCTCGCGATGCTCCTTTATATTCCCGTCGTACTCGTGATCGCGTATCGCCAGACGGACTCGGTCGAGCGGCAGATCCGCCTCGCGTTCGAGAACGAAGCGCTCGCGAACGAGCTGCGGCACGAGCGCGATCGCGCGAATCAGGCGAACGTCGAGCTGCAGGAGCAGATCGAACAGCAGCGGCGCTCGACCGAGCACATCGCAAGCCTGAACCGCGATCTCGAACTGCAGGCGCTGGAGCTGCGCCGGGCGAATAGCGATCTCGAGGGCTTTTCTTATTCCGTCTCGCACGATCTGCGCGCTCCCCTGCGCGCGATCCACGGCTTCGCCAGCCTGCTCGCGCCGAAGCTGCAGTCGCAAGGCGATCCGGAAGCACGGCACTACCTCGCGCGCATCAACGACAACATCCTGCGCATGTCGACGCTCATCGACGACTTGCTCGCGTTCTCCAAATGCGGCCGGCAGCCGCTGGAGGTGTCGCGCCTCGACATGGAATCGCTCGCCCGCACGGCGGCGAACGAGGCCGTATCGGCTCACGACGTGCGGCAGGCGCCGGAAATCGTGATCGAGGCACTCCCCGCCGCATGGGGCGATCCGCATCTACTCCTGCAGGTGTGGCGCAATCTGCTCGACAACGCCGTGAAGTATTCGAGCAAGGTCGACACACCGCGCATCGTCGTCAGCGGCCGGGCGGGCGACGGGCGCGTCGTGTTCGAAGTCAGCGACAACGGCGTCGGCTTCGATGCGCGCTACAGCGAGGCGTTGTTTGGCGTGTTCCAACGCCTGCACCGCATCAGCGAATATCCGGGGTCGGGCGTGGGGCTCGCGATCGTCGAGCGCATCGTGACCCGGCATGACGGCCAGGTCTGGGCGCGCTCGCGACCGAACGAAGGAGCGACGTTCGGCTTTTCGCTGCCGGCCGCGGAGCGGCGTGCGGACGTGGCGCAGCGGGCACGAGTCGAGCGTGCGATGAGCGATGAATGACGGCGTCGCGTCTGGTCGTCACCGCCATGAAAAAGGCCGCCGACGCGATGCGTTGGCGGCCTTCGTATTCGACGATGAACGCGCGTTTACTTGTCCGCGAGCATCTCTTCCTTGTCGGACGACGCGGCGAGCCGATTGCACGTCTCGATCGAGCCCTTCGTCATTTCGCGGCCGCGGCTCGTGTAGCCAGTGAGCTCGCCGAGCGCTTCCGCAACCTTGCGGCATTCCTTCACTTGCGAGTCGAGCGTCGAGCGGCGCTCCGCCTTGCCCGTGCACTTCGTGCCTTCGCACTTCCAGGTCACGCCGTCGATCGTCACCTCGGAAGGAGCGGCCACCGCCTTGGCCAGCGTCGCTTCACCCGAGAACGGCGGCGCTGCGGCCATGGAACCTGCGCTCGCAACCAACAGCATCGCGGCCACACCCATCAGTAAACGGTTTTTCATCAGCAACTCTCCGAGTAAGTACGAAATCCCTGGCGCTATGTAACGTGCGCGGCGGAAGCGTACAGAAGACGCACCGTCGGGATTTGTGACACAACCGCGATTCGCGTCAGAAGAAACGTCGACTGCGCGCGGACGCACGCATTCTGTAAAGGCGGTGTCGCGCGCAGCGGAACTGCCGGCTTCGACATCGCTTTATCTGCCGTGACCAACCCCAAACATTCCCGTTTCGACGTCCTCGTGATTGGTGCCGGCGCCGCCGGATTGGCGGCGGCATCGACCTTGAGCGATGCGGGCCGGCGCGTCTGCGTGCTCGAAGCGCGCGATCGCATCGGCGGACGGATCTTCAGCCGCATCGAGCCCGATGCACCGATCGCGCTCGAGCTTGGCGCCGAGTTCGTGCACGGACGCTCACAGGCGACGCAGCGCTGGCTGCGGCGCTTCAATACGGCACTCATCGATGCATCGGAAAACCGCTTCTCCATTCGCAACGGCAGGCTGTCGGACGCGGATCGAGTGTTCGACGAAATGAAGCACGGCCTCGAGCGCGTGCGCCGACCTAAACAGGACCTCTCGTTCGCGGATTTCCTGAACGGGCCCGCGCGCAAGACGCTCTCGCCACGCGCCCGCACGTTCGCGCGCGCGCTCGTCGAAGGTTTCGACGCCGCGGATGCGACGCGCGCCAGCACGCTGGACATCCTCGAGGAATGGAGCGGATCGAGCGCGGCGGATGCGCCGACGTTTCGTCCTCAAGGCGGTTACGGCGAGCTCGTCAGCGCGATGGCGGCCGATCTCGATCCAGCGCTCGCGCATCTGCACTTGAACACGGTCGTGAAGGAAGTCGAATGGCGGCGTGACTCGGTCATCGTGCGCGCGAGTCATTTCGGGCAAACGCTCGAATTCAAGGCGCCTCGCGCGATCGTCACGCTGCCGGTCGGGGTGCTGCAGCTCCCGGAACAAGCGCCTCATGCCGTGCGCTTCGAGCCGCCGCTCGCGCAAAAACAGCGCGCCCTGGCCGGGCTGGCCGCCGGCCCGGTGATCAAGGTGCTGCTGCATTTTCGCGAACCGTTCTGGGAGCAGCTCGACGGCGGCCGGCTGCGCGACGCCGCGTTCTTCCATGCCTATGGCGCCGACTTTCCGACGTTCTGGACTGCGCTGCCGATTCGCGCGCCGCTGCTCGTCGCATGGTGTGCGGGCCCGAAGGCGTCGCGCTTGGCGGGCAGCGACGAGACGCAAGTCGTCGCCTGCGCGCTCGACAGCCTCACGACCCTGTTCGGCAAACGCTCCGGCGCATTCGACCAACTACGCGCGGCCCACGTCCACGACTGGCAGGCCGATCCTTTCGCGTGCGGGGCGTACAGCTTCGTGACCGTCGGCGCGAGCTCCGCCCGCAAGGAACTGGGGCGCCCCCTGCGCGATACGCTGTTTTTCGCGGGGGAGGCGACGGACACCAGCGGCGAAGCCGCGACGGTCGCCGGAGCCTTGCACAGCGGCGAGCAGGCGGCGCGGCGCATTCTCCGCGCGCTCGCGCGGTCCTGACGGCGAGGCCGGCTGCGCCTCACCTGCGGCTCAAGTGATCCAGTGGCTCTTGCTCCATTCGTCCGGCGGATTGTCGCGAGCGATCCGCTCCGGATCGGCCGCCTCCCCCTTCTCGTAGCCTTGATCGAACTTGCTCCAGTGGAACACGACGAAGGTCAGCGCGACCGCCAACGCGATCAGACCCGCGATCAGCCAGAAATTTTCGGCGAATACTGCAGTGTCCATATTCTCGTTGCTCCCCCTAAAGTAGCCAGTATCACGCAACCCCACGTCTACTCCTTGTTCGTTGCGTTGACAACGGTACGAAGCCCGGTGACATCCGAATAGCCGCTTCGCAATGGGCACCAGGCACTAACTTGCTGCAATTGCACAAAACCGGTGGACATCTCAACGGTCGCGCACCGCCACAACCCACCACTGACAATCGCGAAATTTTGGTCTATGTTCAAAGACCACAGGGACAGTGAGTCTGCAAGAGCGCAGACGCCGTGAGCGCACAAGGCATGATGCAGCGCGATGTCGATTGCTTTTGTCCTGCTCATGCGATTCATAAGAAGGGGGCGACAAATGGCATTTGCGTTGGTGTTGGTCCTGCTCGTCATCGGTACGCTGCTGTTCCATTTCCTGAGCCCCTGGTGGTTCACTCCCATCGCTTCGAATTGGCAAACCGTGGACGACACGGTGCACGTCACGTTCTGGGTCACCGGCATCGTGTTCGTGCTCGTGAACGCCTTTCTTGCGTATGCGGTGTATCGATACCGGCACCGCAAAGGACAAAAAGCCCATTACGAGCCTGAAAACAAGAAGCTCGAGTGGTGGCTCACGGGCGTCACGACGGTCGGCATCGCGGCAATGCTGGCGCCCGGCCTTGCGGTCTGGGCGAAATTCGTGACGGTGCCGGAAGACGCCTCGGCCGTCGAAGTCGTGGGGCAGCAGTGGAATTGGAGCTATCGCCTGCCGGGCCGTGACGGCCAGCTCGGCAAGACCGACGTCCGCCTGGTGTCGCTCGACAACCCCTACGGCATCGACGTGAACGACCCCGTCGGTCAAGACGACGTGCTCGTCGCCTCCCCGCAGCTGCATCTGCCGCTCGACAAGCCGGTGAAGCTGCTGCTGCGGGCGAAGGACGTGAACCATCAGTTCGCCGTGCCGCAGTTCCGCGTGAAGATGGACATGGTGCCTGGCA
Source organism: Pseudomonadota bacterium (assembly GCA_023428645.1). Lineage (GTDB taxonomy): Bacteria > Pseudomonadota > Gammaproteobacteria > Steroidobacterales > Steroidobacteraceae > Steroidobacter. The sequence continues at coordinate 15,392 of JAEYXD010000118.1, forward strand.
TGGTCACCTATTTCTGGTTCACGCCGACTCGGACCGGCGAATTCGACGCGCTGTGCGAGCAACTGTGCGGCCTCGCGCACTACATCATGCGCGGTCGCGTCGTCGTCGAAGAGCAGGAAAAGTACGAGCAATGGCTCGCCGCGCAACCGACGTTCGCGAAGGCGCGCGCCGAGATCGCCGGCGACGCAACCGCCGGCCAGGCCCTGTTCGCCACCTGCAGCGCTTGTCATGGCGCGCAGGGCGAAGGCAATCGCGACATGAATGCGCCGAAGCTGAGCGGCCAGGCCGCCTGGTACCTCGTGCGACAGCTCCAGGATTTCAAGAACGGCAGGCGCGGCGTACACGACGGCGACACCTTCGGCAAACAGATGGTGCCGTTCGCGAGCATGCTGGCCGACGACGCGGCGGTCAGGAACGTCGTCGCGCACATCACCACCCTTCCCGACACTCGTCCCGCCGCGACTGTCTTCGGCAATCCCGAGGAAGGCCGCGAGCTGTTCGCGACCTGCGCGGCCTGCCACGGCGACAAGGGACAAGGCATCTGGTCGACGCGCGCGCCGCGCCTGTCGAACCAGAGCGATTGGTACATGTCGCGTCAGCTGAAGAACTTCCGCGACGGCGTGCGCGGCGCGCATCGCGAAAGCTTCGATGGCGCGCAAATGGCCGCGATCGCGAAAGTGCTGACCAACGACGCCGCAATCAACGACCTGATCGACTACGTGCACACGCTCTAGCCGCCAACCGCTGGGCGCCCGTCGCGACCAGCTCTCTTCGGGGGACTTATGGCTTTCGTTGCTATCGCCGATCGCGATCACGAACACGCGCATGACGAGCCGCGCACCTGGATTCGCAAGTACGTCTGGAGCCAGGACCACAAGGTCATCGCGATTCAGTACGGCGTAGTCGCCATCGCCATCGGGCTCGTTGCGCTCGTGATGTCCGTACTCATGCGGCTGCAGATCGGCTTCCCGCACGCGCTCTCCTTCATCGCGCCGCAGGACTATTACCAGTTCATCACCATGCACGGGATGATCATGGTGATCTACCTGCTCACGGCCCTGTTTCTCGGCGGCTTCGGCAACTACCTCATCCCGCTCATGTGCGGCGCGCGGGACATGGTGTTCCCGTACATGAACATGCTGAGCTTCTGGTTCTATCTCCTCGCGGTGCTGGTGCTGGTGGGCGGCTTTTTCGTTCCCGGCGGGCCGACCGGCGCGGGCTGGACGCTGTATCCGCCGCAGGCGATCGCCCCCGGCACGCCAGGCGTGACGTGGGGCATCATCAGCATGCTGGCCTCCCTCGCGATCTTCATCGTCGCGTTCACGATGGGCGGCCTCAACTACGTGACGACCGTGCTGCAGGCACGCTGCCGCGGCATGACGCTCATGCGTCTGCCGCTCACGGTATGGGGCATCTTCACGGCGTCGGTGCTGGGTCTGCTCGCATTCCCCGCCCTGTTCGTCTCGGCGGTCATGATGACGCTCGACTCCGTCATCGGCACGAGCTTCTTCATGCCCGCGATGTCCTCGATGGGCGAGACGCCGGCGTACAGCGGCGGCAGCCCGCTCCTGTTCCAGCACTTGTTCTGGTTCTTCGGCCATCCCGAGGTGTACATCGTCGCGCTGCCGGCGTTCGGCATCGTCTCGGACCTCCTGGCCACGCACGCGCGCCGCAACATCTTCGGCTACCGGATGATGGTGTGGGCGATTCTGGCGATCGCCTGCCTGTCGTTCGTCGTGTGGGCGCACCACATGTACGTCAGCGGCATGAATCCGTATTTCGGCTTCTTCTTCGCGACGACGACGCTCATCATCGCCGTGCCGACGGCCATCAAGGTCTATAACTGGGTGCTCACGATCTGGCGCGGCGACGTGCACCTCACCGTGCCGATGCTGTTCGCGATCGGCTTCATCTTCACGTTCATCAACGGCGGCTTGACCGGGCTGTTTCTCGGCAACGTCACGGTCGACGTGCCGCTGTCCGGCACGTACTTCGTCGTCGCGCACTTCCACATGGTGATGGGCGTGTCGCCGATCCTCGTCGTGTTCGGCGCGATCTATCACTGGTACCCGAAGATCACCGGCCGCATGCTCGACGAGACGCTCGGCAAGTGGCATTTCTGGCTCACCTTCCTCGGCACGTATTCGATCTACCTGCCGATGCACTACCTCGGCATCCTCGGCGTGCCGCGCCGCTACTACGCCTACGACAACAGCATCGAGTTCATCCCCGCCTCGGTGCACTTCGCGAACGAGTGGATCTCGATCTCGGCCGTGATCGTCGCGGCCGTGCAGATGATCTTCCTGTTCAACCTGATCTGGTCGTTGCGTCACGGCAAGGCAGCCGGCCCGAACCCCTGGCACGCGACGACCCTCGAATGGCAGACGCCGGATACGCCGCCGAAGCACGGCAACTGGGGCAAGGACCTGCCCGTCGTGTATCGCTGGGCCTATGACTACAGCGTGCCGGGCGCACCCGAGGACTTCATCCCGCAGAACGTGCCGCCCAGCGCCGAGGCGCCAGTCCACGAGCACGTGAGAGCGACGCCGTGAGCATCACGGTCGCGTTCGGCGCGCTGATCGCGGGCATCGTCGTCTGGGCGCTCATCGTGCGACAGCTCACTGTGAAACCGTGGGAGCTGTCGGTCGCGAGCGGTCCGGACGAAGCACCGCAAGCATCGCGATTCGCGACCGTGAAGTTCGGCCTGTGGGCGTTCCTGGCGGTCGTCACGTCGCTGTTTGCACTGTTCATTTCCGCCTACTACATGCGCATGGGGGGTCACGGGCACGAGGCCGCGCCCGACTGGGCGCCCATCAGCGAACCGCGCATTCTCTGGTTCAATTCCGCGCTGCTCGTCGCAGGCAGCGTCGCAATGCAGTGGGCGCGCGCGAATGTGCTGCGCGGTCGCGGCCGTGCCGCGTTCGAGACGCTGCTCGTCGCCGGCCTCGCGACGCTCGCCTTTCTCGGCGGCCAATTCTTCGCGTGGCGGCAGCTCGAGGCGAGCGGCTTCTTCAGCCCGAGCAATCCGGCGCTCGCGTTCTTTTTCGTGCTCACCGCGGTGCACGGCCTGCACCTGCTCGGCGGCTTGTTCGTCTGGGCGCGTACGCTCGTGCGAATGCGCAAGCGCGATTTCGAGCTGATCGAAGCGCGATTCAGCATCGAGCTGTGCGCCATTTATTGGCACTACCTGTTGATCGTCTGGCTCGCGTTGTTCGCGGTGCTGTTGTCGACCTGAACGCCGGAGACGAGCTCATGGCTGAAAGCGCACTGGAAGTGGAACGAACGACGTCCGCGGTCGGCGGCCTCAAGGAAGTCGCGGCCGATTGGTCCCAAGACAAGCAGGCATTCCCCGTCCCTTGGGGCAAGGCCATGATGTGGATCTTCCTGTTGAGCGACACCTTCGTGTTCTCGTGCTTCCTCACGTCCTACATGAACGTGCGCATCTCGACGACCGAGCCTTGGCCGAATCCCAGCGAAGTGTTCGCGCTCACCGTCTGGGGCCACCACATTCCTCTGCTGCTGATCGCGATCATGACGCTGATCCTGATCACGAGCAGCGGCACGATGGCGATGGCCGTGAACATGGGCTATCGGCGCGACCGCAAACGCACCGCGGCGCTCATGTTCGCGACGGCCGCGCTCGGCCTGTCGTTCGTCGGCATGCAGGCTTTCGAATGGACAAAGCTCATCGTCGATGAAGGCGTGCGGCCGTGGGGCAACCCGATGGGCGCCGCACAATTCGGTTCGTCGTTTTTCATGATCACCGGCTTTCACGGCTTGCACGTGACTGGCGGCGTCATTTATCTGAGTGTCGTCGCCAAGCGCGTGCTCAGCGGCTTCTACGACCGCAAAGGCACCTACGAGACGGTCGAAGTCGCGGGCCTGTATTGGCACTTCGTCGACCTCGTCTGGGTGTTCATCTTCGCGTTCTTCTATCTGTGGTAGGTGCGACATGAGCGAAGTCATGAGTCACGGGCATACCGCACAGCCGACGGCGGCACATGCCGAAGGTCAACAGCACCCGATCAGGCTCTACCTGATGATCTGGGTGTTGCTGTTCGTGCTCAGCGCCTTCTCGTACATGGTCGATTATTTCCAGCTGCAGGGCGCGCTGCGCTGGACGCTGATCCTCGTATTCATGATGCTGAAGGCCGGCTTCATCGTCGCGATCTTCATGCACGTCGCCTGGGAACGCCTGGCGCTCAAGCTCGTGATACTCGTGCCACCGCTCACGCTCCTGGTCCTGATCGCACTGATGGCGATCGAAGGCGACTATACGTTCCTCACCCGGCTCGCATCATTCGTAAGGTGATTCGGCAATGACCACGGCCCTTTGGATCTGCGCCACCGGCGCGATCGCCGTCTTCGGCATGATGTTGCATTCGATCGCGACGTTTCGCAGCGGGCCAACGCGATTGCGCCGTCATGCGATCGTCGAAGTCGCCTGGGCCCTGGTACCGATCTTGATCGTCATCGCCGCGGCGGCGCCATCGCTGCGCGGCGAGCGCGATCGCGCGGCTGCCATCGTGGCGGCGGAATGACGAGCCCTGGCGCTCGCCGGCCGGGCAATACGCGGTAGGGCTTCCGTCGCCGCGCGCCGACCCGCTCGGGGCCTCCTCAGAAGGCGAGCAACCACCCGAGACCGACTCCGCGGCATTTCGGCCGGGGGAAAGCGACTCTTTCCTGACCACTGCATTCTCGTAACGATCGTGTTCCTGCGCGGCAGCCTGAATGCTGTCAGCCCTTGTCCACAATGTGCGCCAGACTTCGCGCTCAACAGCAGGAGCGACTCATGAAGAAGACGTACCACGGTAGCTGTCATTGCGGCGCGGTGAAGTTCGAAGCGGACCTGGACTTGAGCGCCGGCACCGGCAAGTGCAATTGCTCGATCTGCATGAAGACCCGCAACTGGAGCGTGATGATCAAGCAGGAGGCATTCCGGCTCATCACCGGCTGGGAGAACCTCTCGGATTATCAATTCGGATCGAACAGCGCGCACCACCTGTTCTGCAAGACCTGCGGCGTGCGTACGTTCGGTTTCGGCGACGTTCCCGAGGTGGGCGGCGTGTTCTACAGCGTGAGGGTCGCGTGCCTGGACGACGCCGAGCCGCGCGAGCTCCTCGAGGCGCCCGTGCGTTACTTCGACGGCCTCAACAATCAATGGGAGCGAACGCCCGCCGAGACACGCCACCTCTAGGAGACACCATGTCGACGAGCCCACGAGACAGAGCGGCGGCGTTCGCGGCGCTGCATCGCGGCCCCGGCGCCTTCATCATCGCGAACGTGTGGGATGCCGGCTCCGCCCGCATCATGGCCGGCTTGGGCTTTCGCGCGCTGGCCACGTCGAGCGGCGCAGCGGCGAACACGCTCGGCAAGCTGGACGGCCAGGTGACGCGCGACGAGGCGCTCGCGCAGCTGCGCTCGATTGCGGGCGCGACCGAGCTGCCGCTTTCCGGTGACCTGGAGAAAGGCTTTGGCGATACGCCGGAAGACGCGGCGGAGACCATCCGGATGGCCGCGGACGCGGGCCTCGTCGGCGGCTCGATCGAAGACGCATCCGGCGACCCGGAGCGACCCTTGTTCGGGCTACAGCATGCCGTGGAACGCGTTGCGGCAGCGGTCGAGGCGGCGCGGGCATTGCCGGTGCCGTTCATGCTCACGGCACGTACCGAGAACTACTTGCGCGGCAATCCCGATCTCGACGACACGATCACACGCTTGCAGGCCTTCGAACGCGCGGGCGCGGACGTGTTGTTCGCGCCCGGCCTGCCGGATCTCGCCGCCGTGCGCGCCGTGTGCGCGGCCGTGAACAAGCCCGTGAACTTCATGGTCGGCATTCCGGGTAGATCGTTCAGCGTCGCCGAGCTGGAAGCGGCTGGCGTGCGGCGCATCAGCCTAGCGACGTCGCTCTATCGCGCGGCGATGACGGGAATGATCGATGCCGCGCGCGAGATCAGGGATCAAGGCACGTTCGGCTTTCTCGATCGGCTCGCGAACGTGAACACCTACATGCGGCGTGAATGATCGGCCGGTGCTCAGGAGCCTTTGTGACCGAGCACGCGCGCCGGCAGGAACAGCAGCGCCTTGATGAAGGCGAGAGCGGCTTCGAGCACGATCCCGAACAGACGGAACGGGATCGACAGCAGCCATAGGATCGGCAGCAGGACCAAGGCGATCAATGCCAGCGGCCAGGCCACTGCAAACAAGACACACCACACGAGCACGGCCAAAATGAATCGCATCGGTCACCTCTCCTCGAGCGCGGTTTGGACGCGCGCCCGGGACGCAAGGTTGCGCGGTCGATCGGACTACAAGGCGAACGTCCCGGTCAGCGAGATGAGGTCCAGATCCATCTCGTTGCCGCGGCCATTGCTGTCGATCGTGTCGAACCGCTGATACTCCAGCCGCAGCCCCCAACGTTTGGCGAATGTCCACTGCACGCCGGCGCCCGCGAGCCACTCCTCGCTGCCGAATGTCACCTTGTCCGCCGAGGTATGAAGCACCTTCCGCTCCTGGTCGGCGAAGAGCACGCCCGCACGCAGATACACCTCCCAGCCAGCGCCGAGCGGCAGCAAGCCCAAGAGCGAGGCTGCGGGACCTTGCACCGTCATGCGCGTGCGTTGCGTGATCGTGAAGGACGGCGGTGAGAGCCGGCTGAAGCCGGGCACTTCGAACGTTTCGGTTACGTTCGCGTCGGCGAAGTTCATGTACGCGAGCTCCGCGGCCACATACTTGTGGATGCGGTAACCGAGGATCGCGCTCCAGCTCACGCCGTCATCTTCGACCTGCGTCGACGCTGGCTGGACCATGAACACGCCGCC
>JAEYXD010000121.1 GCA_023428645.1 Pseudomonadota bacterium
CTGTGCGAGCGGGCAGCGCAGATCCTGAGATTGGATCTGGCGGGTATCGATCTGCTGATGCCCGATATCAGCCGCTCGTGGCAGGACGTTGGAGCGGGCATTTGCGAGGTGAATGCACAGCCGCAGATCAGCAGCGTGGCGCTTCGGGACCAGTTCGGCTTCGTGATGAGCGAGCTGATCGAGAAACAGGGACGCATTCCTGTGGCGCTGGTGCTGACGCCCGAGGCAGGGGTCGTGGAAGCCGCGGCGAAGTTGCTGGCCGAGCGCAATGTGCGCGTGGGTAGCCGCAGCAGCGCAGGCGTGCGAATCGGTGCGCAATGCATTCGGACTGCGCGCGGCAGCGCACTCGCCGATACGCACGCTCTGCTGATCGATCCGACAGTCGAGGCCATTGTCGTGGCCGTCGATAGTGCTGAGCTGCTGGCGCATGGCGTACCGTTCGATCGTTTCGATGTGCTGGTCATCGCCGGATCGGTCGAGGCAGATGCACGGCTGCGTACGGCGCTGTCCTTGCTCAGGCCGCACTGCCGGCGCGAGGTGCTGACGGTGCCCGATGCGTCTGCCGCGGTCGTGACCAGCGAAGTCTTCCAGGCCGCGCGCATCCGCTCGATGAAGGCTGAACAGTTGTCTGCGGCGTTGGCCGATGCGCTGTCTGCCTGACGATCGTGCTGGTATCCGCTGATACGACTCTCCACGGCCGACCGCTCCGCCGGAGTTAGATCCAATTCGGATCAGTCTCGCCCAAGCGCGACTTCGCGCCTGGGTAAGCTCCGCGTCCTTGCTGCGATGCCCGCGATCGCAGCTCGCTGTCTGGCTCCGGAGAAGGGATGGTCCTCATTCGTCTGATCGTTATTGTTGCGGCGATGCTCGGCATCGTGCCGTGTCACGGCTCCGTGGCGCCAGACAATCCGGAACTCGTCACGCTCGTGGAGCGCGTGCTCGCGAGCCATCCGAGTGCCGCGGCCGCTCGTGCCGAAGTCGATGCCGTGCGCGCGGAGCTCAGTGGATCGCGCTGGGCCATCTTCCCGACGGTGGCGGTGGAGAGTTCCGCGGATCGACGCGACGGCGGCGACGTCGCGGGTGTGCTCTCGGTCGAACAGCCGGTGTGGACGGGCGGACGGATCCGGGCCGGTATCCGGCAATCCAATCATCGCGTGGACGCCGCCCTCGCGCGTCTCGACGAGGTGTGTCTGGACCTGGCGCAACGCACCGTGCAGGCCTACGTCGATGTCCAGCGGTCGAAGCGCCGTGAGCGCATTCTCGAGGAGAGCCTCGCGGAGCATCGCAAGCTGGTCGATTCCATGCGCCGGCGCGTGCAACAGCAGATCAGTCCCGCGTCCGATCTGGAGCTGGCGCAGTCACGTGCGCGCCAGACCGAGCTCGATGCACTGCAGGCGCAGGCGGATGCCGAGATCGCGCTGCTGCGCATCCGGGAGCTCACTGGAGACAACACTCATCAAGTTGCCGCGCCGCTCAACTATCGCGAGGAGGAGCTTGCCGCGACTCCCGCACAACTGCTGCAGTCGGCGATCGATTTCGATCCGAGCGCGCGCCGCCTGACGGCCGAAGCGGCGGTTGCCTCCGCCGAAGTGTCGCTGCGCAAGAGTGAGCTGATGCCGCAGTTAGGTGTGCGGTATCGCCATTACCTGGGCAGCGACAGTGACCGCGATGACGATCTTGGACTCGTCTTCCGTGTGCAAGCCGACGGTGGGCTCTCACGCATTTCCGCGATCAATGCAGCGCGACAGCGCGAACAGGCCGCGGCATTGGCCGTCGATGCCGCCACGCGCGAGCGCCAGCAGATCGTGCTCGCGGCGTTGACCGACAACGGCGCCGCCCGACGTCGGGCTCAGGCCGGGCGTGAGGCGGCACTCGCCGCGAAATCCGTCACCGACTCATTTCTTCGCCAGTTCGCCGCGGGTCGGCGCACATGGCCCGAAGTGCTCAATTCCGTCCGCGAGACCGCGTCTGCCGAACTGGCGCAGATCGATGCCGAGGCGGGTGCTGTTATCTCATACGTGCGACTGCTGTTGCTGTCCGGCCATTGGCGGCCAGCCGATCCGCAGTCCGACGGGAATCGCTGATGAAACGATTGATCGAACTGGTGGCGGCGCTCGCTCGCCAACGGCGTGTGTCGCTCGCCCCCACCTGGGCGGATGAAGCGGCCAAGCTCGATGCCGATCCCGCTTCCTGCGAGGCGCTGTATCGGCTGTGCGAAGCGCTCGGCTGGAAGGCACCGCAGCGGCTGCGCGATGCACCCAAGGCGCAGCACTTTCCGCTGTTGGTCCATCATCCGCGCTTGGGTTGGGCGATCGCCGATCAATGGCAGACGCAGACGTTGGTGCGTGTGACGACCGGTGCGGGCGTGCAAACCTGGTCGGTAGAGGACACGCCGCTCGAGTTTCATCGCCTGGAGATGCCGGGACCGCCTCGACAGTTCTTCGGTTCGCGGTCGTTCGCGATCTTCGCGCGCGCGTTGTTGTCGCGACGGCGCATGCTGATCGAGGCGACCGTCGCCACCGCGATGGTCAGTCTGGTGGGTCTGGGGGTGTCGCTGTTCTCCATGCAGGTGTACGACCGCGTCATCCCGCAAGGCGGGTTGGCGACGCTGTGGGTGCTGCTGTTCGGCGTGATGTTCGCGATCGGCATGGAGTTCGTGCTGCGTTGGTTGCGAGCCATTTCGCTGGAACGTGAGGCGGTCGCGATCGACGCCGAAGTCTCCGAGTATTTCTTCTCGCGGCTGCAGGCACTACGCCTGGATGCGCGGCCGCCTTCTGTCGGCACGCTGGCCGCGCAGATGCGTGGCCTGGAACAGGTGCGGGCGGCGATGTCGGCGGCCTCGATCTATTTCATCGCCGATCTGCCGTTCGCGCTCCTGATGGTATGGGTCGTTTATCTCATCGGCGGCAGCCTGGCACTGGTGCCATTGATAGGCCTGCCGATCGTGCTGGTGCTGGCCTGGGGGGTTGCGCGAGCCGTGCGCAACGAAACCAAGCGCGCGCAGGTGAGCAGCTATCGCAAGAACGGCTTGCTGGTGGAAGCGATTTCCGCGAGCGAGACCGTCAAGGCCACCTCGGGTCATTGGAACCTCCTCGCACGCTGGAACAAGCTGGTGGACGAGCTGTGTGCAGATGACGAGCGGGTACGCCGCTGGACGGCGCTCGCGCAGTCGGGCGCCAACGGCATTCAGCAGGCGAGCTACGTCATCATGATCGCG
>JAEYXD010000138.1 GCA_023428645.1 Pseudomonadota bacterium
GCGGTACAACAAGATCTTCGCCCGATTGATGGGTTCGATGGCTCGACGCTGCGCGCGGCGCGGCGGTTCGCGACATCGGCTGAGCACCGGTGCCATGCACCGCCTTGAAGTTGATGTCCACGTGACCGCCGCCTCCAAACCGTTCCAAATGTCTTCCGGCAATCCGGCCAGCGCGCTCGACGATTCCCTCGCTGCGGCGATTCGTGAGCTCATGGACGCCCCCGCGCTCGCGCTCGAGCTGCTCGATGCGGCCCCGGTGCAGCTCCTCGTCCTCGATCGCGATCTGATCGTGCGCTGGGCGAACGATGGCTTCGCCGTCGCTCGCGGCCTCGCTGCCCAAGCGCTCGCCGGTCGTGCGGTCGCTGAGCTGTTCGCGGATGTGTCGTCGCATGCCCCGCTCCTGCAGCGAGCCCTGGAAGGCGAGCGGCTGCACTTCGTCACGCGGACGACGGCATTGCCGGACCTGACCGTTCGCGACGTGAACGTCCATGTGAGCCCGATTCGCGCCGGTGGCACCGCCGTCGTGGGCTTGTGCATGTACATCGGAGATCTCGGCGTCGCGCGCAGCGCCGCCGCCGGGCACAGCGCGCCGAGCATCGGCGACGCTCTGCGACAGGCGCTCGGTTCGCTGCAGAACTATGTGCTCGTGCTCGATCGCGAGATGAAAGTCTTGTTCGCGAATCGGGCAGTCAACACGCAAAGCCCCGCCGAGCTCGCGGGCATGCACGTCACCCACGTGTTCCCGGCGAAACTGCATCCGCTCGCGATGGCCACCTTGCATCGCGTGCTCGGTACCGGTCAGCACGACGGGTTCAGCGCCGAGCTCGACGCGGCCGATCGGCAGCCGCGACACTTCGACATTACGGTCGCGCCGGTGCGCGAGGACGACAAGATCGTCGCCCTGACGCTCGTGGCGACCGAAACGACGGAGCAGGTGCGCGCCGAGCGCGCGATCGCGACGCAGGCGCGCATGATCGAATCGATGCTCGAGGGCGTCGCGGTCGTCAACGAGCAAGGCATCATCGAGATCACGAACCCCGCCTTCGATCGCCTGTTCGGCTACGGCCGCGGCGATCTGATCGGTCGCGACATGGGCGCCCTGACGAATGGCGCGTCCGCGCAGCGGGGCCGCGTGCCGCTCACGAACGCGACGAATTCATTGGCGCTCGAATTCGAGGCGCAACGGCGCGACGGCAGCACCTTCGCCGCCGCGGGCGTCGTGTCTCGCTTCGAGGTCGCGGGCCGCAACCAAACGCTGGTCGTGCTCGAGGATGTGAGCGAGCGCAAGCAGCTCGAGCGTGCGATCCTGCAGGCCGTGAATCGCGAGCAGTACCGCATCGGCAACGATTTACACGATGGTCTCGGGCAGGAGCTCACCGGCATTGCCTTGATGCTGCGTGGGATCGCGGGCCGGCTGACGACCGAATACCCCGTCATCCTTCCCGAGGTCGAAGGTATTACCCGCCTCGTCAGCAATGCGATCGAGAATACGCGCGCGCTGGCGCGCGGCTTGTCGCCCGTGAACCTCGAGCGCGGCGGCTTGCAAGATGCGCTCGAAGGTCTCGCCATGCATGCCAACGAGCTGTACGGCGTGCAGGTGGTCTTCTCTCATCGCGTGCAATCCGGCGCCCAACCGCTCAGTGCGGAGCTCGCGAACCATCTGTATCGGATCGCGCAGGAGGCTGTCAGCAATGCGGTGCGCCACGGTGAGGCTCGGACTATACGGCTGCACTTGGCGGTGACCCGCGTTAAGGTGAGCCTTGCGATTACCGACGACGGCACTGGCTTGCCTGAGCACGCCATGGATGCCGCGGGTATGGGACTGAAAATCATGCGCTACAGAGCCCGGATGCTCGGAGGCGAGGTTCAATTCGAACGTGTGAAGCCGACAGGAACGCGCGTAGTGTGCGAATGCCCGATCGAGCGCGACGCACCGGGGGCCCGACCGAAGGCAAAACGTACCGCGAAATCGAAAGCGAAGGGCACAGCGCCCGCGAAGTAGCGGCTAGTGCGTAGAGCAGCGCCAAACGTGCGCGCGTTCACTTCTTTGCCTGGATCGGCATAGGATCATCGCAGACCGACGCAGCAGAGGCGGCGCAGCGACATTGCAAAGACGAGATTCTGATACTGCCCGAACACGCGGCAGTCACTGTTGAGGAGAGAAGGAAATGACGATTGGGCCATCGATGTTCAAGACACCGCACAAGCCGGCGACGGCGACGCCAAAGGATCGTAAGCGGCGCGTTTTGATCGTCGACGATCATCCGATTGTGCGGCAGGGCTTGCGGCGCCTCATCGAGGCGGAAGCGGATCTCGAAGTCTGCGGTGAGGCGGAGACGGCGCGGGAGGCGAAGTCGCTCATCCGCGAGCTCGAGCCGGACGCCGTCATCGTCGATGTGTCCTTGAAGCAAGGCGATGGTCTCGAGCTCGTCAAGGACGCGCGCGCGCATTACCCGTCGCTGCCGTTGCTCGTGCTGTCGATGCACGACGAGGCGATCTATGCGGAGCGCATGCTGTCCGCTGGCGCGAACGGCTACATCATGAAGCAGGCCGCGTCCGATCAATTCCTGGTGGCCTTGCGTCGCGTGCTCGAAGGCGGCATCTACGTGAGCGAAGCGGTCGGCAACAGCATGATCGAGAAGTTCGCCTCGGGCGGCGCCTATATCTCCGCGAATCCGATCGACAGCCTCACGAACCGTGAATTGCAGGTCCTGCACATGATCGGCAAGGGGCTGTCGACGCGACAGACGGCCGAGGCGCTCAACCTGAGCGTCAAGACCGTCGAATCGCATCGTCAGCGCATCAAGCGCAAATTGTCTCTGCGTACGTCGGCGCAGCTCATGCAGTACGCCGTCAATTGGTACGCGGGCCGGGAACCGGGCCGCGACCCTGCGAAGGGTTGATCGCCGCGTGCATTGGGGATGAATTCAATCGAGGCCTTGCTCGAGCCGGTTGCCCGCGACGGTCTGATCGTCGGCCTCATGCTCATCGGGATCCCCGCCGCGCTCGCGCTGCTGCTCATGTGGCTGCGCGGTGCGCGGCTGCGTGCGACCTATCGCGGTCACGCCGAGGCGTTCCGCCGTAATCGCGCGATCGTCGAGGCGACGGGCGAGGGCGTGCTCGAGCTCGACAGCTCGGGCATCGTCCGCTACGCCAATCCAGCCGCCGCGAAGCATCTCGGCTACGACATCGAAGAGCTGATCGGCCGCGACTACCGACAGTTCATCAACGCGGACGGCGATACGAGCTCCTCCGCCGAGGTCGTGCGCCGCGTGCGCTATACGACCGACATCATGCGCGGCGTGGGCGCCTTGCTGCGCCGAAAGGACGGACAGCGGCGGCACGTCGAATACCGCATCGTGCCGATCACCGGCGACGGCAGGACGGTCGGCACCGTCCTCACGTTCCGCGACGTCACCGATCGCGACCGTCTCGACCTGTTGCTCAAGGACATGCAGACGACCGCGAAGATCGGCGGTTGGGAATACGACGTGGAGACGCGCCGCACGCACTGGACGGAGGCGGTCTATGCGATCTACGAGCTGCCCGTCGGGCAGCCGCTGTCCGCCGAGGAGAATCGTCACTACTTCCATCCGGACGACTGGCCGAAGCTCATGGCCGCGACCGAGGCGGCGATCGCCACGGGGCGGTCGGCGGATCTGCAATTGCGCATCACGAGCGCGCGCGGCCGGCATCTATGGTTGCGCATCATCCTCAAGGTCGAGCGCCGCGACGGCAAGACGGTGCGGTTGCACGGGACGTATCAGGACGTCACCGAACGCATCCAGACGGAACTCAAGGTGATCGAGACGCGTGACTTCTTCGAGCTCACGCTGGATGCGATGCCGACGATGGTGGCCTATATCGACAGGGACCTACGGCTGACGTACGCGAACCAATCGATGGTCGAATGGTTCGGCACGTCGCGCGACGCGTTGCTCGGCCGCCGTCTGCACGATGCCGCCTCGAAGGACTTCCTCGACGCCGTGCAGCCGCATGTCGAGGCGGCGCTGCGCGGCGAGAACACCAGTCTCACGCACTCGGGTCTGCGCAACGGCAGCCCGCGCGATTGGCAAACGCATTTCGTGCCGAAACTGGCGGCGGGCGGCGAGGTCCGCGGCTTCTTCGTGATCGTCTACGATCTCACGGAGCTCAAGCGCCTCGAGGCGCGCCTGCTGCAAGCGCAGAAGATGGAAGCGATCGGCCAGCTCACCGGCGGCATCGCGCACGATTTCAACAATCTGCTCGGCGTCGTGCTCGGCAATCTGCAGCTGCTCGAACGTAGCGTCGCGGAAACGCCCAACCTCGCGCGCAAGGTGCACACGGCGATGCGCGCCGCGGTGCGCGGCGCGGATCTCACGCGGCGGCTGCTGACGTTCGCGCGCCGGCAGATCCTCGATCCGACGGTGCTCGATTTGAATCGACAGCTGAGCGCGTTCAACGATCTGCTGCAGCGGACGCTCGGCGACTCGATCGAAGTGCGCGTGGTGCAAGCGCCGCATCTCTGGCACGTGCGCGTCGATGCGGGCCAATTCGAGAATGCCATTCTGAATCTCGCGATCAATGCGCGCGACGCGATGCCTCAAGGCGGCCGCTTGACGGTCCGCTGCGAAAACCTCGTGCTCGACGCGGCCTTCTGTCGCGACCATCCGCAGATCGAGCCCGGAGAATATGTATCGATCAGCGTGAGCGACACCGGCACGGGCATCGAGCCCGAGATCCTGAAACGGGTCTTCGAGCCGTTCTTCACGACGAAGGAATCCGGCAAGGGCAGCGGCCTCGGCCTGGCCATGGTGCACGGGTTCGCCGAACAGTCCGGCGGGGTCGCGACGATCGAAAGTCAGCTCGGGCAGGGAACGACCGTGCGGGTCTATCTGCCGCGCAGCCAGGAAACGCAGGACGACCGCGAGGACACGATCGTCACGAAAGCCGCCCCGGGCGGCAACGAAACGATCCTCGTCGTCGAAGACGACGCCGATTTACGCGAGACGGTCGTGACCGCGCTCGGCCAGCTCGGTTATCGGGTGCTGGCTGCCGCCAACGCCCAGACCGCCCTCAAGATTCTGTCCGGTTCGGAGCGCATCGACCTGCTGTTCACGGATGTCATGATGCCCGGCGGGGTGCTCGGGCCGACGCTCGCGAAGCGGGCCCGTGAACTGCGTCCTGACATCGAGGTGCTATTCACGACAGGCTATGTGGATGCGAACGCCCTGAGCGGGACGGCGGGCCTGTCGGCCACGGACATCATCCACAAGCCGTATCGAAACGAGGAATTGGCGTTACGGATCCGCTACGTATTGGACCAGGAGGCACGCGTTGCTTGAAAGGATGAACAGGCTGCTCGTCATCGACGACCAGGCCGATCTGTGCGAGTTCATTTCCGAAGCGGCGGCGGTGCTCGGTTTCGAGACGTGCGCGGTGACGGAGCCGGATGCGTTTCGACGCGCCGTGCAGGAATTCCAACCCACGGTCGTCGTGCTCGATCTGCAGATGCCCGGTGCCGACGGCATCGAGCTGCTGCGTTATCTCGGCGAGCGCGGCAGCAAGGCGCAAGTGCTCGTCGCGAGCGGCATGGACCAGCGCGTACTCGCGACGGCCGAGCAGATCGGTCGTGCGCAAGGGCTCAACATGCTCGGCGCGCTGCAGAAGCCGATCCTGCTCGCGGATCTGGAGGCGACGCTGCGTCGCTGCATTCGCGGCGATACGCCGATCACGCCCGAGTCGCTCGCGAGCGCGCTCGACAAGCGCGAGATCGAAGTGCATTACCAGCCGAAGGCCACCCGGGTGGCGAGCGGGCGCTGGATCGTCGAAGGCGTGGAAGCGCTGGCCCGGTGGCGGCATCCGCAGCTCGGTCCCGTGTCCCCGGCGCGTTTCATTCCCATCGCGGAAAAGAACGGGCTCATCCGCCGGCTCACCGAGCAAGTGCTCGAAATATCGCTGGCGCAATGCCGGGCCTGGGACACCTCCGGGCTGTCGTTGTCGGTCGCCGTGAATCTCTCGCCGCAGCTCTTGAATGACTTGTCGTTTCCGGACCATGTAGCGCGCATGGCCGCGCAGATCGGCGCGGACGCGCGCCGCATCATCTTCGAGGTGACGGAAAGCGCGGCGATGTTCGATCCGGGCACGACGATGGACGTGCTGACCCGCATGCGCGTGAAGAACTTCGGCTTGTCGATCGACGATTTCGGCACGGGCTATTCCTCGCTCAAGCAGCTGTACCTGATGCCGTTCAGCGAGCTCAAGATCGACACCTCGTTCGTGCGCGACGTGTTCGAGCACGAGGACGCGCGTACGATGGTCGAAACGATGGTGCTGCTCGCACACAAGCTGCGGCTCACGGCCTGCGCGGAAGGCGTCGAATCGCCGGAAGTGCTCGACTTCCTGGACAGCGTCGGCTGTGATCGAGCCCAGGGGTACTACATCGGCCGGCCGATGACGGGGGCCAGCCTCGAACAGACGGCCCGCGAGTGGAACGCCAAACAACAATAGCCCGCGGCCCGTAGACCAGGCCCGGCCGCATGGCCGGCCGAACGCGCCCCTGGACGTCCCTCGTCACTCGCGGCCATGCTTCGCGAGCGGCGCTCCCGACACGCCTTAAACCAGTGGGGGCGCCGGCGCATCCAACACCTCGATGAACCTGCAACCGCGAGCCCCGGACGCAGCCCGAACGG
The DNA here is from genome assembly GCA_023428645.1 of Pseudomonadota bacterium. GTDB lineage: Bacteria > Pseudomonadota > Gammaproteobacteria > Steroidobacterales > Steroidobacteraceae > Steroidobacter. Next base: position 6,672 of record JAEYXD010000138.1, read on the forward strand.
CTGAGCCGGCGTCGATTTCCGACGCCGTGCTCGTCGCGGCCGCCCGTGGCGGCGATATGCGCGCCTTCGAGCGCTTGTATCGGTTGCATAGCGGAAAAGTGCTGGGACTGTGTTTGCGGATGACTCGGCAGCGAGAGATCGCGGAGGACTGCGTGCAACAGACGTTCGTGCGGGCGTGGCGGAATCTGGCGGCCTTCGAAGGCCGCAGCGCTTTCGGCACGTGGCTGCACCGGATTGCCGTCAACGAGGTCCTCACGTACGCCCGCAACCGCGGCACTCGCAGCGAAGGCAGCGCGCTGCCGCCCTCCGACGAGGACGAGGACGTGTTCGAGAACGTCGCCGATCGCACGGTCGCCGCCGATAGCGCGGACGTGATGGACATGGAAAAGGCGCTCGGAACGCTGCCCGAAGGCTCGCGCCACGTCGTGGTCCTGCAAGCCGTCTACGGCTACAGCCATGAAGAAGTCGCCGACATGCTCGGCATCGCCGTCGGCACGTGCAAGGCGCAATTGCACCGCGGCCGCAAGTTGCTGCGCGAGCGGTTGGGACTGCCGGAGCTCGAATCATGAATCACTCGCGCGATCCACTCGACAGTCTGTTCGCGGAGTTGCCGCGGCAAGCGGAACCGTCGCGCGATCTGTGGCCCGAGATCAAGGCCCGGATCGAGGCGGACCTGCCCCCGGTGCGAGCGCCGGTACCCACCCAGCGGTGGTTGCAACTGGCCGCGGCCGTCGTGCTCGTCGTGGCGTCCTCGCTCGTCACGTTCTTCGTCGTGCAAAGCTCGATGCAGGACCGCATCGTGCAGGCACGCAACGAAGCGACGCAGCAGCTGCAGCCCGTGCTGCCGTCGATGCCGGTGCGTTTCGATGGTCACGAGGGACTGGGCAAGAGCTACGAGGAGGCGCGAGTGCAGCTCGATGCGGAGTTCGCGCAGCGCGTGCAGAGCCTGCCGCCGGTCGTGCGCGCGAAAGTCGAGCGCGACATCGCGGATCTGCGCCGCTCGGCGCGCGAGCTCTCCGCGACGCTCGCACAGTATCCGAGCGATCCGCTACTGCAGGACCTGCTCGTCTCGACCTATCAACGTGAAATGGCCTTGTTGTCCGACGTGAATACGATGGCCGCGACGGCCGCAGCGGGAACCGACCTATGAACGCTCGAGCTTCGAAACTCCTCTTGAACGTGGCGCTGGCCGGGACGTTGTCGCTGATCGCGACGACGGGATCGGCCGAGACGGTCGAACGGCGCGGGCCGGCCGATCCGCGCGGCGAGGTGGAAATCGTCAATGTCGCGGGTTCGGTGCGCGTCAGGGGCTGGAATCGCCCGGAGGTCGAGGTCCGCGCCGAGTTGGACAGCGATGCCGAGCGGCTCGAGTTCACGACCCAAGGGGCCCGTACGACGATTCGCGTCGTGCTGCCGCGCAATCGCTCGAATGGCGGCGATTCCGATCTGGTCGTGCGTATTCCGGAGGCGAGCACGCTGCGCGTGAATACGGTGAGCGCGGATCAGGAGGTCGATGGAATTCGCGGCGCGCAATGGCTGACGGCGGTGAGCGGCACGATCCATTCGGAAGCGAGCGGCGACGATCTGCAGGTGAAGACGATCAGCGGCGACATCCTCGTGACCGGCACGGGCGCGCAGCCGGCGGCCTACACGGTCACGACCGTGAGCGGTGACATCACGCTCGCAAAGATCGGCGGCGAGATCGAGGTGGAAACCGTGAGCGGCGACCTGACGGTCGAAGCGAACGAGCTGACACGCGCGCGGCTGCGCACGACGAACGGTGACATGGGCGTCGTGACGAAGCTGCCGAGCACCGCGCGGCTCGACATCGAGACGATCAACGGCGACGTGAGCCTGAAGATTCTCGGCACGGTCGATGCGGCGTTCGATATCCACACGTTCAACGGCGACATCACGAGCTGCTATGGCGATGAGCGAGTGCGCAGCCGCGAGCGCGGCCCGGGTCACGACCTGAATTTCACGCGCGGCGAGGGCAGCGCCCGTGTAAGAGTGAAAACGTTGAACGGGGACGTGGACCTCTGCGGCCGCTGATCGGGGCCGCGGGCGGGTGGCGCCCCATACGCTGGAAGGTTACGATCTTCCGGCATGATCGATTCCAACCCCGCCACCCCTGCATCCACGGCGTCGCCCTCCTGGCGGATTCTGCTGGTAGACGACGAACCGACGCAGCGGCTCATCATGGCCCGGCTCTTGAAGCGGGCGGGGTATGAGGTCGAAACCGCCGGCAATGGCCGCGAGGCGCTCGCGAAGCTCGAGACCGGCGATTTCCAGCTGATGATCACCGATTGGGAGATGCCGGAGATGGACGGCATCGCCCTGTGCAGCGCCGTGCGCGCGCTCCAGAACAAGGCGTACGTCTACATCATTCTGTTGACGGCCCGTGACGCGATCGAACACGTCGTGACCGGCCTGCAGGCCGGCGCGGACGACTATCTGACGAAGCCCGTGATCGAGCCCGAGCTCATGGCGCGACTCAATACCGGACGGAGGATCGTCACGCTCGAACGCTCGTTGCGCCACGCGAACGAGGAGAATCGGCGACTCTCGATCACGGACCCGCTCACGGGCGTGTACAACCGCCGCTACTTGATGGAGCAACTGCCGCGAGAGATCGATCGGGCCGCTCGCTATGGCCGACAGCTCGCGGTCGTCATGTGCGACGTCGATCACTTCAAGAAGATCAACGATGCGCATGGGCATCACATCGGCGATGAAGTGCTGAAGTGGTTCGTCGGCAATTTGCACCAGGCCGTGCGCGCGTCGGACTGGGTCGCCCGGTATGGAGGCGAGGAATTCGTCGTCGTGCTGCCGGAGACGAATGTCGCGCGCGGCGCGATCGCGGCGGAGCATTTGCGTGCGCAAGTGGCAGCGGCGCCGTTCTCGCTCGGCGCGACCACCTTCGAGGTGACGGCGAGCTTCGGCGCATCCGGATGGCAGGAGGCGGTGCCGAGCGAGGCCACGCTCGATGCCTTGATGGCGAAATGCGATGCCGGCGTGTACGCGAGCAAGGCGGCGGGCCGCAATCGAGTCACGACGGAGTCGATGGGCTAGCACTCGCGACCGCGCTTCGAGCGCGGTGTCATCCCGCCTTCGCCGCCGGTGGCGGTGCCTGCTCCTTCAAGAATTCCGCCGCGGTGGCGAATGCCTTGCGTAAGTCGTTCACGAGCTCGCGCAGCCGCTGCTGATCGAGGTCGGTCGCGTGCGTCTCCACCGCATAGGCGAGCTCGCGCAGCGGCTCCGCATGGATGTTCGCGCTCGCACCCTTCAGCTTGTGAGCCGCGCGGCCGAGGGCCGGGCGATCCAGCGTTTCGAGCGCGTGATGGATCTCGCTCAGCACTTGCTCGCCGCTCGCCACGAAGGTCGCGGCGAGCTCGTGCGTGAACTCCGGATCGCCGTCGGTAATCTCGTGCAGTCGCGCCAGATCGATCGGTGCGCCCACCGCCTTCGCTCCCGTCGCAGTGCCTGGGCCGGCCTGCACCGCCAATCCATATGTCTCGAGCGTCTCGTGCAAGCGCGCGATCTCGAGGGGCTTCGTCAAGAAGCCGTTCATGCCTGCTTCCATGCATCGTTCCAGCTGTCCGCTCATGGCATTCGCGGTGAGCGCGACGATCGGCGTCGTATGCGCGCCGCCCGTAAGCTCGCGAATGCAGCGAGTCGCGGTGAGCCCGTCCATGACCGGCATCTGCAGATCCATCAAGATGAGATCGAAGCGCCCCTCGCGGCATGCCTTCACGCCTTCCGCGCCGTTGTCCGCGACGCGGACGCGGCAACCCATGCGCTCCAGATAGCGCACGGCGACCTTCTGGTTCACCGGATTGTCCTCGACGAGCAGCACGTGCCCGGCGTAGCGGTGTTGCGGCTCGGTGCCGATCAGCGTGCCGCGCGTGACCATCGGCTGGCTTTGCAGGTGCCATTCCTTCGCCTCGCGCGCGAGCACGCGGTCGAGGCATTCGAACAGCTCACGGGCCCGCACCGGCTTCGTCAGATAGCCCGCGAAACCGAGCGAGGCGAACCTGCGGATGTCACCGTGCCGGTCGAGCGAGGTGAGAATGACGATGCGCGCGCTCGACAAGTGGGGATCGGCATTGACGCGCTCGCCGAGCGCGGCGCCGTCCATGTCCTCCATCTGATAGTCGGCGAGCACGATGTCGTACGGATGATTGTCGGCGCGCCCCTGGCGCAGCAGCTGCAGCGCTTCCTGACCCGTCTTCGCGAGGCTCACTTCGTAGCCCGCATGCATGAGCTGACCGGCGAGCACGCGGCGATTGGTCTCGTGATCGTCGACGATGAGCACCCGCCGGCCGAGCCGATGCAGTTCGATCGGACCGGCGCGGCCGTTCGCCGCCTCATCGAGCGGCAGCGTGAACCAGAACGAGGAGCCCTTGCCCAGCTCGCTCTCGATGCCCACGGCGCCGTTCATCATCTCGACGAGCCGCCGCACGATCGACAGGCCGAG
>JAEYXD010000151.1 GCA_023428645.1 Pseudomonadota bacterium
GCTCGAAGATTGCGATTCGGCCCGCGCAGCCGCCGCGCAGGTCCCGCACATCGCCCGCGAACGAGGCACGCAAACCGGCCTGCGTCAGCAGGCGTGCGAAAGATGTCGGGGCAATGCGCCCGCCGGGTCTAGCGGGCGATAGCCACAACACGCCCGCCGGCGCGAACTGCAGCACATTGCGGAAGCACTCGAGATCGCGCATGGCGACCGCCGAGCGTTCGAGCGGCACGTGACACACCGCGACGACGCGCTCGCTGACGCTCTCAGCGGCGCGGCGCGGCGCACCGGTAAGCAGCGCCGTCCCGTCGAATCGGTCGCGTTCGATCACTGAGATGTCGCGCCGGCACGCGGCCTGCGCGTCCATCATGGCGATCTCGACACACTCGTGCGCTTGCGCGATGTAGCGCGCGAATCGACCCACAAGCTCCGCGCCGACGCGCTCGTTTTGCACTGCTGTCGTCCACCGTAACCACGCGCCTTGCGGTGCGCGTGTGAACGCAAGACCGGCGGCCAGTGTGAGTTCCACGTTGTCCGCACGAAACCGCAAAGCCAGTTCAGGACTCCGATCACCTGCATGCTGCAGGCGACGGCGCGCACTGACCACCGCGGCTACGCCGACAAACAACCGTACAACGCTTACGCGGATTGCCTCTCGCACACGAACACGGAACGAGCACAGCTCGCAATCGTTAGAGCGTCATCGATTCGCCACTTGTGAAGGAGAGTCCGTATGGCAACGAAGCGCAAATCCACCCGACGCGGTCGCCAGGAATCGCCGAACGGCTCCACCCTGCTGATGATGGAGCTGCAGCAGATCCACAGCGCGGAGAATCAGCTCGCGCGCGAGCTGCCGCGTTTCGCGAAAGTCGTCGAGAGCGGCGCGTTGCGACGCATGATGGAGCAGCGCATGAAGCAGGGCGAACGTCTGATCGAAGACGTGAGCTCGGCGCTGGATGCGCTCGACGGTGGCGCGCGCGGCGCCAAGAACAGTGCGGCCGAAGGGCTGATCAAGGATACGCGTGAGCACGTGCAACGCATGCAACCCGGAGCGGCCCGGGATGCGGTGTTGACGGCCGGCATCCAGAAGACGGAGCACTACTGTATCGCGGCCTGGGGAACCGCCCGGTCGCTCGCGCAGGCCACCGGACAGAGAAACGCCGTGAAGGCGATGGAGCGCGCGTTGAAGGAAGGCAAGACGCTCGACGAGCGGCTGTCTGCGATTGCCGAAAGGGAGCTCACGCCGACGTTGCTGGGCGCTGACACCGCGGAAGAGCAGCCTTCACGCAGCCGTGGTCGCCGCCGGTCACGCCGCAAGCAGACTCGCCACTAGCGGAAGAGGCACCCTGGCGTGCCGCCCGAGCGATCGCGTGCGCGAACAGCATGCGCGACGGCAGAGGTTCTCCGCGGCGACGCTCGCCTCCGTGCGTGGCTGCGGCCAACGAACAGAGAGCGCGGGCGGGCATGGAGGCGTTGTACTCCTTTCTATGCGTGCGCGCACGTCCGCGCGTTTCATCCGGGATTGCTCCCTATCGAGCGCTAGATGACGGTGAATCGCAGGCGCTCGAGCAGCTGCCCTTGCGGCGTTCTGACATCGACGATCCAGCGCCCACGCGCAGCGCCGCGCCGGCCGCGATGGCCACGAACACGATCTGCCCGACGTCGCGCTGCGCCGCGCCGAACAGGAACGGCAGGGCGAAGAACAGCATCTCCTGCTGCAGCGTCTGCGTCAGGAAGTTCGAGACGAACTTGCCGATGCCAGCGCGACGACGCTCGAGGAAGCGGCGCACGAGCGGCTCGATGAGCAGCCACAACCAACCCGCGAGCGCGATCGCGGCGATGATGCGCGCCAGATGGATGCCGCGCTTCACCATGAGGAAGCCGACCGCCCCCGAGAGGAAGCTGATCAGCGGAATGAGCCACGGCAGTCTCTCGAGTGCGCGCGCGATGCGAGCGAATGGCCCCCACGCGCCAGCAATGGATTCTGAAGCACTCATGCTCGCGTCGACATTCTCAATGCGATCTCCCCTCGTGAGCTCGTGCCTTTCATCTACAGTCGCGGGCAGCATCCTCTCACGCGTGTTACGAATCGGCACGTCCGCGAAAACTTTCCCGACGTTGTCGCGGCGTAGCATCGCGGCGACACTTGCGCGGTGTGCGTGACGTCGACGACGGCGACACGCACGACGACTGAGACCCCTCGACCCAACACCTCGGGAGATGCCATGAACGACGACTTCGATCAGCTCCTCAGCCGCTACGAACATGGTCATCTGACCCGGCGGCAACTCCTCGTCGCGTTGACCGCGGTTGCGGCGGCGAACTCGACGTCGGCCGCATCGCAAGCGCAGGCGCAGGCGCCTATCGGCACGGTGCGACAGCTGAATCACGTGTCGATCTTCGTCCCCGACGTGCAGAAATCCGTGCGCTTCTATCAGGACCTGCTCGGCATGCCAGTGCTGACGGAGCAAAGCCCCGGCATCAATTTGAATGCGGGCGCGGGCTTCCTGGGGATCTACCCGGCCGGGCAAGCCGGCTCGGGCTCGATCCACCACTTTTGTCTTGGTATGGAAGACTTCGACGCTGACGCGACGTTGCAGCGGCTCACCGAACGCGGCGTGACAGGCAACATCCGCATGCGCGGCGACACGAAGGAGCTGTATTTCACCGATCCCGACAACGTTCGCGTCCAGCTGCAGGACGTGAAATACAAAGGCGGTGTCGGCGTCCTGGGCGATCGCGATCCCAAGTAGCGCCGCGGTGACTAGCGCCGCTGTCTCACTGGGGGCGCGCGGACGACGAACAGCGGAACGTCGTGACCTGCCGGCCCTGGCCTGCGGGCAGCGACGCATCCTTGTTCACGGTCGAGATGATTTCCGCACTCTGTTGACCCGCACGACGGCAGGCGCGCGTCGTGAGATCTTGGGCAACGGCCGCATCGCCCTCGTATTCGATCGACTCCGTGTCGCCGGGATGGATCTTGACGACGGTGCACGCACCGACGAGCACGAGCAGCGCAAGCACATGGCCGTGACGCATGGCAATGACCTCCGGAAATGGCGCGCGAGCCGGACGATAGCAGGACTGCGACGGCGCGAGAACTTCGGCACTCCGGCGCGCGAGCGTCCCTGCCAGATTCGCTGCAGCGAAACCAGATTCCGCGAAACGAAAGACATGGCGCCTGAGCAGAGGCCGCGCAAACTCTTGACTCGTCCACTGCGTCGCACTTTGTCTTGTCAGTACGCGCAGAGCATCGACGATGACATCGCGGTGCGGGCACGCACGCACCGGCGGCGCAAGATTACTTCGTTGCGTCCCGGTGCTAATCAATTCTTCACGTTGTGATGTCCACAGCGCAGCATTTTTCAAATCCGCGCATTATGATGTCGGTGGATTCGAAAGCGGCATTCGATCCACGCACAACAACAAATCAAAAAAGCCGCTGACCGATTTTGGGGGACACTGGAATTGAGACTCTGGTCTGTTCATGGAGAAAGCGTGCGCGTTCAGGGCGCATGGCTTCGCTCGTCCTCCCCTATTGGTTGCTTCGGCACGCAGTCTTGCCGCGCTAGCGGGCGCCTGCGTGAGACATCTATGAGAACTGGCTAATCAATCTGGAGTACTCATGTTGAAGCAGAACGAAAGCAGGGGTTCCATGCCATTGCGCATCGCCGTGGCATCGCTATTGGGACTGGGGATCGCCGCTAGCGCACACGCGCAGCAAGCGACTCTCTCAGAAGTCCCCGAGACAGTCGTCGTCACCGGCTCTTACATTCGCGGTACACCCGAGGACGCTGCGCTCCCCGTCGACGTGTTGAGCAGCGAGGATCTCGAAGCGCAGGGTGCGCCGACGGTCGTGCAGCTCGTGAAGACCATTACGGCATCCGGTTCCGCGATCGGCGAGAGCAATCGCTACAGCGGCGGCGCCGGCACGGCCTCGATCAATTTGCGCGGCTTCGGCGCGGCACGCACGCTCGTGCTGATGAACGGACGCCGCCTCGCGATCAATCCGCAGTCAGCTGGCTACAACCTCAACTTCATTCCGCAGGCGGCCGTGGGCCGCATGGAGATGCTGAAAGACGGCGCGGCCGTCACGTACGGCTCCGACGCGGTCGGCGGCGTCGTGAACTTCTTGACGCGCACCGATCTCGATGGCCTGGAGATCGACGGCGAGTACAGCTACATCGACGGCTCCGACGGCGATTACAACGCCAATGTTGCCTGGGGCTCGAAATTCGACAACGGCAATTTGCTGTTCACGATGGGCTATCGCGCCCGCAGCCGGATGGACATCCACGAGCGCGACTGGGCGATCTCGCGTTATGAAGATGCCACGTACGGCGGTTGGACCGGCGCGAGCAACCCGGGCTTCTACAACATCAATAACGGCGCGACAGCGGCGCTCCGGCCGCAATTCCGTGACAACGGTTGTACGGAGCTCGGCGGACAGCTCACCGTCGGCTCGACGACGGCCGGCGCCCCGACGACGGACACCGCGAATGCCAACACCTGCCGTTATCAGTTCTCGAACTACAACGATCTCGTGAATGACGAAGATCACTATCAGCTCTACAGCGAAGCCAACATCAACCTGAGCGACAGCGTCGAGCTGCACACCGAAATCGCGTGGGCACGCGACCAGGTGCATGATCAGCGTCTATCACCTTCGAACCTGATGACGCAGTTCCCCTCCGCTGCTTCTGAGGGCGGCACCTCGGGGTCGCTGGCAACGCCTGGTCGACTGAACTTCGCCGTGCCCTACAACGTCCCGAACTATCACCCGGGACTCAGGGACCTCGCAGCCACCTGCGCTTCCACCCCGCTGGCCAACGCCGCCGGCATCTGCGCCGGGCTGGCGGGCGCGATCTCTCCAACCGGTCACGGCGTGGACATGCACCAGACCGGCTTTCGTGCGCTCACGTTCGCGGGCCACCCGACGAACCCGGACGGCGCCGACCATCAGAACGTCCAACAAGATGCATTCCGTTTCTCGACGGGCCTGAAAGGCACGACGTCAAACGACATCAATTGGGACACCGCGGTGACGTACATGCGCGCGGAGTCGAAGATCAACACGAACGATCTGCTGGTGACGAACATTCAGCTCGCGCTGAACGGCTTCGGCAGCCTGGCCGGCGAAGCGCCTTGCACGACGCGCGACCCAAGCCAGGCGGGCAACGCGGCCGTCGGTTGTTACTACTTCAACCCGTTCACGAACGGCCTCGAGCGCAGCAGGGTCAATGGGCAGTTGAATCCGTACTACCGCGGCAACGTGAACCCGGCGCTCGTCAACAATCCGAAGCTCGTGGAGTGGCTGTACGGCAACTACACGAACGGCACGACGAATCAGATCTTCGTGTGGGACGGCGTGCTAAGCGGCGAGCTGCCGTTCTCGCTCCCCGGTGGCAACATCGGCTGGGCCGTCGGCGGGCAGTACCGCTGGGACGAGAACAAGGAAGAGTACGGCGATCTCTTCGACGCCAAGACCACGCCTTGCGTCGACTCCGTCGATGACGGCACCCCCGTTTGCGGCGCGCCGGCTGGCCCGCTGATCTTCTTCGGCTCGAACACCGATGCCACCTTCAGCCGCGACGTCTATGCGGTCTTCGCCGAGGTCAACATCCCGATCTTCGATTCATTCAGCGCGAACATCGCCGGCCGTTTCGAAGACTACGGCAGCGGCATCGGTTCGACGACCGATCCGAAGCTCGCACTCCGTTGGCAGGCACTCGATTGGCTCGCGCTGCGCGGCTCGGTCGGTACGACCTTCCGCGCACCTGGGTTGTCGCAGACGGATCCGCGTTGCCGCACCGGCGTCGCGAACATCGCCGGCAACTACCGCGGCACCGAGACTTGCGGTAACCCGAACCTGAAGCCCGAGTCGGCCGATACCTTCAACGTCGGCCTCCTCGTCAGCTTGGGCGGGTTCACCGCCAGCGTCGATTACTTCAACTTCGAGTTCCAGGGCGAGTTGACGACGGAGAGCTCGGCCCGTCTGTTCGCGTCGATGTTCCCGACCGGCGTGTCGCCCACGGCTGCCAACCATCCGTGCCAGACGCTACCGGCGCTGCGCGCACGCTTCACGTTCGCCGGTGGCAACTGTACTGCCGACAACGTGCTGCGCATCAACGTCCTGGACGTCAATGGACCGACAACCAAGACGTCCGGCTTCGACGTTCGCATGCAGTACGACTGGTCGATGTTCAACGGCGATGCAGCCGTCGGCGTCGAAGGCACGTACCTCCAGCGATTCGCGCGCGGTGCGTTCACGCTGAACGGCGCCCCGGACGTCATCTTCGCGGCACCCGAGGATCGCGCTGGTAAGCACGACTTGGTCTCGCAGTTCTTCTCGTACCCGAAGACGCGCGCGAACTTCTTCCTCTCGTACAACATCTCGGACATCACGTTCCGGTTGCAGACGAGGTTCACGGCGGGTACGTCGCCGGCATTCAGCACGCCGGCGAACGAGTGGGTGCCTGACGCCAGCCAACCCAGCGGCTGGAGACAGCGCCCACTCGGCAAGACCGACGACTTCATCCAACACGACCTGATCGTGCGCGCCCAGCTGCCCTGGGATACGACGATCACGGGCAGCATCCAGAATGTGCTGGACGAGGATCCGTCGGACGCGCCGAGCCAATACAACTACGACTACACGAACGGCAATCCGCTCGGTCGTGTGTTCGAAGTGGGCTTGAGGAAGCGCTTCTGATCGGACGATGCAAGGAAATGCAGGGAGGGGCGTGAGCCCCTCCCTGACGGAAGGCGGACCGGAGCTTCAGCAAGTCTCACGACTCGCGCCCAGACACTCTCAGCGGTTTCACTGCTGCGCTTCGAGCAGCTCCCGCGCCCCATCGATCTTGGCCCTGAAGAGGCGGCCCTCCTCGATCCGCAGCGATTCCATGACGGGCCGCCCGGCGGCATCTCGATGCGGATAGACCTGCACCGCGATCACACGACCCTCGTACAGCGCCGTCACCGTCG
>JAEYXD010000207.1 GCA_023428645.1 Pseudomonadota bacterium
ATCATCGGCGCCGATCTCGATGAGCTGCAAGCGCTCGCCGCGCGCGTGGAGAAGCTGGTGAAGGAGACGCCGGGCACACGCGACGTCGTGAATCCCGTGCGTGTCAGCCGCACGAACATCAAGCTGAATGTCGATTCACAGAAGGCGGCGCTGCTCGGCGTGCCCACGATCGAGTTCGATCGCGCGGTGCGCCTGAGCGTGTCCGGCCTGCCCGCCGGCCGGTTCAAGGACACGTCCGGCGAGCAGTACGACATCGTCGTGCGCACGCCGATGAGCGGGCGGCCCGATCTCGACGCGCTCGATCGAGTGCGGGTAGCGACCCTGGGCGGCGGAGCGCTGCCGGTGAGTCAGCTCGCGAGCATCGAATTCGCGTCCGCCCCGACGGAGATCCATCGCTACAACCGCGAGCGCGCCGTCATCATCAATGCGCAGGTCCAGAACGGCTTCAACACGGATCGCGTTACACAAGCCGTGCTCGCGCAGCTCGATCGGATGGCATGGCCGCGCGGTTACTCCTACGTCCCGGGCGGCGAGCTGGAAAGCCGCAACGAAAGCTTCGGCGGCCTGGGGGTCGCGAGCATCGTCGCGCTGCTCGGCATCATCGCGATCCTCGTGCTCGAGTTCGGCAGCTTCAAGAGCACGCTGATCGTGCTCACCGTGGTGCCGTTCGGCATTGCCGGCGGCATCATCATGCTCGCGCTGACGGGCAACACGATCTCGTTCACGGCGATGATCGGCTTCATCGCGCTGATCGGCATCGAGACGAAGAACTCGATCCTGCTCGTCGATTTCACGAATCGTCTGCGCGCGGAAGGCATGCCGCTCGACGAGGCGATCGAACGCGCGGGCGAGATCCGCTTCCTGCCGATCCTGCTCACGAGCGCGACCGCGATCGGCGGCATGCTGCCGCTGGCACTGCAGAACGTGGGTCTGTACTCGCCGCTTGCGTGGGTGATCATCGGCGGGCTGATCTCCTCGACGCTGGTCGCGCGCGTGGTCACGCCGGTGATGTACAAGCTCATCCCGCCCGCCATCGAGTCGGCAGCACCGGTGCCCTCGAAGCCGCTACACTTGCGGCTCGACCAGGAGGCGCCATGAAGCTTGAAACTGTTTCGGTGCATGTCGGACGCGAAGTGGATGCCGCAACGGGGGCCGTCGCGCCGCCGATGCATCTGAGCACGACGTTCGAGCGCGATGCCAATGGCGAGTATTCGCGCGGGTTCTCCTACACGCGCCCGGACAATCCGTCGCGCCGGGCGCTGGAGCAATGCATTGCCGCGCTCGAAGGCGGCGCCGATGCAACGGCGTATGCCTCCGGAGCCGCGGCTTCGCTCGCGGTGTTCAGCCTGCTTCGGCCGGGCGATCACGTCATTGCACCGATCGAGGTGTATCACGGCACGGCCAAGCAGCTGCGCGACATCGTCGGACCGATGGGCGTTCGCTACGATTTCGTCGATATGACGAACCTCGACACCGTGCGCGCGGCGCTCACGGACAAGACGCGTCTCGTCTGGGTGGAAACGCCGTCGAACCCGATGCTCAACATCAGCGACATCGCGGCGATCGCCGAGCTCGGTCATGACCGCGGCGCGCTCGTGTGCGTCGACAACACGTTCGCGACGCCGATCTGGCAGCGGCCCTTCGAGCACGGTGCCGATCTCGTCATGCACTCGAGCACCAAATACTTCGGCGGTCACAGCGATGTCATGGGCGGCGCGGTCGTGACGCGCGAGCGCGGCGCCGTCACGGAGCAGCTGCGCGACTACCAGGCGACGGCGGGCGGCGTGCCGTCCGGCTTCGATTGCTGGCTGTTGCGCCGCAGCCTGACGACACTGTCGTGTCGGATGCGCGCGCAAACGGAGACAGCGGAGAAGCTCGCGCGGTACTTGAGCACCCACACCCGCGTCGAGCGCGTGTTGTATCCGGGGCTCGAGCAGCATCCGAATCATGCGATAGCGCGCAAGCAGATGCGCGGCTTCGGCGCGATGCTGTCGTTCTGTGTCGCAGGCGGGCGCGAGGAAGCGTTCGCGGTCGTGTCGCGGCTGAAGGTGTTTACGCGGGCGACGAGCCTCGGCGGCGTGGAATCGTTGATCGAGCACCGGGCATCGGTCGAAGGGCCGCATACGGTGACGCCGCAGAATCTGCTCCGTGTGTCCGTGGGCCTCGAGCACGCGGATGATCTGCTCGCCGATCTGGATCGGGCACTGGCTCCCTCGTCTGCGGATCGCGGGCTCGCCTGACGGGTAGCGCGGAAGCGGCCAGGCAATAGCGAAGAGCGCGCACACTGTGCGCGCCGCCTCACTCCAATCCTCTTCCGGAAAGTGCCGCTGCGGAAACCCGTCCGCCGCGCGATGCGTATCCAACGTATGCGCCCGATCTTTCATGCCGAGCTCGTCAATCCGCCGTTCGGCGATCCGGGTCTCTACATCGATCTCAAATTCGAGAATCGCGCACTCCTATTCGACATCGGCGACATCACGCGCCTGCCGACTCGCAAGCTCCTGCGCGTGACCGATGTGTTCGTATCGCACACGCACATGGATCACTTCGCCGGTTTCGATCACCTGTTGCGCGTTTGTCTCGGCCGCGACGCCGGCGTCAGCGTCTACGGGCCGTCGAACTTTCTCGATCAGATCGAGCACAAGCTGCACGCGTACACCTGGGACCTCGTCGACGGCTACGCCTGCGAGTTCACCGTGCTCGCGCATGAATGGTGTGCCGATGGAGGTCTGCGCCGCGCCCGGTTCAGCACGCGCCGCGGCTTCCAACGCGAGGATCTGCCGGACGCCACGGCCTGCGACGGCGTGCTGCTGCGCGCGCCGCACTTTCAGGTGCGTACGCATGCCTTCGATCACCACGGCCTGCCCTCGCTCGGCTTCGCATTCGAGGAACACACCCATATCAACGTCTGGAGGAATCGTCTCGATGAGCTCGGCCTGCCGACCGGGTCGTGGCTCACCGAGCTGAAGCGCAAGGTACGCGAGGGCGCCGACGAGGACACGCCGATCCGAGTGCATTGGCGCACACGGGAAGGCTCGCGCGATGAGACCTTCGCGCTCGGCGAGCTGACGAGCAAGGTATTGGAATTCGTGCCAGGGCAGCGCGTGTGCTACGTGACCGATGTCGCCGGCCACGAGGTGAATTCACGTGCGCTCATCGAGTTCTTGCGTGATGCGGATCTTGCGTTCATCGAAGCCGTCTTCATGGCGGCCGACGCGGCGCATGCGGCGAACAAGGCACATCTCATGACGGTGCAGTCGGGAGCGATCGCGCGGGTCGCGGGCGTGAAGGTGGCGGTGCCGTTTCATTTCTCGACGCGGTATTTCGGGCGCGAGCGAGAGCTACGCGATGAGTTCGAGGGCGCCTTCCGCCCCCTCCCCTGCGCAGCGGGCGAGGGCTGGGGAGGGGGAGCGCGCGGTTAGGTTGGAGACATCCAGCTTGAAAGACCCCCATCCCAACCTTCCCCCGCTACGCGGGGGAAGGGGTAAGAGGCTATAGCTGCAACAGTCGCTTGCCCCCAGAGAGGTCGCATCGCGACGGCGATGCGCTTCGAGCAGCGCTATCGGAGCGTGTGGTTGCGCTCGCGAACGACCGCTCAGATCGCCAGCAGCTTCGCGACGAGTTGCACGACGTAGGCGGCGCGGAACGGTTTGCGCATGAACACCGTGTACTGCGTACAGGCGTCGCGCACGCTCGCTTCATCGAGCGAGCTCATCATGATGACGGGCGTGCGCGCGAACATCGGGTCCTCGCGCATGGCCGCGAGCATCTTCGTGCCGTTCATGATCGGCATCATGAAATCGAGCACGACGAGATCGGGCCTGACCTCCGCAAGCCGCACGAGCCCTTGCTTGCCATTGATCGCCGTGACGACTCGGTAGCCTTCGTCTTCGAGAATGGATTGAAGCACTTCGGCCACGCCGAACTCGTCGTCGACGATCAGGACTGTCTGCATGACTCAGCCCTGGCGCCGCGTCTGCTTCGGCTTGCGAGAGACGCTCGCCCGCTTCCTGCTCGTAGAAGCGCGCGAGCGCACCCCAGTGCCGGACAACAGCCGCTCCGCGTTGACGAAGCTGTCGGCAAGCTCGAGGCCACGCTCCGAAATGCGGAACTCGCGTAGCGTCGCGTCGAAGGCACCGCCGCGCGCCTTCAAGATCGACAGCACTCGATACAGCTGCGCCTCGAACTCGGCGAATCGCAGCAGAATCATGTTCTCGGTGATCGCGGAAATGCCCGCGATCGGGATCTGTACCTCGGGGCCCACGAGATTCTGTGTCTCGATCGCGCACAGCGTCGTGACACCGAGGCTGCGCAGCTCGTTCGAGACCGCCGCGAAGAATGCCGGGATGCGCTCCGGCGTTTCGGCGGATGCGGTGAATCCACCCCAGCCGTCGATGAACAGGCGTTTGATCTTGCGTGCACGCACCGTGTCGATGATCTCGTTGCCGATGCTGTCGAGAATGCGCTCCACGGGCGGCCGCCATACGACGTGCAGATGCCCAGCGTCGATCTTGCGATCGAGGCGAAGACCGAGCGTGGCCGCGTTCGCGATCAATTGACGGGGAGACTCGTAGAAGCCGAAATGCAATCCCGGCTCGGCTGCGCTCGATTCACTCAGGAAGTAACTGCCGAGTGTCGTCTTGCCGGCGCCGGAAGCACCAAGCACGACGCCGACCGTTCCGGCCAGCAGCCCGCCGTTGAACATTTTGTCGAGCTGCGGGACGCCCGTCTTCAGGCGCTCCTGCGACGCGATCGCGTCGTTGCGCAGGAAGCGCGCTTCGGGCCGCGGATGCACCAGCAACCCATCGTCGGTGATGCGAAACGGATGCCGGCCGCGCAGCGCGGCCGAGCCGCGAAATTTACGCACTTCCAGCTCACGCTGCCTGCGCTTGCCGTAAGCCACGTCCTCCAACGTGATGAGCCCGTCGACCATGGTGTGCTCTGGGTGATACTCGCCTCGACGCCCATTCGTGAGCAGCAGCGTGCAGCAGTCGGCCGCCGCACTGTGCGCTTGTAGCTCGTGAATGAACTTACGGAACTCACGATCGGAAGTGCTGGTTTCCTCGACCGCGATCAACCCGTCGAGAACGAGGACTGTCGCTTCGTGTGCGCGCATTTCCCTACGCAACAATTCCATGAGTCCTTTGAGTCCGTTCTCTTCGAGCACGCGAAATGCGCTCACGTAATAGATGTGCTTCGGAAGCATCGCCGCATCGAAGAAGCTCATCTGCTCGAGATGCTGGAGCATGCGCGCATGGCTTTCCGCCAGCAGCGTGACGAACAGGGTTCGGCCGCCGCCGCGCGCATGATGGAAGCAGATCTGATTCGCGAGAATCGTCTTGCCCGCGCCCGGCGTGCCGCGAATGATGTACACGGCGCCTTTGTAAAAGCCGCCGTTCAGGACTTCATCGAGGCCCGGTACTCCAGTCGCTATCCTTGCCAACCGATGGTCTTCCGATGGCGTTGCAGTGATCATCACTTGAATACTTGCTCCTACTGTGCCGTCTCGATCGCCGTGCGCCGCGGCAACCGAACGAAGAACT
The DNA here is from genome assembly GCA_023428645.1 of Pseudomonadota bacterium. Lineage (GTDB taxonomy): Bacteria > Pseudomonadota > Gammaproteobacteria > Steroidobacterales > Steroidobacteraceae > Steroidobacter. Next base: position 5,544 of record JAEYXD010000207.1, read on the forward strand.
TGGAGCCGCGCCCCAGTTCGCTCGTCACTTCCAGCGCGCCGCCGTGCGCCTGCACCAACTTGTGGGCGAGCCACAGGCCGATGCCGAAGCCTCCCCGCGTCGTATTGCCGACCGCCCGCTCGAATCGTTCGAAAATGCGCGACCGATCACTGATCGCGATGCCGATGCCCTGATCGATGACGCCGATCACGACCTGATCCGCATCTTCCCGCACCTCGACGCGAATCGGCTTGCCGTCCCCGTACCGCACGGCGTTCGAAATCAAATTATCCAACACTTGCTCGAGCGCCAGCCGATCCCAGCTGCCGACGACCGCGCCGCCCGCGCACAGGTCGAGGTCGGAACCGGCATGCGCCGCCAGCTGGCCGTAGTTGCGGACGCAATCGCGAACGAGCTCGACCAGATCGAACGAGGTCGGATGCAACCGCAGGCTGCCCGAGGTCACGCGGGTGGTCTCGAGCAGGGTCGTGGCACGACGCACATAGTGATCGACGGCCAGCTGCAGAGTGTCGAGATTCTTCATGAGCGTCTCCGACACGCCTTCGCGACGCGCGCGCGCGTGCGCCAATTGCACCTGCGCGACGATCGGCGTCACCGGATTGCGCAACTCATGGGCCGCGACCGCGATGAACTCATCGCGCGCCGCGATCGCCGCGCGCAGCTCCTCGATCAAGCGGTCCTTGTCCGAGTCCGAGTCATCGTTCATGTGTGTTTTCGGACCCTCGACTTCCCGCCGAGCAGGTAGGGCCGTCATTTCTCGATCGGGCGTTGATCCTGTTCCCACTTGATCATGTCGCCGTCGAGGTGGCGCAGGCGGGTGAAGCCCTGTGTCGAGAGCGTGGTCAGCGCCGTTTCCGCGCGGCGGCCGCTACGGCAATACACGACGACTTCTTTGTCTTTCGCGCCAGCCAGCTCGGCGAGCCGGTTCGGCAGTTGATCGACCGGAATGTTTTTCGCACCAGGAACGTGACCGGCCGCGAACTCTTCGGGCGTGCGCACGTCCAGGACGACCACGTCCTGGTCCTTCTTTTCGATGCGCTCCACGAGCTGCTCTGGCGCGATGCGCGGCACTTCGGCGAGAGCCGCACCAATGATGAGTGTGGCGAGCGCGAGCACCTGTGTAAGAGTTTTCACTACGTTCTCCGTTCGGCGTGTTCGTTATTGGACAGGAGTGGGTCTCTGCCGAGACGTTCGAGAGCATCGCCCGTCACGCGATAGATCGTCCACTCATTCATGGGGACCGCGCCGAGTGCCTTGTAGAAATCGATCGCGCGCTGATTCCAATCGAGCACGGACCACTCGAACCGCCCGCAGTTGCGCTCGAGTGCAAGCTTCGCGAGATGTTTCAGCAACGCGGCACCGCAACCCGCGCCGCGAAAGCGCGGGCGCACGAACAAATCCTCGAGATACAGGCCGCGCTTGCCCAGGAAGGTCGAGAAGTTGTGAAAGAACAGCGCGAATCCGGCGACCTCGGCTCCGATGCGCGCGATGACGACCTCGGCACCCGGCTTCGGTCCGAACAGAGCCTCGTGCAGCTGCTCGTCCGTCGCTTGGGCCTCGTGGAGCAAGCGTTCGAATTCGGCGAGTTCGCCGATGAGGGCGCGGATCGTCGGCACGTCGGCAGGTGTGGCAGGGTCGATGCGGATGTCGACGGGGGTCGCGGGATCGATGCGCATGTCGGTCATAGTGTGTCTGCCGCGTTCTTCTCTCCCACAGGGAGAGGGTTGGGGTGAGTGGCACGCGAGCTTGCGCTTCCTGGTCCTGCAAATCGAATCAGCGCTGGCTCCGCTCGCGTTCTATCGCGCACGGATAGCAGCGGTCGTCGGAAGCGGGCCCGCGCACCCGGACTTGCCTTGCATCGTTAACGCATTCGATATACGTTCCGCGAGGACTCTAGCGTTGTCGGTAGGTCGATAAAACAAATCTGAACGATGTCCGACCAACTCAAGCTGCCCCTGAACGCCCTGCGCGCCTTCGAAGCCGTTGCCGCCCATCTCAGCTTCACGGACGCGGCACGCGCACTCAGCGTCACGACGGCTGCGATCAGCTCGCACATCAAGTCGCTCGAGGAGTTTCTGGAGACACCCCTGTTCGTGCGCCACAGCCGCTCGGTCCGCCTGACGCCGCAAGGTGCGCGTCTTCTGCCCGGCGTGCAACGGGGCTTGAGCGAATTATCGCGGGCGGTCGAGCAGCTGCGACACGACCGCACGAGCGGCCTGCTCAACATCTCCCTCCTCGGGTCCTTCTTGCAGAAGTGGCTGCTGCCGCGCCTCGGGGATTTCTATCAAAAACATCCGGAGATCGACCTGCGCTTCAATGCCAGCCGCGAGATCGTCGATTTCATGAGTACGGATTTTCATGCAGCCGTGCGTTACGGCCGCGGCGAATGGCCAGGCACGCGCGCGGAGAAGATGCTCGACGATTGGGTGTTTCCGGTCGCGAGCCCGAATCTCGTCGCCAAGCTTGGCCCCATCCAGACCATCGCCGATTTCGGCAAGTACCCGCTGCTGCATAGCGCGAGCGAACCATGGGTGGAATGGATGCGGCGCGTCGGCGGCGATACGAGCCGGCTCGAACGCGGCCCGGTGCTCGATGACTCCGCATCGGTGCTCACGGCCGCGGAGCAGGGTCATGGCCTGGCGCTCGCCCGCTGGTCGCTCGTCGCCGGTGATCTCGAGGCCGGACGTCTCGTGCGTCCCTCGGATCAGAGCGTGCGCCAGCAGCATGCTTACTACTTCGTCGCGCCCGCCCAGAATTTCGATCTGCCGAAAGTCCGCCGTTTCCGCGACTGGCTGCGCGAGGTATGTAGTCAGTTTGCGCCGCCCGAGGGCGAGCGGCTCGAGCCCTAGCATTTCGTCCCGAGCGCCGCGCTAAGATGCGGCCGCTTTCGCCATAATGGTCCGAGCGCATTCACTCATCCCGGAGCCGCCATGGACGATCGTTCGACGGAGCTGCGCACCGCCTTTGCCTACGTCACGACGCTCTTCTTCGCGTGGGGTTTCATCACCTCGACGATCGATCCGCTGATTCCGGCCGTAAAGTCGATCTTCGATCTGAGCTTCACCGAAGCCTTCCTGTCGCAGTTCGCGTTCTTCATGGCCTACGGCATCGTGTCGCTTCCAGCGGCGTGGATCGTGAGCCGCCTCGACGAGCCGGCCTCCATCTCGCTCGCGCTCGGCACGATGATTCTCGGCTGCCTGCTGTTTCCGGTCGCCGTGCTCGCGGACAACTTCGAGATCGTGCTGGTCGCACTCTTCGTGCTCGGCACGGGCATCACACTGTTGCAAGTGGCCGCGAATCCGCTCGCGGCCGTGCTCGGGCCGCCCGAGCGCTCACATTTCCGGCTCACGTTCTCGCAGGCGTTCAACTCGCTTGGAACCGTGCTCGGCCCGTATCTCGTGGGTCGCCTGATCCTCGAAGGCGGCGTGTTCGCCGAAGAGTCGGGAGGCGCAGCGTCGGCCGCGGGCCGCGCCGAATCGCTCGCCAAGATCGAGACGGCATTCGTCGTCATCGCGGCCGTGATTCTCGTGCTCGCGATCGCCCTGTGGCGCGCGCGCAAGCGCATCGTCGGTCAGCTGCCGCCAGGCATGTTCACGGGCGGCTCGATCGGCGCGGCGTTCAAATCGAAGTGGGCGCTGCTCGGTTCGCTCGCGATCTTCTTGTATGTCGGCGCCGAAGTGTCGATCGGCAGCATCATGATCAGTTTCCTCGTGCAGCCGGAAGTGCTCGGCGCCACGCACAAGGAGGCGGCGACGCTGCTGCCGCTGTATTGGGGCAGTGCGATGGTCGGACGCTTCATCGGCAGCGCGCTGTTGCGCCGGATCGCGGCGGGCAAGCTGCTCGCCATCGCGGCATTCACCGCGGCCGCGCTGTGCTTGTTCGTCAGTCAAACGGCGGGCAGCGTCGCGGCCAGCGCCGCGCTCGCGATCGGCCTGTTCAACTCGATCATGTTTCCAACGATCTTCTCGCTGACGCTCGAGCACTCGAGCGCACCGCCCGCCCCGACCTCGGGCTTGCTGTGCATGGCGATCATCGGCGGCGCGCTGCTGCCCGTGCTGTTCGCGCGCGTCGCGGACCTGAGCGGCATCGCGGATGCCTTCTTCGTGCCCATGTGCGCGTATGCGGCGGTCGGCATTTTCGGAGCGGCAGTCATGGGCGCCGCCGTGAAGCGCGCGGCCGGCGTGACGGTCCACTGACAACATGGACCCCGTGCGGATCGGCATCGATTTCGGCGGCACGAAGATCGAGGCCGCCGCGCTGGATGCGCGGGGCGAATTTCTGCTGCGACGCCGAGTGCCGAATCCCGGCCACTACGATGCCGCGCTCCTGGCCGTCCGCGATCTCATCGCCGCGATCGAAGCGCAGCTCGGACGCGCCGCGAGCATCGGCATGGGCGTGCCGGGCTCGATCTCGCCGCGAACCGGCATGATGCGCAACGCGAACACCACCTGGCTCAACGGCCGCAATCTGCGCGCCGACGTGACCGCGCTGCTCGACCGAGACATCCAGATCGCGAACGATGCGAACTGCCTTGCGCTGTCGGAAGTCATCGACGGCGCCGCGCGCGGGTCGCGTCGCGCCGTCGCACTCATCCTCGGCACGGGCTGCGGCGGTGGCGTCGTCATCGAGGGCCGCCTCGTCGAAGGCGCGCACGGCATCGGCGGCGAGATCGGCCACGTCTCGCTGCCCTGGCCGCGCGGTGCCGAGCTCGATGCGCCGCGCTGCTGGTGCGGCCAGCGCGGCTGCGTCGAGCTGTGGATTTCAGGCAGCGGCATGCAGCGCGACTATGCAGCCGTCAACGGCGAGCACCTCGACGCACCCGCGATCGTCGCGGCGGCGCGCGCGGGCGTGGCGGCCGGCAGGATCGCGCTCGATCACTACATCGATCGTCTCGGCCGCACGCTGGCAATGATTTGCAATCTGCTCGATCCCGACACGATCGTGCTCGGCGGCGGCCTGTCGAATGTCGCCGAGCTGTATGCGCGCGTACCCGATGTCGTTCGGCAATTCGTGTTTTCGGATGTATGGCAAGGCAAGGTCGTGCCAGCGCGCTGGGGCGATTCGTCGGGCGTGCGCGGTGCTGCCCGCCTGAGCCTGGGCCTGTGACAGCGGGCGCGGGCTTTCGAACGATCGAATATTGGTTAGACTGCCGCCGCAGACGCGGATCGAATCCTTGGTACGGCCCGCGGACCGTAAGCTAACAAACACTCTTGGGGGGACCCGTGCGGACCATCACCACGCGCGCGAGCGCGCTGTATTCCTTTGCGATCGCCCTGCTGCTGACCGCGAGCTCGATCCAGGCGCGCGACGTGGCCATCGCGAGCGCGAAGCCGGAGTCGGTCGGCTTTTCGAGCGAGCGGCTGCAGCGCCTCGACAAGGCAATGCAAGCGTATGTGGACAACAAGCAGATCGCCGGCCTGGCGACGATCCTCGCGCGTCACGGCAAGATCGTGCACGAGAAGGCTTACGGCCTGCAGGACATCGCCAGCAATACGGCGATGAAGATGGACACGATCGTGCGCATCTACTCGATGACGAAGCCGGTCACCGGCGTCGCGATGATGATGTTGTACGAAGAAGGCAAGTGGAAGCCGAGCGATCCGATCGCGCGGCACATTCCCGAATTCAAGGATCTCAAGGTGTTCGCCGGCATGGGCGCGGACGGCAACCCGATTCTCGAGGCGCCGAAGCACGCGCCGACGATGGCCGAGCTGATGTCGCATTCCGCGGGGTTCACCTACGGCTTCTTCGGCGCGACGCCCGTCGACAAGATGTACCAGCAGGATCATCCGCTCGCGAAACAGAACCTGCAGCAAGCGATGGAACGGCTCGCGCAGATTCCTTTGCTCTATCAACCCGGCGAAGCGTGGGTGTACAGCGTCGGCGTCGACATCCAGGGCCACATCGTCGAGAAGCTGTCGGGCAAGACGCTCGGCCAGTTCATGCGCGAGCGCATTTTCGAGCCGCTCGGCATGAAGGACACCGGCTTTCATGTACCGAAGGACAAGGTGAGCCGCGTCGCGACGATCTATCAAGGCGGCGCGAACGGGCTCACGCCGACGCCGCACGATCCCGCGATCAGCGTCGAGCCGACACTGCCGCAAGGCGGCGGCGGCTTGTACTCGACCGCGGGCGATTATCTGCGCTTCGCACAAATGCTCGCGAACGGCGGGGTGCTCGACGGCAAGCGCCTGCTCGCGCCGAGCTCGATCGAGCTGATGCGTACGAACGTGCTGTCAGATGAAGTGTTGAGCAGCAAGAAATTCGGTTTGCCGGGTTTTTATCGTCAGCAGCCGGGCACTGGTTTCGGTTACGACTTCTTCATCGTGCAGGATCCGCTCAAGGTCGGTAGCACCATCGGCCAGGGCTCATACCTCTGGTATGGGATCGCGGGCACGTGGTTCTGGATCGATCCGACGAACGACCTCATCTTCATCAGCATGATTCAGCGCCGCGGCACGGTGCCGGGCTCGCCGAGTACGGAGGAGTTGTCGCACGCGCTCGTGTATCAGGCGCTCGTCGAGCCAGAAAAGTAGCGCAGTGACACGTTTCCGCGGGGCTGAGATCGTCTCGGCCCCTGTCGGAACCGCATTACGGAGCGGCGCGTACTCTCTGACTCCCTCGTGCAACGGCTCCAAACGATGTCCGCTCAGCAACGCTCGTCGGCTCCCGCCCGCATACATCTGCGTGTCAAGCATCCACGACTCGACCCCAACGAAATCACTCGCGTTCTATCGATGACCCCCGAGCACACGCTCGACGCCGGCAGGTCACCGGTCTCGACAGCCGAGTCCTATTGGATTGCGCCGCTCAATATCACGGGCTTCGAGGACTCCTGGCTCAACTTCGGCGAGCAGGATGATGTCCGCGCGGAAAGCATGCTGCCGCCCTTCTCGGCGCTGCAGATGTTGAGCGACGAGTCGATCGTCGGCTTCGCGCTGCGCCGGCTGCAATCGCATCAACGCTTCTTCCATAGCATCGCCAGCGAAGGCGGCACGGCCTCATTGCTCATCAACGTCAACAAGGCAGGGTCGATGGCGATTCCGCCGACGCTTGCGCGTAAGCTCGCCGACCTGGGGCTGACCTTGGAACTGGATTGGAGCGACAGCGTCGAATAACGCTCAGCCCCGTCGCTCCTTCAGGAGACAACATGAGAAGAATCGCCCTCGCGTCTGTCGCGAGCTGCATGCTGGCGGCCGCGGTGAACGCCGCGCCCGCGCCGAGCTCGGCGCAGCCCCCGCACGAACCCGATCCGTTCAAGCTCACCGTCGTCGCGGGCGGGTTGCAGCATCCCTGGGGCCTCGCGCTGCTGGACGATGGGCGCATGCTCGTCACGGAACGTCCCGGCCGCATGCGGCTCGTTTCCAAGGACGGCAAGCTCTCGGAACCGCTGGGCGGCATTCCGGAAGTGGTGGCGCGCGGCCAGGGCGGCCTGCTCGATGTCACGCTCAGCCCAACGTTCAACGAAGACAAGCTCGTCTACTTCTCGTTCTCCGAGCCCGGCGAAGGCGGCGCGGGCACGGCGGTCGCGCGCGGCAAGCTCGGCACGAACGCGCTGGAGAACGTCCAGGTGATCTGGCGTCAGACGCCGAAGGTGAACAGCCCGAATCATTGGGGCTCGCGCATCGTGTTTCGGCCCGACGGCACGATGTACGTGACGCTGGGCGATCGCTTCAATCAACGTCCCCTCGTGCAGGATCTGTCGACGACGATCGGCAAGATCGTGCGCTTGAACCCCGACGGGACGATCCCCGAGGACAACCCGTTCGTCGGCAAGCCGGGTGTGAAGGGTGAGATCTGGTCATACGGACATCGCAGCACGCAGGCCGCGGCGCTCGAGCCGCGAACGAATCAGCTGTGGACGGTCGAGCATGGCGCACGCGGCGGCGATGAGCTGAATCATCCCGAGGCGGGCAAGAACTATGGCTGGCCGGTGATCACGTATGGCATCGACTACAACGGCTCGAAGATCGGCGAGGGCACGGAAAAGCCGGGCATGGAGCAGCCGGCGTATTACTGGGACCCCGTGATCGCACCGTCCGGCGCAACGTTCTATACGGGTGATGCCTTTCCGGAGTGGCAGGGCGACTTGTTCGTCGGCTCGATGAATCCCGGCGCGCTCGTGCGGTTGAAGATCGAAGGCGGCAAGGTGACGAAAGAAACCCGTTACATCGGCAATCCCAAGCAGCGTGTGCGCGATGTGCAGCAGGGGCCGGATGGCTTGCTGTACATCATTACGGATTCGCCGCAGGGACAGATCCTGCGGTTGGACAAAAAGTAACCTCCCTTCGGGAGAGTCGGTGCAAGGAGGGAAGCTAAGCGCGGCCGCTTCCCTCCTCTGTTCTCCAGCGCACCGCTTCCAGCCCGGCGATGCACATCGCGACCCACGCCGCGGCCGAGGCATACCCCGCCAGGATGTCGCTGAAGTAATGCACCTGCAGGATGACGCGGCTCGACCCGACGAAAATGATCAGCGCGCTCATCACGATCGCGACCGGGATGTGCCACTGCCTCGGCGTGTGGCGCACGAGCAGATAACCAAGCAGGCTGTAGACCAGCATCGATCCCGAAGCGTGACCGCTCGGGAAGCTGAAGCTCGTCTCGGTCACCAACCCATGTTCATGCAGCGGCCGCGAGCGCGCGAAGATTTCCTTCAGCACCATGTTCATCAAGCCGCCGCCCGCCGTCGCGACCGCCCATGCGCCCGCAAGCAGCCAGCGCCGCTTCCATAACAGCGCGACGAGGACCCCCACCGCAAGCGCGATGAGCACTTCCCGATTGCCCAAGACGGTGATGAGCGAGAAGGCATGCAGCACTGAGTGCGACACGTGCCTGCCAAGCGCCGCGGCGAGCTCCGTATCGAATCGCGCGAGCGACTCGTCGACGCCGATCTCATCCGCCAGCTCGGCGAACGCCGCCCCCGCCAGCACCGCGAACGCGAATGCCAGGATCGCGTACAGCCCCAGATAGCGCGCCGTGGTCATTGCGCGCGACGCGATCGGCCCGACGACGGGCGCGCGTCTGAGTCGATGCGCAAGGGGTGTCGCACGCCAACGCTCCCAGCCCCTCACCGCGAGCGACCATAACCTCGGTCCGTAGGTCTGCGCGACATGCCAGAACGCCGCGGTCAGCAGCAGCCACAGACAGGACACGACGAGCAACAACCACAGTACGTGGCGCGCGATGAAATCGGGAAGGTCGTTCATCGCGCAGGAGTCTAAGCAAAAAAGCCCGGCGGTTGGCCGGGCTTTCTCGGTGCCATGGCGGCGCTCGCCTTCACCGGCGAGCGCGCGTCAAATCACTTCGGCTTGCGCAATTTCAGGATGAACTGATCCGTCTTGCCGCGCAGCGCCGGATCGAACGGACCCTTCGTGTGATCGTCGCTTGGATTCGCGAGCAGATTGCTCTCCGCCTCCACGACGAAACCCGCCTGCTTCGCGAGCGCGATCGCATCGCTCGTCTGCATGCGATGCAGCTTCGCATTGTCAGCGCCCGCGACGCCGACGTGATCGATCACGCCGAACACCGCGCCCGGCTTCAAGATCGTGAACACGTCCTGCATGAACTTCTGACCGGTCGCTGGGTTGCCGTTGAACAGGTCGTGAAGATTGAGCGCGGTGATCGCGAAATCGACGCTGCCCGCCGGAATCTGTCCGCTCGCCGGCAGATCCGCATCGACGCGCACCACGTTCGGCAGGCGATTGTTCGCGAGCCGGGTCGTCATCGCCTTGTCGTACCTGCCTTCGCCGAATTTCAGGAACGCCGGCGGATTCTGCGCATAGACCTTCCCTTGTGGGCCGACCGCGGTTGCGAGCACATCGGTCATGTAGCCCCCGGCCGCCATCAGGTCGACCGCCGTCATGCCTTTCTCGACCCCGAAGAACGTCAGCAGCTCGCCCGGCTTGCGATCGGCGTCGCGAGCGCGATCGTCTTCGGGACGCGTCGGCGCCGCGAGCGCCTTGCTCAAGTCCGCCGTCGTCCAGGCGTTGCCCGCCGCCGCCACGGACCCGCCGATGGCGACCGTCGCCACGCAGCCGAGCAGAGCGCCCCAATTCGCAAAGTTTCGTTTCATGTTCTATCCCCCAGTGGTTGCCAATCGAACGCCGAGTGTAGCGCGGCTGCGGGCGAAGCATGTCAGTGAGCGTTGCGATGCGAGAGGAACTCGGGCTCGATTCGACCGCAAGAACCCGAGCGCCGGCTTGCCCGGCTCGAAGCAGACTGGCGTCGACGGTGGCGGAATTGCGCACGGGCTGACCCGCGACGCGCCCGCCCGTCAGAAGTCTCGAGGTCGATCGGAGCCGCCGATGGCGAGCCGCCGGTGAGTGGAGGTAACGTGATGACCATGTCCGTTCGTAAGCGAGAACTTTCGCAGTCATACGCGACCGACGCGGAGCGCTGGTCCGCCGTGACCGCGCGCGATGCGCAAGCCGACGACGTGTTCTATTACGCCGTGCGTACGACTGGTGTGTATTGCCGGCCCTCGTGCGCGGCTCGGCCAGCGAAGCGCGACAACGTCGCCTTCTATGCGACGACCACCGACGCGGAGCGTGCCGGCTTCCGGCCGTGCAAACGCTGCAAGCCCGATCAAGCATCGTTGCGCGCGCGCCAGGCGCAGCTGATTGCCGCGGCCTGCAAGCGCATCGAAGCGGACGGCGAGCCGCCGACCCTCGATGCGCTCGCGGCCGCCGCCGCGCTCAGCCGCTTTCATTTCCATCGGCTGTTCAAGCAGATCACCGGACTGACGCCGAAGGCTTACGCCAATGCGCATCGCACCCAGCGTGTGCAGCGCGAGCTCGCGGCAGGCGCGCGGGTGACGGACGCGATCTATGCCGCCGGGTACAACTCGAACAGTCCGTTCTATGCGTCGTCGACGCGCAATCTCGGCATGCGGCCGGCGGCATACCGCGCGCAAGGTCGGGGCACGGCGATTCGCTTCGCCGTCGCGCAATGCACGTTGGGCTCGCTGCTCGTCGCGGCGTCCGACCAGGGCGTCTGCGCGATTCTGCTCGGCGATGATCCGGACGCGCTCGTGCGCGATCTGCAGGATCGCTTTCGTCATGCCGAGCTGCTCGGCGGCGATCACGAGTTCGAGCGCTGGGTCGCGAAGGTCGTCGGGTTCATCGAAGCGCCGCGGATCGGCCTCGACCTGCCGCTCGACGTGCGCGGCACTGCGTTTCAGCAGCGCGTCTGGGAGGCACTGCGCAAGATCCCCGCGGGCGAGACGATTTCGTATGCCGCGCTCGCGAAGCGCATCGGGCTGCCCTCGGCGACGCGTGCCGTCGCGCAGGCGTGCGGCGCGAATCCGCTGGCGGTCGCGATTCCGTGTCATCGCGTCGTGCGTACGGATGGCACGCTATCGGGCTATCGGTGGGGCGTGGAGCGCAAGAAGGCGTTGCTGGCGCGGGAGCGGCAGCGGCCCTGACGGGCGCCAGTCTGGTTTTCGCCGCGCGCGGCGGAGGAACGGGCCGGAACTCCAGGACGTTGACCTTACGGTGCCCGAACCGTGAGGCAGCGCCTTGGCGTCGAAAAAACTCTCAACCTACCGTGCGAAACGCGATTTCTCGAAGACCGCGGAACCGAGCGGTGATGTGCCCGTAAAGCCTGCAAAGCGGCTGCGTTACGTGATCCAGAAGCACGCCGCGACCCGGCTGCACTTCGACCTGCGCCTGGAGCTCGACGGCGTCTTCAAATCATGGGCCGTGACCAAAGGCCCCTCCATCAATCCCCAGGACAAGCGCCTGTCGGTCGAGGTCGAAGACCATCCGCTCGATTACGGCGATTTCGAAGGCACGATCCCGAAGGGCCAGTATGGCGGCGGCACGGTGCAGCTGTGGGACCGCGGCTACTGGGAGCCGATCGGCAGCCTCGATGCCGCGAGCCAATTGCAGAAGGGCGAGCTCAAATTCCGGCTCGACGGTGAACGCCTCCACGGCAGCTGGGTGATCGTGCGGATGAAAGGCGATCGCTATGGCGGCAAGCGCACGAACTGGCTGCTCATCAAGCATCGCGACGAATTCGCCGGCGACGCGGCTGCCGTCACCGCCATGATGAGCGAGGATGCTTCCGTCGCCTCGGGCCGCGCGATGGCGCGGATCGCAAGCGGCAAGGGCCGCGGCCCCAAACCGTTCATGCTCGATACGAAGCGAGTGGCGAAGGCCGACGCGGTATGGAATTCCAACCGCGCCGATGCGTCGCGGCCCGTCGGCAAGCCTGCGCGTGCGCCGGCTGCGAAACGTGCCGCTCGCGCCCCGACCAAAAGGGCGCACGGTGCGATCAAGACCGTGAAGCGCTTGCCCGAGTTCGTGCCGCCGGAATTGTGCAAACCGCTCGAGCGTCCGCCAGCGGGCGGCGGTTGGGCGCACGAGGTGAAGTTCGACGGCTATCGGATGCAGCTGCGCGTCGCCGCTGGCGCGGCGACCCTGAAAACCCGCAAGGGACTCGATTGGTCGGATAAATTTTCCGCGATCATCGCGGCCGCGAGCGGGTTTCCCGATTGCATCATCGACGGTGAAGTGGTCGCGCTGGATGCGAGCGGCGCGCCTGATTTCGCGGCATTGCAGGCGGCGCTTGCCGACGGCGACGACGACGACCTGATCTTCTTCGCCTTCGATCTGCTGTACGCGGAAGGCCAAGACGTGCGCGGCGCGCCGCTCACGGATCGCAAGTCACTGCTCAAGACGCTGCTCGACGCGCGAGGCGAGGTGCCGCGCATCCGCTATGTCGAGCATTTCGAGACCGCGGGTGACGCGGTGCTGCAGTCCGCGTGCCGCATGAATCTCGAAGGCATCATCTCCAAGCGCCTCGCGTCGACGTACAAATCGGGCCGCTCCGGCGATTGGACGAAATCGAAGTGCCGCGCCGGCCACGAGGTCGTCATCGGCGGTTGGACGCAGCAGGCGGGGCACCTGCGCTCGCTGCTCGTCGGCGTGTATCGAGGCAAGCAGCTCGTGCATGTCGGCCGTGTCGGCACCGGGTTCGGACGCGAGAAGGTGCAGCGCCTGACGCCGCGCCTCAAGGCGCTCGCGAGCGACACGAACCCATTCACAGGCGACAACGCGCCACGCAAGGGCGCGGATGTGCGCTGGGTGAAGCCGGAGCTCGTCGCCGAAATCGAATTCGCGGGATGGACCGGCTCCGGCAACGTCCGCCAAGCCGCGTTCAAGGGTCTGCGTGAGGACAAGCCAGCACGCGAAGTCGCAGCCGAGCACCCTGCACCAGCCGAGGAGGTCGAAGTGAAGCAGCCGACGAAATCGACATCGAAAAAGCGCGCGAACCCGGCAGCGCGCCCCGCGCGACATGCGAACGGCGGCGCGACCGTGATGGGCGTTCCGATCTCGAGCCCCGACAAGGCCTTGTGGGCGGACGACGGGCAAGGCCGACCGGTGACGAAGCTCGATCTCGCACGCTACTTCGAAACGGTCGGCGAGGTGCTGCTGCCGCACATCGAGGGCCGGCCGTGTTCGATCATTCGAGCGCCCGACGGCGTCGGCGGCGAGCGCTTCTTCCAGCGTCATGCGATGCCGGGCACGTCGAATCTGCTCACACTGACGACCGTGTCGGGCGATCGCAAACCGTATCTGCAGATCGACCGCGCCGAGGGCTTGATCGCGGTCGCACAGATTGCCGGGATCGAGCTGCATCCCTGGAATTGCCAGCCCGGGCATCCCGATATTCCTGGCCGTCTCGTATTCGATCTCGATCCGGCGCCCGACGTCTCGTTCGATACGGTCATCGCGGCGACGAAAGAGCTGCGGGAGCGGCTCGAAGCGCTCGGCTTGAACACGTTCTGCAAGACGACGGGCGGCAAGGGCTTGCACGTCGTCACGCCGCTCGCGATGTCGAAGAAGCTCGCGTGGCCCGAGGCGAAAGCGTTCGCCCAGACCGTATGCGCGCAGATGGCGGAAGACAGTCCCGACAGATACCTCGTCAACATGTCGAAGAAGCTGCGCGTCGGGCGCATCTTCCTCGACTACTTGCGCAACGATCGGATGTCGACGGCAGTCGCGCCGTTCTCGCCGCGCATGCGCGAGCTGCCGACGGTCGCGATGCCGCTCACGTGGGCGCAGGTGAAATCAGGCTTGGACCCGACTCGTTACACGCTGCGCACGGTACCCGGCATGCTGGGCAAGCTGCGCGCCTGGGACGATTACTGCGACGCCGAGGTGCCGCTCGACGCGGCGATGCGCAAGCTCGTCGGCAAAGCGAAGAGCCCGACCCGTGCGCGACGCGATGGCGGCGTGCATGCGCCTGCGAGGGCCTGAGATGGCATCGAAGACCGCGCGCGCGAGTCTGCTGCCGATTCCGGTGACGACGGCGCCCATGGAAGCGAAGCTCGTCGAGACGCTGCCGGAAGCGGCGGGCTGGCAATTCGAGCCCAAGTGGGATGGCTTTCGCTGTCTCGCGTTTCGCAACGACGACACCGTGGAGCTGCGTGCGAAATCGGGCAAGTCGCTGTCGCGCTTCTTTCCCGAGGTCGTCGCGGCGCTCGCGGCGTTGCCGGTGAAGCGATTCGCCGTCGACGGCGAGCTCGCGATTCCCGTGGACGACTCGCTGTCCTTCGATGCGCTGCAAATGCGTCTGCATCCGGCGGACAGCCGCATTCGCAAGTTGTCGCGGGAAACGCCGGCGATCCTCGTGCTGTTCGATTGTCTCGTCAGCCGCGACAACCGCAACATGCTGCACGAGCCGCTGCTGCAGCGGCGCGAAGCGCTCGAGCAGTTCTACCTCGCGCTGAAGGATCCGGGACTGTTGCGATTGAGTCCTTACACACGCACCCGCAGCGAAGCGCAGCGCTGGCTGAATCACGCGGGCGGCGCGCTCGACGGCGTGATCGCGAAACGCATCGACGAGCCCTATCGTGCGGGCCTGCGGACGATGCTGAAAGTCAAACGCATGCGCACGGCCGATTGCGTCGTCGGCGGCTTTCGCTACGAGAGCGCTTCCGAGCAGGTCGGCTCGCTGCTGCTGGGGCTCTACGATGCGGCCGGCAAGCTCGACCACGTCGGCTTCACCTCGTCGATCCCGCAGGCGGAGCGCGCTGCCTTGACGCAGAAGCTGGAGAAGCTGATCGCGCCGCCGGGCTTCACGGGAGAGGCGCCCGGAGGACCGAGCCGCTGGAGCACGGAACGGTCCACGCAATGGCAGCCGTTGAAACCAAAGCTGGTCGTCGAGGTTCAATACGATCACATCAGCGGCAATCGCTTTCGCCACGGAACGAAGCTCGTGCGCTGGCGCCCGGACAAGGCGGCGCGGCAATGCACGTTCGAGCAGCTGGAAGCGCCGGGCCGGCCGCGCGAGATCATCGATCGCATCGTGCACAGCAGCGCTTTAGAGCTCCGGTAATCGCGCCACCGCCACTGCGCGGGGAGCATGATGAGGGAGCGACAGCGCCCTCTTCGCACCGAGGCGGATCGCCTCCCGCCTCAGCGCCGATACGCCGCCAGCTTGCTGTGCGTGCGCGTCGCGATGATCTCGGAGAATTCAGTGGTCGCGCAGTGCTCACGCACGAGCTTGCTGAACGCCGCCGCGTCCACGGGCGGACTGAAGTGATATCCCTGGTATTGATCGCAGCCGATCGTGCGCAGGAAACCGAGCTGCTCGACCGTCTCGACACCTTCGGCGACGACCTTCAAACGCAGGCTGTGCGCGAGCGAGATGATCGCGCGCACGATCGAGGCATCGTCCGGGCGGCTCATCACGTCGCGAATGAACGTGCGGTCGATCTTCAGCTTGTCGATCGGGAAACGGCGCAAATAGCTCATGCTCGAATAGCCCGTGCCGAAATCGTCCACCGACACGAGCACGCCGAGCCGGCTCAAGTGCTCGAGAATGCCGATGGAGTCTTCGGGATCGGTCATCACCGCGCTTTCGGTCAGCTCGATCTCGAGGAAGCGCGGCTCGAGCGCGGCATCTTCGAGCGCCTGACGCACCATGTGCAGCAGGTTGCCTTGGCGGAACTGCGTCGCGGCGACGTTGACTGCAACGCGCAGCGGCGGCAGGCCTTCGTGCTGCCACGCCTTGCATTGACGGCAGGCCTCGCGCACGACCCATTCGCCGATGACACCGATGACGCCGCACTCCTCCGCGAGCGGAATGAACTGATCGGGACCGACCAGCCCGCGCTCGGGATGGCGCCAGCGAAGCAGCGCCTCCGCGCTGTTGATCTGCCCCGTCGCCGCGTCGACCTTCGGCTGGTAGAACAACTCCAACTGATTGCGCGCTACGGCCTGCCGCAAATCCATTTCGAGCGCGACGCGGTCGCGCGTGATCGCATCCATGCCCGGCACGTAGCAACGGAACGTGTTGCGGCCCACCTCTTTCGCGGCATACATCGCCGCGTCCGCGTGCGCGACGAGCGTGTGCGCCGACGAGGCATCGCCCGGATAGAGCGCGACACCGATGCTCGGCGACACGTAAATCTCGACGCCCGCGACGAGAATCGGCGTCTGCAGTGCTTCGATCGCTCGGCGCGCGACGGTTTCCGCGTCCTCGGCATGCGCGATCGGATTGATGATGAGCACGAACTCATCGCCGCCCATGCGTGCGACCGTATCGATGTTCCTCACGAGCGCCGACAGCCGGCGCGCCACCTCGCACAGCAACTCGTCGCCGGCGCGATGGCCGAGCGAGTCGTTGACGCGCTTGAAGCGATCCAGATCGACGACGAGCACCGCGAAGCGCTGCCGGTCGCGTTGCGCATGCGCCATCGCTTGCGCGAGGCGATCGTCTAGGAGCGTGCGATTCGGCAGGCCCGTGAGCGGATCATGCGTCGCGAGATGGCGCAATTGGCGGTTCGCGGCTTCCAGACCTTCCGTGCGTGCCGTGACGACCTGTTCGAGCGCCGCGACCTGGCGCCGCACGAAGGCCTCGTGCTGCCACTTGCGCGTGAGCGCGCTCGCGCATTGCATGACCTCGATCGGCTCGAAGGGCTTCTTCAGGACCAGCAGCTTGTCCGTCGAGCCGAGCTGTTTGACGAAGTCGTTCCAGTCGTAGTCCGAATGCGCCGAGCACACGACGACCTGCACGTCCGGATCGATCGCCCAGAGGTGCTGAATCGTTTCGAGCCCGTCCCAGCCGGGCGGCATGCGCATGTCGATGAAGGCCACCGCGAACGGCCGACCGGCGCTGAACGCGTGGCGGGCCAGCTCGACACCTTCTTGTCCCTGCGTCGCGAACGTCAGCTCGTACGTCGGGCGCTCGGGCGCAGCGACGGCCTCGCCGAACAGCATCTGCTCGACTGCGGCGAGGTCCGCATCGTCGTGCGCTTCTCCGCCGAGAATCTTGGCGTAATCGCGATGAATGGACGGGTTGTCGTCGATTACCAGGATGCGACGGTTCGTGCCGTCCACAGCAGCCGCAGAACTAGTCACGTGAATCATGCTCTCGATGGCCAGGCGCGCACGGTAGCCGTCCCGAGCCGCTGGAGTTTGAGAGGCCGCGCACGTTCGTCAGCGCTGTCTTAATGCATTGCACCATCATGTGACGCGCTTCACTGGAGGAACGATGGGCTCGGTCGATAGCGAGCTCCAGGTCGTGGCCACTACTTCGCCATGACACAAAGGCCCTCTCGTGCAAGCAACCTACAACACCTGGCTCGTCGCGCTGTCCATCGTCGTCGCGACACTCGTCGCCTACACGGCGCTCAAACTCACGGCTCACGTTGCCGAGGCCGGCCGCTCCGGCAGCGCTCGATCGTGGCTGGTCGGCGGCGCGGTCGCGATGGGGATCGGCATCTGGTCGATGCATTTCATCGGCATGCTCGCGTTCTCGGTCGAGACGCCGCTGCGCTATGGCATCACGAAGACGCTCGCGTCGCTCCTGATCGCGATCGCGACCTCGGGCCTCGCGCTGGCGATCGCGAGCCGCTCGCAATTGAGCCTCAAGCGCCTGACGATCGGCGCGCTCGCGATGGGCGCCGGCATCAGCGCGATGCACTACTCCGGCATGGCGGCGATCACGATCGTGCCGATGATCACGTATGAGCCCTGGCTCGTCGCGGGTTCAATCGCCATCGCGGTCGCGGCGTCGTTCGCGGCGCTGTGGCTCGCGTTTCATCTTCGCAGCAGCGGATCGAAATACATCGCGCTCGCACGCGGAGCGGCTGCCGTCATCATGGGGCTCGCGATCAGTGGCATGCATTACACGGGCATGGCGGCATCGCGCTTCGCCCCTGGCTCTTATTGTCTCGGCGGCGCGGCGATCGAGAACCACTGGCTCGCCGTGACGATCGGCCTGTTCGCGCTCGGCATGCTCGCCTTGACGCTGATCACGACCGTCTACGACGCCCACCTCGGCTCGCAAATCCGCCAGGACGCGGTCCGGCTGGCGCGCGTGAATGCCGACCTCGAGCACGGCAGAAACCTGCTCGCGCTCGCGACCCGGGCAGCGGGCATCTCGTTCTGGGAGCTGGACATCGCGAAGCGCGAGATGTCGTGGACGGAGAACGAGATCGAAGCGCTCACGAAGGTCGGCGGCAGCTCGCAGCGCTCGCCCGCGGCGATCTTGACGATGGCGCATCCGGACGATGCGACGATCGTGTTCGATGCCATCCGCGATGCCGTCGCCCAAGGCAAGGACGCGTGCCGCTTTCGCGTGCGCGTCATCACGCATGCCAATACGACGGTGCATCTGGAAGCGCACGCCCGGATCTTCTGCGATGAGAATGGCGAGCCGGTGCGCGCCCTCGGCGTGTCCTGGGACGTGTCCAAGGAAGTGCAGCAGCAGGAACGGCAGCGCGAGCTGCAAGCGCAGCTGCGGGACGTATCGCGCGATGCCGGCATGGCTGAAGTCGCGACGGGCGTGTTGCACAGCGTCGGCAACGTGCTGAACAGCCTCGGCGTGTCCGCCGCGATGGTGACGACGAAGCTGCGCGAGTCGCGCGTCGGCAATTTGCAGCGCGTCGCCTCGATGCTGCAGGAACAGGGCGAGCGGCTGCCGGAGTTCCTGGCGCAGGATGCGCGCGGCCGGCAGATCCCGCAGTATCTCGCGCAGCTCGGCGAACATCTCGTCACCGAGAATCAGACGCTGCAAACCGAAGCGCAGGCGATCGCGTCTCACGTCGGGCACATTCGCACGATCGTCGCCGCGCAACAGACGCACGCGCGTCGCGGCGGAGTGACGGAGCAGGTCGACATCGCCGAGCTCGTCGAGAGTGCGGTCATGATCCATTTCACCGGCATGCCGGACATCATGATCAAGCGGGAATACGAGCCGCTGCCGCCGGTCATCCTCGATCGACACAAGCTGCTGCAGATTCTCGGCAATCTGCTCGCCAATGCGCGTCACGCACTGAAGGATGTGACGAGCGGCCCGCGCGCGCTGACGCTGCGAATCCACGGGCGGGCGGAGGGTTGGTTCGTCATCGAGGTGCAGGACACGGGCACGGGCATCGCGCCGGAGGCATTGAAGCGCATCTTCGAATTCGGCTTCACGACGAAGAAGGAGGGTCACGGCTTCGGGCTGCATTCGAGCGCGATTCTCGCGAAGGAGCTCGGCGGCCATCTGGCCGGCTTCAGCGATGGCCCGGGATGCGGTGCGCGGTTCGCCTTGCGCGTGCCGCTGACGAACGTCGCGGGACAGCCTGCCGCGCCGGAAAGCGCGGTGGATGCCGGGAATGCCGCTGCTGTCGGCAAGGCGAGTAACGACAGAGCGATCGCGGCCGCGTAGCATCGACGCGGGCCGACTCCGGCCGCAAACGCGAGTTCAGCGCATCGAGATGCTGCGGAAGGTGGGTGAGTACAGACGTGCACGGTCGCAAGCACGGCCAGCGTTGGCCGCCGCATGGGCCGTGTCGTTGTCGCTCGCGGGCGTGACCGGCAGCCAGGCGGCGGATCTCGTCGATCACGTGAATGCGTTGCGCTCGCGCGGCTGCCCGGGCGGCGCGGCCGTATCGACGAAGCTGCGACAGACGCGCGCGCTCGATGCCGTCGCGAAGGCATGGTCGCAAGGCGGCCGTCTGCAGCAAGCGCTGGACTCGACCGGTTATCGCGCGCTGAGCTCATCGTCGATGCGCGTCTCGGGTGCGACGAACGAGCAGGCGATCATCGGCATCCTTGCCGAACACTACTGCAGAATCGTCACGGACCGCGCGTTCACCGAGATCGGTGTCGAGCGTCGCGGGCGCGATGCGTGGATGGTCGTCGCCACGCCGCTCGACCTGCCGAGCCCGCGTGAAGCGAATGCCATCGCGCGCACGGTGCTCGAGCTGGTGAACGCGGCGCGCGCGCGGCCGCGCAAGTGCGGCGGCACCGCCTTCCAGGCCGCCCCGCCGGTGACGCTGTCGGCAACATTGAACAAGGCAGCGTTGCAGCACGCGCAAGACATGGCGCGCAGTCATCATTTCGAGCACGAAGGTACCGATGGCAGCACGCCGGCCGACCGCGCGACGCGCGCGGGCTATCGCTGGCGGTACGTCGCGGAGAACATCGCCGCTGGTGCGCCGAATGCGAAGACAGTGGTCGATGGCTGGCTGAACAGCCCGGGGCATTGCATGAACATCATGGGACCGCAGTATCGCGAGATGGGGATTGCGTTCGCGCTGAGTCCGAAGAGCGCAGCGGGCATCTATTGGGCGCAGACATTCGCGACCGCGCGCTGATGTCACGCCGCCGCGTAACGGTGACGATGACAGCGGTGCCTGACTCCTCCCGCGCGGCGGTGAAGGTGGCGAGTGTCTGTCCCCTCCCGGCGGCCAGCAGTGATGCACTCGGTATGTGTCTGTCCCCTTCCCGCGCAGCGGTGAAGGTGGCAAGTGTCTGTCCCCTCCCTGCGCGGCGGTGAAGGCGGCAAGTGTCTGTCCCCTCCCCTGCGCAGCGGGGGAGGGTTAGGGAGGGGGCCGGTTCGTCTCGCTATGCACTTCAAGAAACGTTGGATCGCCTGGGCGCTGCTCGCGCTGTGGATCGTCGTCGGCGGCTGGCACGTCTACAAGCCGATGCCGGCCGGCACGGACCTGAGCACGCCGGCGCAAACCATCCCGGCGAGCGACGTGCGCTTCCTCTACGACCTCACGTACATGAGCCCGCAGGGACAACCGCTGCACGAGCAGGAGATCTTCGACGCAATCTTCGCGGTCGTGGCCGCCGCCGAATCCTTCATCGTCGCGGATTTCTTCCTGTTCAACGATTTGATGGGCGCCGACAACGCCGCGCATCGACCATTGAGTCGCGAGCTCGCCGACCAGCTGCTGGCGAAGAAGCGAACGCGGCCGGCGATGACGATCCTGCTCGTGACCGATCCGATCAACGACGTTTACGGCGGCATCACCTCGCCGCTGCTGGATGAGCTGCGCGCGGCCGGCATCGACGTCGTCATGACGAACCTGCCGCGCCTGCGCGATTCGAATCCCCTCTACTCCCCGTGGTGGCGCATGCTCGTGCAGCACTGGGGTAACAAGCCCGACAAGGGCTCGCTGCCGAATCCCTTCGACACGGGCCCGTCGCGAATCACGTTGCGAAGCTGGCTCGCGCTCGCGAACTTCAAGGCGAATCATCGCAAGCTGATCGTCGCCGATCGCGCCGACGGCACGCTGACCGCGCTCGTGACGTCCGCGAACCCTCACGATGCGAGCAGCGCGCATTCGAACGTCGCGATCGAATTCACGGGCGAGGCCGCGCGGTCGCTCCTCGAAAGCGAGCTCGCAATCGCGCGCTTCTCCGGCTGGCAAGGGCATCTCGACGCAGCCGCACGAGAAGCGGCGGACGTTGCGCAACCCGACGGCACGGTCGAGCTGACTTACCTGACGGAAGGGAGCATTCGCGAACATCTGCTGCAGGCGATCGCCGCGACGCGCCGTGGCGATGCGATCCGCATCGCGACGTTCTATCTGTCCGACCGCGCGATCATCGAGGCGCTGCTCGATGCCGCGACGGAGCGCGGCGTCGACGTGCGGCTGATCCTCGATCCGAACCGCGACGCCTTCGGCCGCAGCAAGGACGGCGTGCCTAATCGGCCGGTCGCGAACGAGCTCGTGACGGCAAGCGGCGGCAAGGTTCAGGTGCGGTGGTATCGCACGCACGGCGAGCAGTTTCATACGAAGCTCGCGCTGATCACGCACGGCGAGCGGCTGATCGTATCGCTCGGCTCGGCGAACCTGACACGGCGCAACCTCGACAACTACAACCTGGAGGCGAACGTCGGCCTGGCGATGAGCACGAACGAGCCGCTCGCGCGGCAGATGCTCGGATACTTCGATCGATTGTGGAACAACGAAGGCCCGGCGGGGACGGAATACACGGCGCCATTCGGCGCCTATGAGGATGCGTCGCGCGCGAAATATTGGCGCTATCGGCTGATGGAGGCCACCGGCCTGAGCACCTTCTGACCTGCGTTTCGCGAGATATCACTCGCGGATGTGCGGTAGTCCCTTCCAGAAGGGAGTGTTGCTCACGGCTTCGCGCGCGTGCGCCTTCGATATTCCCAGGGCGGCACCTGCTCGCTCTTGGGCATCGCCCACAACCCCACGCTCCGCGCTCTTGCCGCTTCTTCGAGCGTCACGAGCGAACGATCCTTCGCGAACCTGCGATTCACCCAGACGTGCCCGTCACGGACGAGCGCCCTTGCGACCTCCAGCTGATCGGGCTCGCGATACACCTTCGCGACCTTGCGGCCGTACTTGTCGATGGCGACGACATCGACGAACACGCGCCTGTTCCCGATCGTCTTGCGCAGCACGTCGCGGGCAACATCGGCATGCGGCTGATCCTTTTCCGGCGCGTCGATGTCCATCAGGCGCACTTCGATCTCGCGGCGCACGCCGGGCTTCGCGACGAGAAAGCTGTCGCCGTCGAATACCTTCGTGACGGTGCCGGAAAAATCTCGAGGATCGGTGGAGTCGGCGCTCGCGAGACCGAAATGCGCAAGCAGCACCAGCACGATCCATGTGCGCGTCACGGACATCGCTCGCCTCACGCGTTCAGGGCGGCGGGCTCGGCTGGGCCGGAATCGCGATCATGCGCTCGTGGTCGCGCGCCACCGCGGCGGCGGTTTCACGCGCAATCGTCTGCGCCACTTCCTGCGCCGCGCCTTCGAAGGCTTCGGCAACGGCGCCCATGCGATTGTCGCGAGCCACGCGCGTCGCCGTCGCCGTGACCGAATCGACGAGCGCGCGATCGGCGATGCGCACCAGGCGACCGACGATCGTCACGCGCACCGTGGGCTCCGCGACACCGTCCTGGTACTCGGCCTGGAAATCCCGCACTTCGGTGTCGAGGATATAGGGACTCGAAACACGCGCCTGCTCGGACGTCACGCTGCGAAACAGCCGCTGATTCTGCAGCGATGCGACGAGCAGCGTCTGCACGACGTCCAGCGTGTTGCCGCCCCACTGTACGCCTCGGTAATAGTCGAGCTGCCGACCGCGCAGCACCGCGATGCGTGCGGTGTCGAGGCCCGGCACGACATCCGGCCGGCCGATCGCGAGATCCACTTGCGACGCCGACGACGGAGTCGGGCTCGCGGCGGGCGGCAGCGGCGCGAGGAGATAGCTCACCGGAACGGGCAGTTCGCTGTCGAGCAGCGAGCTCGTGCTGCAGCCGCCGATGATGCTCGCGACGCACAGGCCCACGATGCCCGCGACGCTGCGCATCGGCCCACGGTTCGGCATTGCCTTGGATGTCCGGATCATTGCGCGATCTCGACGCCGCTCACCGGCGGCTCATACAGAATCTGCGATGGATTTTCTTTGAGACTGCGCGACAGATCGCGGAATTCGCGCGCCGCGGAGCGCGTCTCGCGCATGAGGCGCTGCAGCTCGAACAAACCTTGTTCGGTGAAATTGCCGAGCTGCTTCTCGCCCTGTTGCATGAACCGATCGATGCGCACCGACGCCTGTTCGAGATTCGTGGCCACCGCCGACATTTTCTGCAGGGCTTTCTGAATCTCGGGCTGCGAGCTCGTCGTGATCTGCCGCAAGCTTTCCGCCGCGCCATGCACCTCGGTGACCGTCGCCTGCATCTGCTTGATCAGCTCGGCGACATCCTTGCCCGTCTGCGGCAGGCCCGCGCTCGTCTTCTCCAGATTCGCGAGCGTGCGCGTCAGCGCGGTGAGATTGTCATCGGAAAGCACGCGGCCGAGCCGCTCCAGGAGCGAGTTCGCGCGGCTCATGAGCTCCGGCAAGCTCGCGAGGAAGACGTCGAAATCCGAAGCCGCCGATTCGATGATGGGATAGCGCTTGCCCTGTCGCAGCGGCTGCGACTTGTCGGCCTCGGGCGCCTCGCGCAGATTCACGTACAAAAGACCGGTCACGCCTTGCAGACCCAGGCTGGCCCGCGTCGCCGAGGAGATCGGCGCGGAGTCGTCGATCTCGGCGATCACGTTCACGCGGCTCGCGTCCTCGCTGTCGAGCGTGAGATTGCGTACGCGGCCGACATCGACGCCGAGATAGCGCACGGGGCTGCCGCGGTCCAAGCCGCTGACGCTGCCCGCGAACTGGATTTCATACACCTTGTACGAGCGGCCGTCGTTCGCGTCCGTGTACCAAAGCACGAACGCAATGCCCAAGCCGAGCACGAGCAGGATGAAAGTTCCTACGGCGAGATAATTGGCTTCACGTTCCATAGTCGAGATCGGTGCGGCGGTTGCGTCCCACGCAGCTCACCGCCTGCTGCCCGCGGCCTGGGCGGCGCGGGCCCGGGGTCCGTGGAAATACTCGTGAACCCATGGATGGTCGACCTTCAACATGTCCGCCATCGTCCCGGCGACAAGCACCTTCTTCTCAGCGAGCACTGCGATCCGGTCGCAGGTCGCGTGCAGCGTATCGAGGTCGTGGGTGACCATGAAGACCGTCAGCCCGAGCGCCTTGAGCTGAAGGATCAAGTCATCGAATGCGTCGGCACCGATTGGATCGAGCCCGGCCGTCGGTTCGTCGAGAAAGACTATCGTCGGATCGAGTGCCAGCGCCCGCGCGAGACCGGCCCGCTTCTGCATGCCGCCCGAGAGTTCCGACGGATACTTCGCACACGCGTTGGGCGGCAGACCGGCCATCGCTATCTTGAGGCGCGCCACCCCTTGCCGAACCTCGGCAGGGATGCGGAGAAGCTCGCGCATCGGCGCTTCGACATTCTCCTGGACGGTCAGCGCGGAAAAGAGCGCGCCTTGCTGAAAGAGCACCCC
>JAEYXD010000046.1 GCA_023428645.1 Pseudomonadota bacterium
CCCTGGCCTAGGCGGTTGCGGGCCCGAAGGGCGCGCGCGGTCGGACGAAGTGCGGGCTCTAACGAGCGCGCGGTCGGACGAAGTGCGGGCTCTAACGAGCGTGCGGTCCGGCGAAGTGCCCAGTACAAACGAGCGTGCGGTCTGGCGAAGTGCGAATGCTTGTCGGGCGCGCGGCCGGAATGCCGACCTCGCAGTCACCGGCAGACCCGATACGGCCCCCGATCCAGATGAAAATGATCGCGATGCGCCGCGTTGTACTCCGGGCTCAGCACACCATCGAAGAAGCCGCACGCGCCATCGCGCACGGCGCGCAGAAACGTTCCGTGCGCGCCATCCCAATCGTGGACGACGCGAATCCGCGTCCCGTCGCCAAGCACGAAGCCCGCCACGTCGAACGCCTCCGCCGTCGCATGACGGCTCCGCGTCGCGTTCGGCCGGCCGTACACATTGCGGCACGAGTAACTCCCGAAATGCTCGATCTTCGCGACCGGTACCCCGAAATGCGCCTGTGCGGCCGGCTGCAACACATGCCGCTCCCACAACGCGAGCGACACCGCCGCCCGACACGACAACGCGAATGGCTCGCCCACGGCCGCGCTCGTCCGGCCGATCCGAACCGCATCGAAGTAGCCGCACGCGGCGCCGGTCACTTCATCAGCGATCGGCTCGTACACGATGCCAGATGTCTCCAGCACCGACCGACACTCGGCCGAGTCCTGTGACAGCCGTCCAAGCTTGTAGCGCGTCCAGAAACCCGGCGGCTCCGCGAGGTCGAGCGTCGCCCGCGGATTCCACGCATCCGGCACCCGCAGATGCCCGCCGCGCCAAGCCCAAGCGAGGACGAGCATTGCGACGAGGAAAGCAGCAGCGACCGTCCGCTTCACACCATGGCGTCCCGCGCGGCCCGGATCAGCGCTTGCCCTTGCGGTCCTTCGGCAGCTGCACGAAATCGCGCCGTGTGTTGTTGCCTTCGTTGCCCGACGGCCCGCTCTTTGGCTTGGTCTTCGAATGTCCGGGAATGCTCTTCTGAACGGCTGGATCGAGCGCGCCCTTCGGCCCGGCCTTGCCTGGATTGATCGTCATATGCGCCTCGCTGATGAACCATCGACTCCTGTCCTTACGCCCGGCACCAATCGCGAGTTCGGCACTGAGGTGGTTTCGTAGCCATTCGCCTACATGCCGGATCGCGATTCACGGTTCCCGCATCTGGCCCTCCACATTCAGGCTTGAACTCAGGGTCGAACGCAGGAACGGGCTCAATGCGTTCACGTGGAGGCCGCTCTAGAGTGCGTACGCATCCAAGCGGGGTGTCCCAAAACGATGAGTGACGCGTCAACGAGCGCAGCCGGAAATACCAAAGGCGGAGTCCTATTTCTCTACAAGGAACTGTGGCAGCAAGCGAAGGGCTACCGGGCAAAACTGCTCGCGG
Source organism: Pseudomonadota bacterium (assembly GCA_023428645.1). Classification (GTDB taxonomy): domain Bacteria; phylum Pseudomonadota; class Gammaproteobacteria; order Steroidobacterales; family Steroidobacteraceae; genus Steroidobacter. The sequence continues at coordinate 1,430 of JAEYXD010000046.1, forward strand.
CGATGGCACTGCTAGTAGGAGCGCAATGCATCCTGCTCGCAGTGCCCTTTCTCGCCGGCAAGGCAATCAATGCACTCCAGACCCACGGCGGCGCCGGACTCGCTGATGCCGGTCTCTGGCTCGCTCTCGTCCTCGGCGCCACGGCCGCGAGCTGGCTCCTGCACGGTCCTGGTCGTGTGCTCGAACGCAACGTGTCACTTGCCGTACGTCGCCGGATCGCGACCACGCTGACCGAGCGCCTGCTCGCTCTGCCGCTGTCCTGGCACGAGGCGAATCACTCCGGCGCGAGCGCACATCGCGTCCAGCAATCCAGCAACGCGATCGCAGGCTTCGCGCAAAGCCAATTCATCTATCTAAACAGCGCCGTGCGCCTGATCGGCCCGGTCGTGGCGCTCTGGCTCATTCAACCGAGCGTGGGCATCGCCGCCGTCGTCGGTTTCTGCATCATCTGTCTCTGCGTCATCGGCTTCGATCGCGCGATGATCCGGCTCGCACACCAGGAGAACGACGCCGAGCGTCGTTACTCCGCCGCGCTCATCGACGCGCTCGCGAGCTCGACGACACTGCTCGCGTTGCGCCAATCGCGCGGCATCGTCGGCATGCTGAGCCGCAAGCTCGAAGCCGCCTTCGTGCCGCTCAAGCGCTCGATCTTCCTCAACGAAGCGAAGTGGTGCACCGTCGATGTCGCAAGTCGCGCGCTCAGCTGCACGCTCGTCGCGCTGTTCGCATGGGTCGCAGTGCGCGCCGGTAGACTCGACGGCACGCAGGCGCTCATGCTTGGCAGCGTCTACATGGTCTGGGAATACGCGCAGCAGGCAGGCGGTGTGATCTCCGCCGTCGCCGCTCACTTCCAAACGTTTGCACGTCAGCACGCGGACTACGCGAGCGGCGATCCGATTCGCGCGGCGCAGCCTGCGCATCATGCGCAACCGCCCTTCATTCCGACCGGGGAATGGCAGCGCTGCGAAATCCGCGATGTGGTGTTTCACCACGGCTCGGCACGCGAGCCGCGGCCGGCGCTCGACCGTGTCTCGCTGACGCTCGAGCGCGGCAAGCGCTACGCGCTGATCGGCGGCAGCGGCTCCGGCAAGAGCACGTTGCTGCGCGTGATGGCAGGACTGTACGAGCCCGAGCGCATCATCATCGATCAGAGCGGCGGGCCGGCCATCGTCTCGCCGAACGAAGCCGCGAATTTCTTGCGCGCCGCCGCCACTTTGATTCCGCAAGACGCCGAAGTGATCGAAGGTACGCTTGCCGACAACCTGGGCCTGTGCGAGTCGGTCAACGGACCACCGGCGAACGGCGAGCTGCTGCGCGCGATGCGCGTTGCGGGAGTGACCGAGTTCATCGAGCCGACGGAGCACGCCCTCGCGACGCCGATTTCGGAGCGCGCTGCCAATTGGTCAGGCGGGCAGCGAGCCCGTGTTGCGCTCGCCCGTGGTGTGCTCGCCGCAAGCGGCAGCAGCATCGTGCTGCTCGACGAGCCGACCGCGAGTCTGGATCCGAAAACGGAGGCCGCGGTCTATGGCAACCTCTTCGCGGAATTCGAGCGAGATTGCGTCGTGTCGTCGATTCATCGTCTGCATCTGCTCGACCGCTTCGACGAAGTGATCGTGATGCATCAAGGCCGTGTGGTCGCGCAGGGGCCCGCCTCCATGCTCGCGGTGACGTCACCCGATTTCCGCCAGCTCGTCGCGGGCGCACGTGCGTTCGAAGCAGAGGCCAGCGCTGCCTAGGACGCGGACGACACCGTCACAGTCCGCTTCGGATTCGCTGCTCACCGTCGGCTTTCGTCTCGAGGCGTGGACTCCCGATGCTGCTCGAATCGCTCGCGTTGCTGCGGTCCGCGCTAGGAACTGGCCAGCGACGGACAACGTTTGTACGTTCTCTGGCCTACACCTCCACTACTTCGCTATCCATCCTTTCGCCGTCGCTTGCGTAGGTTCAGATGATGCGAAGGAGACACGATGACTGCCGAGTTGGTCGATGTGAGCGAATGGCACCGCGCGCATGCTTCCAGTGACACGCTCGATTCGCGCGCGCCCGGTCTCGGCAAGGTCATCGGCGCTTCGGTCGTCATGCGCGAGCTCTTCGGACGCATCCACCGAGTCGCACCGACGGACGTGAGCGTATTGATCTCCGGCGAGAGCGGCACCGGCAAGGAGCTGATCGCGGAGACGATTCATTCGATGAGCGGCCGTGCATCGCAGCCCTTCGTCGCCGTGAACTGCGGCGCGATTCCGGCGACGCTCGTCGAAGCCGAGCTGTTCGGTCACGAGCGTGGCAGCTACACGGGCGCGGTGCGATCGCAGGCCGGCTACTTCGAGCGCGCGGGCGCGGGCACGATCTTTCTCGACGAGGCGGCCGAAATGTCGCCGGACGTGCAGGTCAAGCTGCTGCGTGCGCTCGAGTCGCGCCGCATCGTTCGCGTCGGCGGCGACCGCGACATCCCGATGCATGCGCGCGTCATCGCCGCGACGAACGTGTCGTTGCCGGAAGCGGTGTCGAACAACAAGCTGCGTACCGATTTGCTGTACCGCCTGGCCGTGTTTCACATCGAGCTGCCGGCACTACGGCAGCGCGACTCGGACGTGCAGTTGCTCGCACGCTATTTCCTCGCGCGCCTGAATCGCGGCGCGCACACGCAGAAGCATTTCTCCGCCGATTCGCTGCAATACCTGCTCGACTATTCGTGGCCAGGAAACGTGCGCGAGCTCCACAACACCGTGCAACGCACGTTCATTCTGTGCGACGACGAGCTCGATCTGCGCAGCGGCGCCGCCTACGGTCCGTGTATCGAAACGGAGCCGCCGCCAGCGGCCGGCGCGGGCGTGCGCTTCAAGCCGGGGATGTCGCTCGCGGAAGTGGAGCGCGCGGTGATCCACGAAACGCTGAACAGCTGCGCCGGCAACAAGACGCGGACTGCGGCGATCCTCGGTATCAGTCTGAAGACGCTCTACAACCGTCTGAACGCATACAGCGCGCTGCGGTAGCCGCGTCGCGCGCCTCGCCGAGCGCGTCGGCTACTTCGCTCAGCAACGCGCGCCAATCCGTTCGACGACGAAACAAGCGCATCGTCGGATACCACGGACTGTCGGCGCGCGCCTCGAGCCACCGCCAATCCGCTCGTTCGTGCAGCAGCAACCACGTGGCGGCGCCGAGCGCACCCGCCAGGTGAGCGCACATCGTATCGACGGAAATCACCAGATCGAGTGCCCGCATTCTCGCAGCCATCCGCTCGAGGTCCCGGCACGCGAAGTCGCAGGCCGGAAATGGCAATGGCGCGGGCGGGAACTGTAGCGAGAAGAAGCGCACACCCGCGACCGATGCGAGCGGCTGCAGCGCCTCGCTGGGAATCGAACGGCGGCAATCCCACTCGCCGCTGCGCCAGGCAATGCCGACACGCAGCGGCTCGGCGTCCGCGGATGCCTTCGCGCTTGCGGGTATATCGACGTACGGCACGCGTCCGGGAAGGTCGTCGAGCGTGATGCGCAGCAGATGCGCCACTTCCATCAGCTCGATGTCCACGTCGCAGTCGAAACCCGGATCACCGTCGTGCAGCGGCAGCAAGGTGTCGATTCCGCGCACGTGCCGCAGCAAGCCGAGCAGCGGCGGTTGCGCCCACAGTGTGATCTTGCGGGCGCGCTGATGCAGCGGTTCCAAAAGGCGTACGTATTGAAGGGTGTCACCGAGTCCGTGATAGCAGCGCACGAGCACGCGCGCGTCGTCGACGGGCGAGCCATTCCAGATGAACTGCAGATGTCGCGGCCAACCGCTGCAGTCCTCGGCTCGCATGCGCCGCTGCGCCAGCACGCCATCGCTGATGCTCCAGGCCGTGGCGAAGTCGCCGCGGCGCATGGCACTCATCCATGGATCAGAAGGCAAGGCCGAACTCGCCCCGCGGCAATCTCAGGTGCCGCGCGACCGTCGCGCCGATGTCCGCGAAGCTGTCGCGCTTGCCGAGCGACGTGCAGATCATCCCGAGACCGAACGCGAGTATCGGGATGCACTCGCGCGTGTGATCGCTGCCCGGCCACGTCGGGTCGCAGCCGTGATCGCCCGTGATGACGACGAGATCGCCCTGGTGCAGCGCATTGAACAGCTCGGGCAAGCGCGCATCGAAGCTTTCGAGCGCGGCGGCGTAGCCTTCGGTATCGCGACGATGTCCGTACACCGTGTCGAAGTCGACGAAGTTCGCGAACAGCAATCCCCCGTTGCCCAGATGACGCGCGCCTTCCAGCACGCGGTCGAAGAGCGCGTCGTTGTCGGTGCCCTTGAGCTCGTGTCCCGTCGCGCAATGGCAGAACAGATCGCCGATCTTGCCCACGGAGACGACCTCGCGACCGTGCGCGTGGGCGCGGTGCAGGAGCGTCGTCGCGGGCGGCGGCACGCCGTAGTCCCGGCGATGAGTCGTGCGCCGAAAGTCGCCCGCATGCGTGCCGACGAACGGCCGCGCGATGACGCGGCCGACGCGCAGGTCATCGACGAGCTCGCGCGCGATCTCACACACCTCGTACAGTCGTTCGAGCCCGAAGGCCTGCTCGTGAGCCGCGATCTGAAAGACGCTGTCCGCCGATGTGTAGCAGATCGGTTGGCCGCTGCGCACGTGCGCAGCGCCGAGCTCCGCGATGATCTGCGTGCCCGACGCGTGCCGGTTGCCGAGGATGCCGTCGAGCCGCGCTCGCTTGCACAGCGTATCGATCAGCGCCGCGGGGAAGCAGGGCTGCGTGCGCGGAAAGTAGCCCCACTCGAAGCTCACCGGACTGCCCGCGATCTCCCAATGCCCCGATTGCGAATCCTTGCCGGTCGAGCGCTCCGCCGCGCAGCCGGCGTGACCCGCCTGCCATTGCTTCAGATCGAGGCTCTCGGGAACGCGCCCGGTCGCGGTGCGCGAACATTCGCCGAGGCCCAGCGCGCTCATGTGCGGCACGCGCAACGGCCCGCGGCGCGCACCGCAACGATCGGCATCGCCGCGCGCGCACCGCCGCGCGATGTGACCGAGCGTGTCCGAGCCTGCATCGCCGTACGCGGCGGCATCCGGGGCGCCGCCAACACCGAGCGAGTCGAGCACGATGATGATCGCGCGGGTCATGCGATCCCCCGCGCCGCGTCGAGCGGCGCGCAAGGTTGCGGTTCCGCGGGTGCGACTGGCCGCGCGTGCGGCGTCGCATAGCGCGCGATCATGCGTGCGCAGAACTCGGCGAACTCTTCCGGATGCCGCGGCGCGCTCGTGTGATGCGGCTCGATCCCGCGCGACGCGGGCGTGAAACAGAACGTGACCGTGACCTCGAACTCCGCGAGCGCCGCCATTTGCCGATCGAACCATTCGAGCGCGTTCGGTCGCAGGCTGTCGGACCACGACAGGCCCGTGCGCAAGTGGCGCACCCCGAGCCGCTTCAGCCACGCGGCCGCGTCGTCGAGCCGATGATCCTCGAAGTGAAACCATTGGCAGATGCCGAGCGCGGGCGCATGTCGGGCAAAGCGCTCCAAGGCGAGCTTCGGCGAGCCGTCTTCGCGCAGCAGGCCCATGTGGAAGTGGCGATAGTACGAAGAGCCTTCCGCCTCCTTGTGACGTGTCGTGGCCTCCCACGCGCGGGGCAGGTCGTAGAGGCTGTACCAGTGAATGCGTGGTGCATGGCCGATCAGCAGCGCGGCCGTGCGCTCGACGCCCCAGGCTTGTACCTCTTCGGCGCCGAAGCTCGACACGCCGACTTCCGTCACCCAGACGGGCTTGTGAGTGACACCGCGAATCTCATCGACCTTGGCCGGCCACGCATCGATCTGCCACAGATTCCAGTCGAGAGGAAAGCCGTGCACGGCGAGGATGTCGACATGATCGAGCACGCCTTGCGCGTCGAGATTGCGGATGAAGCCAGGATCGATTGGCGAAATGCCGCCCAGCACGCGCGGCAGCGTCGCGCACTCGGCGCGGATCGCCTGACCGGCGAGCGTCGCCAGCCGCGCGAATCGTTCCCATGTCGGATCGACCGCGGGGTCCCAGTGCGATTTGTTGTTCGGCTCGTTCCAGATCATCGCCGCTTCGATCACGTGCGCAGCTCCTGACGAGAAGGTGGCGGAGAAGGGGCGGCCGCGAGCGGGGCCCCGCTTTCGTCGCTCAACATGAGCATCGCGCGGCGATAGCCTTCGAGCGTCCCGACGTCGACATAGGCATGGCCCGCCTTGACGCCGCGTGCAGTGCCGCCGCGCGCGAGGTACGCATTCACGAGCGTGCCGACATACTCATCGCCGCGGCCCGGCTCGAGCCACAACGTCCGCAGCTCATGCAGCACACGGCCGGGCATTTTGATCGCGCCCCAGATCCAACGCGTGCCGGGGTTCGGGTGCTTGACGCGGATTTCGAGCACGCGCTCGTTCGCATCGAGTATGACGGCATCGAACAGCTCGGGCCGTTCGACCGGAAACAAGAGGAACGACAGCTCGTCGTCCGGCAGCGCTTGCAGCGCCTGTGCGGGAAACCACACCGTGTCCGGCAGGCCGATGACGACGGCTTCGTCCGCGGCGATGAGCGAATGAGCGCGGAAGATGGCGTCGCACAGGCCCGCGGGCTCCTGCTGCACGACGTAGGCGAGCTCCGCCGCGCCGAAGCGCGCGCCGAAGTATTCGAGAATGTCCGACTTGCCGGCGCCGATGACGAAGCAGATCTTGCTCGCGCCGCCGAGAATCATGCGCTCCAGCAAGTATTCGCTCACGGCGCAGGGACGGTGCGTGTCGTCGAGAACGCGGCTGCCGACGGGGAGCAGTTCCTTCGAGAAGGCGAGCGGTTGGATACGGCTGCCGCGGCCCGCGGCGGGAATGATGCCCCACATCGTCAAGTCCTCAGGTCGATGCGTGATGCCGGCCAGGCCGTCGCGCGCGGACTCGCCGGCAGCGGGCGAGCAGGCAGGCTCGCGGCGTCTTCGAGGATCGCGAGCAACTGCCGGGCGCGGTGCGCCGAGGTGTGCTCGTCGAGCGTGCGCTCGTAGGCACGGCGGGCAATCACCGCGAGCTGCGCATCGCTCGTGTCGAGCGCGCCGAGCGCCGCATCGGTCGTGTTCGCGAGCAGGACTTGATCGGCGGGCGCATAGAATTCGGTCAGGCCGGGCCAGGCGTCGGACACGATCGCGGTCCGGCACGCCGCGGCTTCGAACAGCCGCCCCGAGGGGCACCAGCCGAAGCGGGCCATCGCCTCGCGGGTCACGTTGAGTGTCAAACGCGAGGACGAAAAGAAGGCGGCGTGCTCGTAGGGTGGCAAGTGCCGCACGAAGTACACGTTCGAGCTCCACGGGAACGAGTCCGGATACTGCGCGCCGCCCATGACGAAGCGCAGCGCGGGTCGCGAGCGTGCCGGGGCGATGAACAAGCGCTCGAGCGCAGCCTGTCGGTCCGCCGCGTACGTGCCCAGATACGACAGGTCGGCGCGATATCGGTCGACCGGCGCCGTCGGCCGATGCAATTCCGGATCGGCGTGTCCGTACAAGGGCGCGACTCGACGCGCGCCAAGCCTGGACTGCAACTGCGAGAGCGCGCTGCCGCCCGTGAAGCTCAAGACGAGCTCATAGTCGCGCAAGCCGTTCGGGCCGAGGTACGGCACATGCTCGCGAGCTTCCAGCCTGGCGAGCGTGATCGGCGTGTCCAGATCGTAGAACACGGACAACACGTGCGGGATGTCGCGGATCTGCTCGCACGCCGCGATGGCATCGGCGCAGTACGACGTGACGATCGCAACATCGGCGTCCAGCAATTCGCGCACCGTGCGCTCGAGCGTCGACCACCAGCCGTCGTAGAGCACGAGCTGCGTGCCGTCAGTCGGCCGCCAGTCGCGCGCCGCGGCGTAGTACGGCCGATTCGCCTCGAAGAACACGACGCGATGCCCGAGGCGATTGAGCGCTTTGCACAGGCCGCGCCACAGCGTCGCGTGGCCGTTGCCCCACGACGAGCTGATCGACAGACCGAAGATGACGATCTTCATTGCACGCGCTCGTTGACGCTGTGGACGCGTAAGCCGCCGTCGCGCCATTGCAGCGTCGAGATCGACGAGGGGCTGATGTCCAGGCGGTCATATGCGCTCGCCGGCAAGTCGAGAACCCACAGCAGCGTGGAGCGAATCACCTCGGCGTGCGTGACGAGCGCGATCGTCCGATTCGGAAACGCGGCTTGCAGGCGATGCAGGTGCCGCGCGATGCGCGACTGCACGCGCGCGATCGAATCGCCCGCCGGCGTGCTGGCCAGGTCGCGACGCTCGTTCCAGTGGCGCCAGCGCGGATCGGCGGCGAGCGTCACGAAGCGCTGCCCCGACCAACGTCCGAAATCGATTTCGTCCAGGTCGGGTGCCATCGACAGCTGCGCTCGTGCCGACACCGCGATCGCATGCGCGGTCTGCCGGGTGCGGCGGCGCGGGCTCGTTTCGATCAGCAAGCCGGATTCGCGTGCGAGCCGCGCCGCGACGATCGACGCCTGTTGCTCGCCGTGGGCGTCGAGCGCCGCGTCGACGACGCGCCCGAACAGAACGTCATCCATCCGCGCGCACGTCGCGTGGCGAACGAGCAGGAATCTGGTCACGATGGCGTTTGCGCCCTGGATTGTCTCCGGAGGCGTCCTTGATGAACTGCAGGGTCAGATCGCGCGCGATGTGATCGGCGAACTGTTGCGGCGGGGATTTCATGAAGTAGCTCGACGGCCCGACGAGCGCACCGCCGATGCCGCGATCCAAGGCGAGCTTCGCGCAGCGCACCGCGTCGATCACGACGCCGGCCGAGTTCGGCGAATCCCAGACTTCGAGCTTGAGCTCGATCGCCATCGGACTGCCGCCGAAGCCCGTGCCTTCCAGGCGGATGAACGCGAACTTGCGGTCCGCGAGCCACGGCACGTGATCGCTCGGACCGACGTGGATGTTGCCCGCGGCGATCTCGACCTGGCTCGTCACCGAGCGCGTCTTCGAGAGCTTCTTCGATTGCAGCCGCTCGCGCTCGAGCATGTTCTTGAAATCGGCGTTGCCGCCGACGTTCAACTGATACGTATTGTTGAGCTCGATGCCGCGATCCTTGAACAGGTTCGCGAGCACCCGGTGCACGATCGTCGCGCCGACCTGGCTCTTGATGTCGTCGCCGACGAGCGGCAGGCGGGCCTGCTCGAAACGGCGTCGCCAGTCGGCGTCGGAGGCGATGAACACCGGAATGCAATTGACGAATGCGCAGCCGGCCTCGAGCGCGCGCAGCGCGTACCACTCCGTCGCGCGCTGCGAGCCGACGGGCAGATACGAGACGAGCACGTCGGTCTGCGTCTGACGCAGCACGTCGACGACGTCCACTTCGGGCTCCACGGATTCCGTGATCTCGTCCCGCAGCTGCGTACCGAGGCCGTCGAGCGTGCGACCGCGCTCGACGCGCACACCTGTCCGCTCGATGTTCGCGAACACGCGCGTGTTGTTCGGCGCGGCGAGCAGGGCCTCGGCAAGGTCCTGGCCGACCTTGCGGTCGCTCACGTCGAAGGCGGACGCGATCTGTACGTCCGCGACGTGGTAGCGGCCAAGCGTAGGGTTCATGAGGCCCGGAATCGTCTCGTCCCCCTTCGCGTCGCGATAGTAGGTGAGTCCTTGCACGAAGGACGAAGCGCAATTGCCTGCGCCGACGATGCCGACGCGAACGGTGTTCGGGGTCAAGGGCATTCTCCTGCATTCACTCGCGCTCACACCGATGCACAAACCATGCACAGCTGCGAGCGATGCGTCGCATCGGTCCCGCAGCGCGATGCCATGTAACGGCTGCGTGGTGCCTGTAACTTTTTTGCCGGGTGCTCGCGCATCGCAGCGACCGCGAGAAGGTTTGTACGCCGATCCGTGCTGCTTTCCCGCGCGCGGCGCGCGGGCACGCTTGTTGCTACTTACGTCAGCGTTGGGAGCGAACCGCAGCACGCCGTCGCGTGCGCGAGCTCACCCATAGGAGAGCGGAGTGACTACGGCAGCCAGAGCGAACGGCAGATCACGTGCGGCAGCGAGCGCACGGCGGCAGCAGGCGAACGAGGATCCCGTTCTCGTGTGCGGCGGCGCCGGATTTCTCGGTGCACACCTCTGTGCGCGACTGCTGCGCGAAGGGCGGCGCGTCATCTGTCTCGACAACTTCTGCACGAGCGCACAGGAGGCGATCGAGCACCTGTTGCCGCAGCCTGGGTTCACGTTGATCCGTGCCGACGTTGCGGAGCTCGACGACGCCGAATTTACGGCGGTGAGCGCGATCTACAATCTCGCGTGCGCCGCATCGCCGGTTCACTATCAGAAGGAGCCGCTCGATACGCTGTTCACGAGCGTGCAGGGCACCCATCGTCTGCTGCGGCTGGCGCGACGCTGCCGCGTGCGCATGTTTCAAGCGTCGACGAGCGAGATCTACGGGCATCCGGCGATTCACCCGCAGACGGAGAGCTACTGGGGCTACGTCAACACGATGGGCCCGCGCGCGTGCTACGACGAAGGCAAGCGCTGCGCGGAGACGCTCTGCTACATCTTTCACGACCGCTACGACGTGCCGGTTCGCGTCGCTCGAATCTTCAATACCTATGGGCCGGGCATGCGGATGAGGGACGGTCGCGTCGTCATCAACTTCATCGTGCAGGCGTTGGCGGGCGAGCCGTTGACCGTCTACGGTGACGGGTCGCAGACGCGCTCGTTCTGTTACGTCGACGACTTGATCGACGCGGCGCTGCGCATGATGGACGCGCGCATCGCCACCGTCGGCCCGATCAACATCGGCAATCCAGCCGAGATCACGGTGCTCGACCTGGCGCAGCGAATCCTGCGTCTGACGGGGTCGCGATCGAAGCTCGCCATACAGCCGTTGCCGCCGGACGATCCGCCGCGCCGGCAGCCCGATATTTCGCTCGCCGCGCAGGTGCTCGATTGGCGGCCGCAAACGGATCTGGACACCGGGCTCGAGCACACGATCGAGGACGTCGAGCGCCGGCTGGCGCGGGCCGACGAGGAACTGGTCGAGGCCGTCGGCCGGGCGCGCGCGGCATCCGCCCTGCGTCGGGTCGGCATCGCGGGGACGGCACCATGAGCACGGTATCGGAAGGTCGAATTCTCATCACGGGCGGCGGCGGCTTCATCGGCTCGCATCTCGCGAACTCGTTGCTCGAGGCCGGGTACCGCGTGCGCGTGCTCGACGTCCTGCACGAGCAGGTGCACGGTGTCGCGGGCGCCTTTCCGGATTATCTGCACGCCGATGTCGAGCGTCACATCGGTGACGTACGCGACCGCGAGGCCGTGCGCAAGGCGCTCGCGGGCGTGACGCACGTGTATCACTGCGCGGCCGCGGTCGGTGTCGGGCAGAGCATGTACGAGATCGAGCGCTATACCGACATCAACAATCGCGGCACCGCGGTGCTGTTGGAAGCGCTCGCGCAGCACCGGGTGCAACGGCTCGTCGTTGCCTCGAGCATGAGCGTGTACGGCGAGGGTTTGTATCGTCGCGGTGCGACGCTCTGCGAACCAGCGCCCCGTTCGTACGAGCAATTGAGCAGCGCTCGTTGGGAGCTCGAGCAGGACGGGATCCGGCTCGAGCCCGTGGCGACGCCGGAAACGAAGCATACGGTGCCGACTTCCGTGTACGCGCTGTCGAAGTACGACCAGGAGCAACTGTGTCTCATGTTCGGCGCGGCGTATCGCGTCCCTACGGTCGCGCTGCGCTTCTTCAATGTGTATGGGCCGCACCAATCGCTGTCGAATCCGTACACCGGCGTGCTCGCGATCTTCGCGTCGCGATGCTTGAACGGCAATCCGCCGCTGATCTTCGAGGATGGCAAGCAGCGGCGGGACTTCGTCAGTGTGTGGGATGTTACGGCGGCATGCCGCCTGGCGCTCACGACGACCGCCATCGGTGAGACCTTCAATATCGGCTCGGGTGAATCGCGCGCCGTGCGCGATGTGGCCGATCACATGATCGAGGCGCTCGGCGCGGATGTGGAGCCGGTCGTCACCGGGAAATACCGCGTCGGCGACATTCGTCACTGTTTCGCGGATATCTCGAAGGCGCGGCAGCGGCTCGGCTTCGCGCCGAGCGTGCGCTTTCACGACGGGCTCATCGAGCTGGCGGAGTGGTTGTCGGAGACGACCGCGATCGACAACTACGGTCTTGCGGCCGCGGAGCTGGATCGGCGGGGGCTGACGCTGGGCGGCGGGGCGCAGGAGCGGCCGCTGTGAGCGCCGCGCGCGTGCTCGTCACTGGGGGCGCCGGTTTCATCGGCACGAATCTCACGGCGCGGTTGATCGAGCAGGGCTGCCACGTCGTCGTGCTCGATTCGCTCGTCCGGCCCGGCAGCGACGCGAATGCACGCTGGCTGCAGCGGACCTATCCGCAGCGGTTCGAGCTGGTCGCCGCGGACGTACGCGATCGAGCGGCCGTGTTCCACGCGCTGCACGATGTCGGTCACGTGTTTCATCTCGCCGCGCAGGTCGCGGTCACGACGAGCCTCGCCGAACCCACGATCGACTTCGACGTGAACGCGCGCGGCACGCTCGTGCTCCTGGAGGCGATTCGCGCATGTCGAGAGCAGCCGTCGCTCGTCTTCACGTCGACGAACAAGGTGTATGGCGGGCTCGACGACATCGAGCTCACCGAGCTGAGCACGCGTTACGTGCCGCGCGATGGGCGCGTGCGCGATCGCGGCATCGGCGAGCAGCGTGCCCTCGACTTCCACAGTCCCTACGGATGCTCGAAGGGCGCGGCGGATCAGTACGTCCGCGACTACGCGCGCAGCTACGGCCTGCGCACGGTCGTGCTGCGCATGAGCTGCATCTATGGCCCGCACCAGAACGGCAGCGAGGATCAGGGCTGGGTGGCGCACTTCGTGCGGCACGCGTCGACCGACCGCGCGGTTACGGTGTTCGGCGACGGCAAGCAGGTGCGCGACGTGCTGTACATCGACGACCTGGTGAACGCGCTCCTGCTCGCTCGCGAGCGGATCGAGCCGCTCAGCGGACGTGCATTCAATATCGGGGGTGGGCCGCGTAACACAGTGAGCCTGATCGAGCTCATCGCGTCCCTCGAGGCCGCTGCGGATGTGCGCTTGGAGGTCGCCTTCGCCGGATGGCGTGTCGGCGATCAGCGCTATTACGTTTCGGATACGACGGCGTTTCACGAGGCGACCGGTTGGGCCGCCGTGGTTGCGCCGTCGCGAGGATTGGCGCGATTGCGCGAGTGGCTGGCGGACGCATCGATGGACGACGCCGAGCACTTGCGTCCGGCGCCCATCGCGCACCCCGCGGAGGCGCGCTCGTGAGCGCGGCGCTGCGGCCTCGGGACGCACAGCACGCAGCGGTGCTGACGGCGCCGGGAGAGATTGGGTGGCGCTCATCGGAGCTGCCTGAGCTCGCGCCGGGCGAGGTGCGCGTGCGCTTGCAGGGCTGCGGCGTGTGCGCATCGAGTCTGCCGGTCTGGGAAGGTCGTCCATGGTTCCGATATCCGCTCGAGCCGGGAACGCCCGGGCACGAAGGCTGGGGCATCGTCGATGCGTTAGGGCCGGGCGTCGGCGATCTC
>JAEYXD010000103.1 GCA_023428645.1 Pseudomonadota bacterium
CGACACGGTAGGTGCCCGGCTCGAGCTCGACGATGTCGCCGACCTTGCCGGTGAGGGCAGGCGACGAATCGCCCGGACCACGCACTTCGAATCGGACTTGAGCGTCGGGACTCGTGAGTCGTAAGGACACGGTTGCCGGCGGCGAAGGCGTCGTCTGTGGTGCGTTGTCGGGGACGACTTCAGGCGTCGCTTCAGGCGTCGCTTCAGGCGCTGCTTCAGGCGCCGATTGCGGGATCGCGCTGGGCTCGACGCTCGTCGCGGGCTCGACCGAGGCGGCCGGTGGTGCGGAGGCTGGCGCGCTTTCGCCGTTCACCTCGGGATCGATCGCCGGTGGCGTTGGCGACTGGTCTACACGGATCTCCGGCGGGAAGCTCTCATTCGTCGCGGCCGCCGATGCGCGCTCACGTGCTCCGCCCTCGGTCGAGGACTTCTCGACGTACCACCACGCGAGCAATACCGCCGCCACGCCACCCGCCAGCGCGAGCACCAGTGGCCACAGCGGCCGCGCGTCTTCACGCGCGGTCCGCCGGTTCGGTCTCGTTGCAATGATCGGTTCGTAGTCGTCGCGATTGTCTTGCATGTCCCGTCTTGGCATCGCAGTGTAGGTCAGGCGCGCGTTTGCGCCGGTTCGCTGCCCCCGGGCAGATCACTGAACACTCGAATTCGACGCAGCAGCGTTTTCTCGACTTCGAGTATGAGCATGAAGACGGCGCCTGCCGCGATGATGATCATGCCGTCGATGACGGGCACGGCGCGGGTGTCGAACCATTCCTGCATGATGGGCAGGTACGTGAATGCAGCTTGCGCGATCACGATGCCCGCAATGGCGAGCAATACGGCCGGCGTTCCCATCGCGCCGCGCCAGGTGATCGATTGCGCGTGCAGGAAGCGCACGTTGAAGAGGTAGAAGGCCTCGAACACGACGATCGTGTTCACGACCATCGTTCGTGCCGTCTCGAGACCCAGGTCGCGCGCGAGCGCATAGAAGAAGATCGCCAGCGCACCGGCCGCGAACAGCCCTGACACGAAGAACACTCGCCACACCAGGAACGGTGACAAGAGCGCAGCACCGGAGGGCCGCGGCGGTCGGCGCATGACATCGGGTTCCGAGGGTTCGAATGCGAGCACCAGGCCGAGCGTCACGGTCGTGATGAGATTGATCCAGAGAATCTGCGCCGCCGACATCGGCATCGTAAAGCCCACCAGGATGGCCGCGATCACCGTGATTGCCTCGCCGCCGTTGGTGGGAATGGTCCACGCGATGACCTTGCGGATGTTGTCGTAGACGGTGCGTCCCTCTCGGACCGCGGCCACGATCGAGACGAAGTTGTCGTCGAGCAGGACCATCTCCGACGCTTCCTTCGCGGCTTCCGTCCCCTTGTGGCCCATCGCGACGCCCACGTCCGCTTGCTTCAGGGCGGGTGCGTCGTTGACGCCGTCGCCCGTCATTGCGACCACGCCGCCGTGCGTCTGCAGCGCGTGCACGATGCGCAGCTTGTGCTCCGGACTCGTGCGCGCGAACACCTGCGTGCGGAAGGCCGTCGCAACCAATGCCGCGTCGTCGATGCGATCGAGATCAGCGCCCGTGACGACGGTCGCGCTGTCGGCGAGGCCGAGCTGCCGCGCGATCGCGGCGGCCGTGGCGCCGTGATCCCCCGTGATCATCTTCACGCCGATGCCCGCGGCGTGGCACTGCGCTACGGCCTCGATCACCTCGTCGCGCGGCGGATCGATCATGCCGGCGATGCCGAGGAACACCAGATCCGTTCGGACCTCCTCGAAGCTCAATGCGGACGCGGCGCTGGCACGCGACTTCATGGCGAATCCGAGCACGCGCTCGCCGTGCGAGGCCGCCATCGCGATCTGCCGCGTCCAATGCGCACGATCGAGCGGCTGTTGCTGGCTGCCGTCGAGCTGGGTCGCGCACATGTCGAGAACCTGCTCTGGCGCCCCCTTGACGAAGACGACCTGCACGTCGCCAGGTCCGATGTGGCTCGTGGCCATGAAGCGATGCTGCGCGTCGAAGGGAATCTCGTCCGATCGCGGCCACTCGGTGCGAAGATGCTCGGGGTTCAAACCTGCCTTCATCGCCATGACGACCAGCGCGCCTTCCATGGGGTCGCCTTCGACCAGCCACTGACCCGCGTCCTGGCGTAGATGCGCGTCGTTGCAGAGGAGCGCGCAGCGCAGCAGCGGCGTGGCCGCTTCCAGCGCGGCAGCGTCATCGTCGTCGCCCTCCGCGGTCAGCTCGCCCTCCGGCGCGTAGCCGGCGCCGCTGAGTCGAGCGGCGTGATGCGCAGTGACGACGCGCCGGGCCGTCATCTCATTGCGCGTCAGCGTGCCCGTCTTGTCGGAGCAGATGATGGAGGTCGCGCCCAGCGTTTCGACCGCGGGCAGCCGGCGCACGACGGCCTTGCGCCGCGCCATGCGCTGTACGCCGATCGCGAGGGTGATCGTGATGACGGCGGGCAGTCCTTCCGGGACGACGCCGACGGCGAGGGCCACGACGGCAATGAGTGCATCGGGCCATGCGTAACCGCGCACCAAGGTGGCGAACGCGAAGAGCGCGACCGCCGCCGAGATCGCGATCCAGGTAAACCGCTGGCCGAACTGGTTGATCTTCTGCAGCAGAGGCGTCGTCAGCGTCTCCACGCGTTGCATCAGCGAGCTGATGTGTCCGATCTCGGTGTCCACACCAGTGGCGACGACGATCCCCGTCGCCGAACCCGCCTTGACCAATGTTCCGGAGAACGCCATGCAGACGCGGTCGCCGAGCACGGCGGCTGCCGCCACCGCCTCTTCGTGCTTCTCCGCCGTGACCGATTCTCCGGTGAGCATGGACTCGTCGATGAGCAGGCCGCGCGCGCGGATCAGGCGCAGGTCCGCCGGTACGCGATCGCCCGCGGTGATGGTCACGATATCGCCGGGCACGAGTTGTTCGGCTGGAATGCTCGTGCGCCTGCCGCCGCGCCACACGCCAGCGTGCGGCGAGATGATCTTGCGAATGGCGGCCAGCGCTTTTTCCGCCTTGTCCTCCTGCAAGTAGCCGACGATCGCGTTGACCACGACGACCGCAACGATCACGGCGGCATCGATGTGGTGGCCCAGCACCCATGCGGCCACCGCGGCTGCGAGCAGGAAATAGATCAGCGTGTTGTTGAACTGCGCGAGCAGGCGCCAGAGCGGATGGCGGCTCGGCGGCTCGGGCAAGACATTGGGCCCGTGAGCGGCAAGTCGGGAGGCCGCCTCGTCATTCGTCAGCCCATCGTGACTGGAGCGCAAAGCGCGGATGACTTCATCCGCAGTCAAACTATGCCAACTGGGTCGGGATGGTTCAGCGTCTGTGCCTGCGGCGGGTGTGCGGGGCAGGGCACTCATCGAGATGGTCGCCTGCGTGGCTCGGGGCGGGCTTCAAACTGGAACACCTTGCGAATACCTCCGGTATCGACGACGAAATCGCGGGCACTGTGCAGCAGACGGTGCCGGATGACCATCGGGAATGGTCCGGTATCGCCTGTGGGATGACACCATGAAAGGTGGGGCACACGGCTCAGGGTGGAAGTTCCTCGACCAGATGCGCGATGCCGGCGACTTGATCCACGGCCACGACGAAAGCAAGACCATGCCCAGGCATCGTCAGCTCGGCGGCGCGCACCACCTCCTTGAGCACACGATCCACCGCATCCGCCGCCACGAGCGTGAGCACCACTTCTTTCTCCGGCTCGATCTGAATGCCGAACACGCGCTGCTGCTCGTTGCGGCCGATGCCGCGACCGAACAGTACGGTGCCGCCGTGCGCGCCCGCTGCCATCGTCGCCTCGAGAACGCTATCGCCCCAGCCCTTACGAACGATGCTGACGATCAAGCGTGGATTGAGCATGTTTGCCGCTCCTATGTGCGCGTATTCGATTGACGAGCAGTCCCAGCAACAGGACCGACATGACGGGAGCCACCGCGATGAGCGATACGAGGCCGAAGCCATTCAGGATCGGCTGCTGATCTCCCGTCGACGAGGAGGCGCCCAAAGCGAGCGCCAGGAGAAACGAGTTGGCGAGCGGGCCAGTGGCAACGCCGCCCGCGTCGGCGGCAATGGCGACGAACTCGTTACTGCTGAACCATAGCAAGGCGATCACCAGCGCGTAGCCGGGGACGAGCAGATAGAGCAGCGGCACCGCATAGTTGATTCGGAGCACGCCGATGCCGACCCACACCGCGACGCCCGCGCAAACGGCATACAGCACCATGGATCCCCGAATCGAGCCGTTCGAGGCGTGCTCCACCTGACTCGCCAGGATGCGCACGCCAGGCTCTCCCCACGCCGTGACGAAGCCGAGTGCCAGGCCGATCGCGACGAACAGCGCGGTGCTGTCCATCGCTCCCAAGGCGGCGCCCACGGCACGCCCGAACGGCAGGAACGCAACACCGATGCCGACGAGAAACAAGAGCAGTCCCGCGGCCGCGATCAGCGTGCCCTTCAGGATGTCCGCTACTTGGCGCAGCGGCAGCTTCAAGAGGAAGATCTGGAACACGAGAAAGAGCACTACGAGCGGCGTCACTGCGACGAGCACGCCGCGCGCGACCGAGGCGACCTCGCTCATCAACGTAGCGATCATGACTGCAGCAGGCCCATGAGCAGGACCGCGATGATCGGGCCGATGGAGGCGAAGCCGACGAGCCCGAATCCGTCGGAGATGGCCGACCGACCGGCGAGCACGGAGCTCACGCCGATGGCGAGTGCAATGATGACAGGCGCTGACAGCACGCCGGTCGTGACGCTGCCACCGTCGAAGGCGAGCGATACGAATTGCGACGGCGCGAACGCCGCGAGTGCGAGGGCCAGCACGTAGCCTGCCGTCAGCAAATATTTCATGGGCCAACCGAAGACGATTCGCGCCATGGCAATGGCGGAGAGCACGGCCAGCCCGAGCGCGATGACGTAAAGCACGGCGGTACCGGAAATGACGCCACCGGAGGCAGCGTCGACCTGTGTCGACAATACGAGCACGTCGGGCTCCGGAATCGTCGTCGCGAAACCGATCGCGAACGCGACCGCCATGATCAAGGTAATGGAGCCTTTCTTGGGCAGTTCCGCGCCGATGAATCGGCCCATCGGCAGCACGCCCAGATCGATGCCGACGAACAGCAGCAGCATCCCGACGATGGCGAGCACCGAGCCGCCGAGAAACTGCAGGAACAACTCGAGCGGCGCATGGACGACGGCCACCTGTAATGCGCACACGACGACGATGAGCGGCGCGACCGCCCTCAAGACCTCGAGTAACTTCTCTCGAAAGAGTGCAACCATGCGTTCGGGTCTCCTCGAAATAGTCCAACCAGCACCTGCGGAGTGCCGCGAACGGGGGAGGATAGCCGCAAATTCGTGCGGCCTGAAAATTGCTACCGAGCGCAGGTGCGCCAATGACGCGCGCCGCGAGCAAAAAGCCGCGTTGGCTCCATCAAACCGCGTGGGCTCCATCAAACGATGAGCAGCATCGCGCCGGCGCCGATCAACGCGATGACCCACAGCAGATCGAGATTGATCCAGCCGCGCCGCAGGAACTCGAGCCCGATCCACTCGTACACCGCGGCGGCAACCGTTCCAGCCACCGCAAGCATGGCCGCTGTGTGAATGGCGATAGCGGCGAGTGACAGGGAGATCGAGCGATCGATCCCAGGCCCAGCGGACATGCCGGCATGCGTATGCGCCGTCACGCCGCTCGGCATATCCAGCAGGATTGGCAGCAGCATGAGCCCGGCGCCGTGCGCGGTTGCCATGAGAAACGACCATACGACGAGATCGATGCTGCCGACTTGCATGCCGACTCGCGCGCGATGACGCGCGACCAGGCGATACACGCCGAACGCGATGAGCGTGATGGCGGCGCTCACTTGCAGCACCGGAAGATCGACGAACGTGCGCAGCAAGGCGACGGCAATGACGACCAGCGCAATCGAGAGCGCGTGCCCGGCGGCGATCGGCGCCAACGACCACCACAGCGCTGATCGGCTGTGGCGTTGTAAACCGAGCGCCACCGCGAACAACCAGCCCATCGCGGGATTGAGGCCGTGAAAAGCACCCAGTCCAGCAAGGGCCCACCAGGACCATCCGGACATCACGGTTCGTGGGAGCGGCCGCTCTGCGTCCGCGCGCTCACGGGTGCTCGTTCACGGATAACAAAACGTGTCCGATGAGGAATCGCCGCCTTCCAATCGAATCTGATGACTGCGATAGCCATCCGCCGTCGGGACGAAGAAATCCGGATCGAGCGCGAGCCCGCCGTCAGGCTCGGCGTCGCACTTCACCATCCAGCCTTTGATGCCATCGGGATAGAACTGCCCGTCCCACGCGCGATAGAGGCCGTTCGTAAAGTACACGCGCCGCCCGTCGCGACTGACCTCGACCATTTGCGGGCCGCCATTCACGGGCCCGACGGCGGGATGCGGCGTGCGCTTCACGATGCCGCCGAGGCGCACCGAGCCCGTGAGCTCAGGATGATGCGGATCGGACACGTCGTACTGGCGCATCTCGCCCGTTCCCCAGCACGAGACGTACAGGAATCTGTCATCGAGCGACAGATTGATGTCTGCAATCAACGGCGGCACTGCCTTGAAGCCCTGCAAGAGCGGCGGCAGCTGCTCGGCCTCGGCGGGCTCGGCTGGGATCTCGATGACCTTCTGTGCCTTCCACTGCCCATTCGCCTTGTGCCACAGCCACACGGAGGAGGACAGATCCTTGATGCTGATCACCACGCCCGCGAAGCCATACTGTTTGGTCGGATCGCGCGCTTGTCGCAGCTCGAGTACGAGCTGCTGCTCCGCGCCCAGGTCGATCGCCTGTAGATGTTTGCGCCGGCGCAGATCCCACACATGCAGATGGTGCCCGTACTTCGAGCCCAACAGCAGCTCGGGCACGAGACCGTTCTCGATCATGTTCGGCGTGCCCCACTCGCTCGTGATCTGCACGTCGTGTCCGAGATGCCAGGCGAAGTCGTAAGCAAGGTATTGCGGTCCGCGATCGACTTCCCAGCGGCCAAGGACATCGAACGAATCGTGATCGAGCAGCAGGATGCCGCCGGGACCGTCGCCGTCCGGCGCGCCGAGCATGCTCACGTAGATGCCTTCGGGGCCGCAGTGCAACGTGTGCGGTCGCGAGTATCCCGCGCGTTCGTGCACTTCGCGTGGCTCGATCACTTTCACGAGTCGCGGCGAGCGCGGATCGGGCCGCGTGTCCAGGATGTGCAATCGCGACGAGCGCAGCCCCGGCACGATCAGGTATCGCCGCTCGACGTGCGGATGCGAGGCATAGGGACACAGCGCCGAGCTGCACGCATTCCATCCGAAGTGATGCAGCTCGTCGCCCGCGTTCGGCATCGCGGTCTGTCCGATCAATGTGCCGAACGTCGACGACTTGGGATCGACATCCACGACTCCGAGCGCGTCGGGCTCGTCACCCGCGACGTTGAGCAGGGCGACGTAGGCGAGCTTCTCTGGCGGCGCGTGCATCGCGACGCGGGCGGAGGGATAGAACGTCGGGTCAGGTTTCCAGGTTGCCCAAGTGGCCATGATGCCTCCAGGTGGAGAGCCTCACGTCGAGGAAGTGTGCACGCGGCGTGGATCGCCGCGAGCGAACGGGCAGCGACTATCGTCCCATTCCATGGTCGCGGCAGGGCGGGGAAATACCTAAGCAGCGTCGCGCCAAGCGCGCCGCCGCATTCGCTAGGTCGCGATGAGCTCGCCGCCGCTCGTCCCCCATTGCCGCGCCAGCGCGCTGCGCTCTTCGGCCGATTTCGGCTCGAGGCCCAGCACGATGCCGCCCTCGCGGAGCCCATGCTCGTACCGCTCCGCGCGATCCGAAGGAATTCCCCATTCCGTGAAGGCGCCGAGCAAACCGGTCGCAAGGCCCGCCGTGCCCGCGGCGGTGAGCGCGATCGCGATCGGGCCCGCGGCCACCAGCCCCAATCCCGGCAGTAAGAGCGCCGCGCCGACCGCCGCAATCACGGGCGCGACCGTGCCCACGGTGCCGCCCACGGGACCGCCGAGAATCTCCGCGCGCTTCGAAGCTTCCGGCGCGGGCGCGGCGGCCTTGTCGCCGAGCGGTGTCGTCGTACCCGAGCGGGCCAGGTAACGCTCGCGCGTCTCGTCGGTCATGAGCACGTTGATCTCCTCGGCTGCATAGCCCGCGGAGAGCGCAGCCTGATACCCGCGCTCGGCGCCGCGCGCGTCGCGAAACAGTGCCGTGAGCATCGGGGCCTTATGGAGGACACCAGCGGATTCGGCCATGGACCACCTCGCGTGAGATCGGATGTCTGTGCAACGCCGAGCGCGCGCCAGTGGTTGCGGATGCGACGCAGCAATGAAGCGCAATTCCGGCGTTAGCGCGCTCGACGGCAATCGCATGCGTGGCGAGATCAACAGCGGCCGTCTCGACCTCTCGGGCGGCAGCAGCGACGTCGCGCGCAAGGACTGGCCGCAGCCCAATGACGCCGAGCCTGAACGTTCCTTGACCGTAACTTTCTTGACCTGGCTCGGGTCGGTGGCGAGGATCGATCGACGCACTACGAATTTTTTCGGGGGGACTCCTTGCGCGCTGTGTTGCTTCGCCTGGCCGTGGCCGCCGGGCTGCTCGTCGCATTACCGCTCGGCGCACAGATGCCCGATGCGAGTGGCGCCGCTGCGAGCGGCGCGGTTCATCCCGGGCAGACCGTCTACGAGCGCTCCTGCGCGGCCTGTCACGACAATACGCAAGCGACGCGCGCGCCCGCGCTCGCGAGCCTCAGAACCATGCACCGCGCGACGGTCGAGTACGCGATCACGGTCGGCTACATGAAAATTCAGGCGCAGCACTTGAGTGCGCCCGAGCGCACGCAGCTGCTCGATTGGCTGTCGCTCGGACAGCCGGCGCACGACGGTTGGCTGGCGCAGGCGAAATGCTCGAAGCGAGACTCGGCCATCGATGCGAGGGCGCGACCGATCGCAACGACGTTCGGTCTCGATGCCGCCAACCTGCGCCGGCAGTCGGCTGCCGAAGCCGGGTTGCGCACGAGTGATTTCGCGAAGCTCGAACTCGCGTGGGCCTTCGGCTTTCCGCAAACGCCGACGATGCGTTCGCAGCCCGTCGTCGTCGGCGACACGATCTATATCGCGACGGCGGACGCCGGCCGGCTGTTCGCGCTGAATGCGACGTCCGGCTGCGTGAAGTGGTCGTATGAATCCAAAGTGCCGCTGCGCTCGTCGCTGAGCTACGGCGAGCTCGGGAAGGGGCGCCCGGTCATCGTCACCGGCGATTCGGTCGGCGGTGTCATCGCGCTCGATGCGCTCACGGGCGCACAGCTGTGGCGTGCGGATCTACGCATGCACGAATCGAATCGCATCACCGGCACGCCGGTCATTCACGATGGCCGTGTCTTCGCGCCGTTGTCGGCGGTCGAGATCAATTACACGCTCGACGATCGCTACGAGTGTTGCAAGGCGCAGGGCGCCGTCATCGCGCTCGATCTTGCGACCGGCAAGATCATGTGGACGGGCCGCACGATGGCCGAGGCCACGAAACAAAAGCTCAATCGCGCCGGCGCGCAGCTGTGGGGCCCATCGGGCGCGCCGATCTGGACGACGCCCGCGATCGATGCAAAGCGCAACGTGCTCTACGTCGGCACGGGCGAGAACAACTCGCTGCCGGTGACGGAAACGTCGGATGCCATCATCGCGTTCGATCTCGACACGGGCGAGCGCAAGTGGGTGTTCCAAGCGACCGCACGCGACGCATGGAATTACGCGTGCCGCAACGGCGCGAATTGCGACTTCGGCGACGCGGCCGTCGTGCTCGATCACGACTTCGGCGGCTCGGTGATGATCGTGAAGCGCAAGGACGGCCGCGACCTGCTCGTCGCGGGTCAGAAGTCCGGTACGGTGTGGGCGCTCGATCCGGATCGGGCCGGTGCGTTGGTCTGGTCGAATCGCATCACTCGCGGCAGCGCGAATGGCGGCATTCATTGGGGCACCGCGACCGATGGCACGCGCGTGTTCGCGCCGATGAACGATCGCGGCGGACCGAGCGAGGAGTATCCGCTCGGCGGCCCGGGGCTGCATGCGCTCGATCTGGAGACAGGCAAGGTGTTGTGGAGCCGCAAGGCGGAGGCCGATTGCAGCGGCGATCGCCAACAGCGCTTCAGCGGCTGCGATACGCGCCTCGGCTACTCACCGGCACCGCTCGTCGTCGATGGCGCGGTCGTGCAGGGCTCCATCGACGGCATTCTGCGCGTCTTCGACGCCGCGACTGGCGCGACGCTGTGGAGCTACGACACGATGCGCACGTTCGACACGATCAACGGCGTCGCCGGCAACGGAGGCTCGCTGGATGCCGCGCCGTACGTCGCCGCGAACGGAACGCTGTTCGTGACGTCGGGGTACTCGCGCTTCGGCCAGACGCCAGGGAATGTGCTGCTGGCGTTTCGGCCAAAGCGTTAGCCGAAGCCGCGCAGTTGCTTCGCCGCCGAAGCGCGGAGCCGAGTCGTGTGACGTCGGCAAATCTTGCCGCCATCGCTGCCGGAACAATGCCGAGCTCGTTTCGTTCGATCCAGAAGACACCGAGGAGAAGTCTCATGGCGAACGAACAGCAACTCGAAGCGAAATTCTGGAAGGCATTGCGCAGTGACATGGTCGTGATGCTCGGCCTTGCCGGCGTCGAAGAAGGCCACTGCCAGCCGATGACCGCGCAGTTCGACAACGAGATGCCGGAAGGTCCGATCTGGTTTTTCACCACAAAAGATACCGATCTGGTGCGCTCCATGGGCGGCAGTCATCGTGCGATCGCGCAGTTCGTGTCGAAGGGCCACGACGTGTTCGCGTCCATTCACGGCGAGCTCAGCGTCGATAACGATCGTGCGCGAATCGACCGTTTGTGGAATCGCTTCGCGGCGGCGTGGTACGAAGGCGGCAAGGACGATCCGCGGCTGCAGTTGATCCGTTTCGATCCCGACCACGCGCAAATCTGGTTGAACGAGAACAGCCTGTTCGCCGGCGCGAAGATTCTGCTCGGCGGCGATCCGAAGAAGAGCTACCGCGACAAGGTCGCTGACGTGCGCTTGAACCACTGATCTCGCGCCTGCTTCATTCAGTCCCTCGCTCGCGCCCGGCGTCCCTTCCCCCGCGCAGCGGGGGAAGGACAGGAAGGGGGAGGGCGCGAGTCTCGCTCCCAGGTCTCCATATCGCACAAACAACGAGGGCCCCTGTTCCTTCCGGAAAGGGGCCCTCTCTCGAACTAGCAGGCGCTCCACTGCGCCACCCTAACCCTCCCCCCGTTTGCGCGGGGGGAGGAATCAGAGCATCACGCGCGCTGCGCTTCCTTCGCCTTCGCCACTTCCGCGATCACCGCATCGGCAACCTGACGCGGGACCGGGTCGTAGTGCGAGAACTCCATCGTGTACGACGCACGACCGCTCGTCATGCCGCGCAGATGGCCGATGTAGCCGAACATCTCCGACAGCGGCACCGTCGCGACGACCGCGATGTTCGTGCCGCGCTCGAGCTGCTCCTGAATCGTGCCGCGACGACGGTTGATGTCGCCGATGACGTCGCCCAGGTAGTCGCCCGGCGTCACGGTCTCGACCTTCATCACGGGCTCGAGCAGGATCGGGTTCGCCTTGCGAATCGCTTCACGGAAGCAGGCCTTCGCCGCGATTTCGAACGTCAGCGCGTTCGAGTCCACGTCGTGGTAGCTGCCGTCCGTCAACGTTGCGCGGAAGTCGACCGTCGGATAGTGCGCCAACACGCCGTCTTCCATCTGCATGCGCAGACCCTTTTCGACGGAGGGCACGTATTCCTTCGGCACCGAGCCGCCGACCGTCTCGTCGACGAACTCGAAGCCCGCGCCGCGCTCGAGCGGCTCGAACGTGATCCAGACCTCGGCGAACTGACCGGAGCCGCCCGTCTGTTTCTTGTGCACGTACTGCTCGGAAATCGGCTTCGTGAACGTCTCGCGGTACGCGACCTGCGGCTGACCCATCACGCCTTCGACGTTGAACTCCGTGCGGATACGGTCGAGCGTCACTTCGAGGTGCAACTCGCCCATGCCGCGCAGAATCGTCTGGCCCGTTTCACGATCCGTCTCGAGGTACAGCGAAGGATCGGCGCGAACCATCTTGCCAAGCGCTGCGCCGAACTTCTCCTGATCCGCCTTGTTCTTCGGCTTCACGGACACGCTGATGACGGGGTCCGGGAAGCGCATGCGCTCGAGCACGACCGGCGCGTTCGCGTCGCACAGCGTGTCGCCCGTATCGGTTTCCGCGAGCGAAACGAGCGCGATGATGTCGCCGGCGCGCGCTTCTTCGATCGGATTCGCCTGCGCGGCGAACATCTCCACCATGCGGCCGATCTTCTCGCGCTTGCCGCGCGTCGAATTCATCACCGACATGCCCTTCGTCAGCACGCCGGAGTACAAGCGCACGAACGTGAGCGCGCCGTAGGCGTCGTTGATCACCTTGAACGCGAGACCGGAGAACGGCTCGTCGTCCGAGCAGATGCGCTCGCCGGTCGGATTGCCGTCGGCATCCACCGTCTTGATCGCGGCGACGTCGGTCGGCGCCGGGAGGTAGTCGACGACCGCGTCGAGCACCTGGGTCGGGCCCTTGTTCTTGTACGAAGAGCCGCAGAGCACCGGGTTGAACGCGCCCTCGAGCGTGCCCTTGCGCAAGCACTTGCGCAGCACGTCCGCCGACGGAACGGTGCCGTCGTTCAGATAGGCTTCCATCGCTTCGTCGTCCTGCTCGAGGCAGGTATCGACGAGCTCGCTGCGATACTTCTCGATGCTGGCGAGGATCTGGCGATCGCTCGGCACCGCGATGCCGAGCTTGTCCGCCAGGTCCGGCGTGATGTCATGGGGTACCGGCTTCGCGTCGCGGCCTTCTTCTTCCCACACCAGCGCCTTCATCTCGACGAGATCGATCATGCCGCGGAAGTTGTCTTCCGAGCCGATCGGCAGATGCACGGGGAGGGGGCGCGCGCCGAGGCGCTTCTTGATCATGTCCACGCAGCGCAGGAAGTTCGCGCCGCTGCGATCCATCTTGTTCACATAGCAGATACGCGGCACCTGATAGTTGTCCGCGAGACGCCAGTTCGTTTCGGACTGCGGCTCCACGCCGGCGACGCCGTCGAACACGACAACAGCGCCGTCGAGCACGCGCAGCGAACGGTTCACTTCGATCGTGAAGTCGACGTGTCCCGGGGTGTCGATGACGTTGATCTTTTTCTTGCGCCAGAACGCCGAGACCGCGGCGGACTGAATCGTGATGCCGCGCTTCTGCTCCTGCTCCATGTAGTCCGTCGTGGTCGAGGACTTCAAATCCTTCGTCTCGTGAACGTCGACGATGGTGTGCTTGCGCCCCGTGTAGTACAGGATGCGTTCGGTGGTCGTGGTCTTTCCGGCATCGACATGGGCGATGATGCCGATGTTACGAATGTCCGAAAGCGGAATGGTACGAGGCATAGCAAATTTCCATTACAGAACGACAAGTTAGAACGGGTGATCCCAGGCTCGGGGAGGTCGGCCTGCGAACGTGGGCGCGGATTCTACTGGAAACTCCAACGTTTTCGGCCGTTTGTTCGTGAATTTGGGCTACGGCGGGCCCCGAAATACCGGTT
>JAEYXD010000154.1 GCA_023428645.1 Pseudomonadota bacterium
CGATTGCACCGTGCAACGGCGCAATCAGAAGGTCGTCGAGCGGGCCCCCGCGACGTATCTCGATGAGGCGCAGCGCGAGGAGCTGTGTGCCGCGGCGCTGCGCATCGGGCGCGCCGTGGGGTATCGCAATGCCGGTACCGTCGAGTTCCTGCAGGACGTCGATACCGGCTCGATCTATTTCATCGAGGTCAATCCGCGCATTCAGGTCGAGCATACGGTCACGGAGGCCGTGACGGGCATCGACATCGTCAAGGCCCAGATCCGCATCTCCGAGGGGGCCGCGATCGGCTCGCCGGAGAGCGGCGTGCCCGAGCAGGCGGCGATCCGCCTGAACGGCTACGCGATGCAGTGCCGCGTCACGACGGAAGATCCCGAGAACAACTTCATCCCCGACTACGGGCGCATCGCGGCCTATCGCAGCCCCGCCGGCTTCGGCATCCGCTTGGACGCGGGCACGGCGTATTCGGGCGCGATCATCACGCGCTCGTACGATTCGCTGCTCGTGAAGGTCACCTCGTGGGCGTCGACGCCGGAGGAGACGATTGCGCGCATGCATCGTGCGCTCGCCGAATTTCGTGTCCGCGGCGTGCTCACGAACCTGCGCTTCCTGGATCAGGTCGTCAGCCATCCGGATTTCGCGGCCGGGCGTTACACGACGAAGTTCATCGACTCGACGCCGGAGCTGTTCACCTTCCCGCGCAAGCGCGATCGCGCCTCGCGCCTGCTGAATTTCCTCGGCGACGTCATCGTCAACGGCAATCCCGAGACGAAGGGACGCCCACAGCCGGCATACTTGAGGACGCCGAAGCTGCCGGAGGTTACGCTCGGCGAGACCGTCGCGGGGACGAAGCAGCTGCTCACCGAGCTGGGTGCCGACCGCTTCGCGAAGTGGATGCTCGAACAGCCGCGCGTGCTGATCACCGACACGACGATGCGCGATGCGCATCAGTCGCTGCTCGCGACGCGCGTGCGCAGCTACGATCTGTGGGCGATCGCGCCGTACTATCGCGCCTTGCTACCGCAATTGTTCTCGGTCGAATGCTGGGGCGGCGCGACGTTCGACGTGTCGATGCGCTTCCTGCGCGAATGTCCGTGGGAGCGGCTGCACGCGTTGCGCGAAGCGATGCCGAACCTGCTGCTGCAGATGCTGCTGCGTTCGGCGAATGCGGTGGGCTACACGAACTATCCCGACAATGTCGTGCGTCATTTCGTGAGGCAGGCCGCGACCTCGGGCGTGGATGTCTTCCGCGTTTTCGATTCGCTGAACTGGGTCGAGAACATGCGAGTGGCGATCGACGCCGTTCGCGAGAGCGGGGCGCTGTGCGAAGCGGCGATCTGCTACACGGGCAACCTGTCGAACCCGAAGAACTCCAAGTACGACCTCAAGTACTACGTGCGGCTCGCGCGCGAGCTGCAAGCGGCCGGCGCGCACGTGCTCGGCATCAAGGACATGGCCGGGCTGTGCCAGCCGAACGCGGCGTATCTGCTCGTGAAGACCTTGAAGGAGGAAGTCGGACTGCCGGTGCATTTCCATACGCACGACACGAGCGGCATCGCCGCGGCGAGCGTGCTCAAGGCGATCGAGGGCGGCGCCGACGCCGTCGACGGCGCGATCGATGCAATGAGCGGCACGACGTCGCAGCCGAACCTGACGTCGATCGTCGAGGCGCTGCGCCATAGCCCGCGCGATACCGGGCTCGACCCGGATCATCTGCGGACGATCTCGCGCTACTGGGAGCAGGTGCGCTACCAGTACAGTGCGTTCGAGAGCGACCTGCGCTCGGGCGCGTCGGAGGTGTACACGCACGGCATGCCCGGTGGGCAGTTCACGAACTTGCGCGAACAGGCGCGCTCGTTGGGCATCGACGATACGCGCTGGCCCGAGGTGGCGCGCGCGTATGCCGAGGTGAACGACATGTTCGGCGACATCGTGAAAGTGACGCCGACGTCGAAAGTCGTCGGCGACATGGCGCTCATGATGGTGACGAGCGGGCTCACGCCGGCCGCCGTGCTCGATCCGGAGACGCAAGTCGCCTTTCCGGAGTCGGTCGTCTCGTTGTTCCGTGGTGAGCTCGGCCAACCCGAAGGCGGCTTCCCGGCGGCGCTGCAGCGCAAGGTGCTGCAAGGTGAGCAGCCGCTCAGCGATCGTCCCGGCAAATCGCTCCCCGACATCGATCTTGCGAAGGCGCGCGCGGAGGTGAATGCCAAGACCTGGCGTCCGATCACCGACGAGGAGTTCTGCTCCTATTTGATGTACCCGAAAGTGTTCATCGACTACATGCAGCGCCGGCTCGAGGGCGGTCGCGTCTCGACGCTGCCGACGCCGGTGTTCTTCTATGGATTGCGTCCGGGCGAAGAAGTGACGTTCGACATCGAGCGCGGCAAGACGCTGATCATTCGCTTCGTCGCCGCCGGCGAATTGCAGAGCGACGGGACGCGCACGCTGTTCTTCGAGCTGAACGGTCAGCCGCGCTCGGTGAAGATCCGCGACAACGCGCAAGTCGTGACACAAGCGGCGAAGCCGAAGGCGGACGCGACGAATTCAGCGCATGTCGCGGCACCAATGCCTGGCACGGTCGTGTCGGTCGCGGTCTCGCCGGGCGGCAAGGTACGTGCGGGCGACACTCTCCTGACGATCGAGGCGATGAAGATGGAGACCGCCGTGCGCGCGGATCGCGACGCGACGATCGGCGCAGTCCACGTCCGCGCGGGCGAAGCGATCGACGCCAAGGACCTGTTGTTGGAGTACTCGGCTTAGGTCGAACCGCGAATGCGCCGGTGAATCGCCGGCGCGTTCGGAACAAGTGGCCGACCTCCTCGCGTTCAGAGGGTGCCTTCAGAGGGACACTCGAAGCGAGGAGGACGAGGTCATGCCCACGGCGATACGGCGACGGCTGCGCCTCTCCGGCGGCACGGAGCTGTCCTTCATCACGGCGGGCGACGAGTCCAGGCCGGCCGTGCTCCTGCTGCATGGATTTCCCAGCTCCGCGCGGATGTTTCGGGAGGTCGTGCCCGAACTGTCGCGAACCGCGTACGTCATCGCGCCCGATCTGCCCGCCTTCGGTGAATCGGACGTGCTGCCGCAGGCTGCGTTTCACGCGTTCGGTCAGGTGATCGCGGAGCTGTTGGACAGTCTCGCCATCGGGCGGCGCTTCATCTATCTGCACGACTTCGGCGCGCCGGTCGGTCTGCACATCGCGATGCAGGCGCCAGAGCGCGTTGCGGGGCTGATCGTTCAGAACGCGAATGCGCATCGCACGGGCCTCGGGCCGCAGTGGGCCGAGACGATGGCGTACTGGTCGCGGCCGAACGCCGCGAACGAAGCGGCGGCGACCGCGCATCTCACATTGGCAGGGACGCGCGATCAATATCTCGCGGGTGTGCCCGACGAGGTGGCGGAGCGGATCTCGCCCGCACGTTGGGAAGAAGACTGGCGAGTGATGTGTCTGCCCGGCCGCATGGACACACAGCGGGCGCTCATTGCCGACTATGCGAACCATGTCGCTCGGTTCGATGCGATCGCCGATTACCTCGCGCGATGGCAGCCGCCTGCCTTGCTGGTGTGGGGAAGGCACGACGCGTTCTTCGATCTCGCCGAAACGCTGTCGTGGATGCAGTCCCTGCCGCGGATGGAGGCGCATATTCTCGATGCGGGCCATCTACTGCTCGAGACGCACGCGGCGGCCGCGACGCCGCTCATCCTCGACTTCCTTGCGCGTCATCACCGCGAGGATCGCACGGCACGGCCAGCCGCGAACGCCACGTGACGCAGTCCCTTGCGCGCGAGGGGCTCTCGGCATGAACCTCGCGGCATGAATCGACGCTCCGTCCTCATCTGCTCGTGGGCGCTCGCCGCCGCCATCATGTGCGTTGGCGCGGCTGCGCAGTCACAGATTGCCGAGTCGCAAGCGGATGGTCCGTACGTCGTACGCACCGCCGCGGGATGGGAGGCCCGGTCGATCGAGGTGAGCCCGGAAGGGGCTGTCGCGCGAGTGAGGACCCTCGAGGCCGACGCCACGCTCGAAGTGCCTGGCGTCGGCGACGTGCCGGGGTTTCGAGTCGAGCTGCGACCGCCCGCGAAGGCCGCGCCCGACGTCGTCGCCACCGCGTCGGGTGCGCCGCTCTTCGTCGTCGCGGACACGCATGGCGAGTTCGCCATTCTGGTCGAGATGCTCCGCAAGCAAGGGATCGTCGATGCGCGACTTGAATGGAGCTTCGGCAACGGGCATCTCGTTTTGCTGGGCGACGTGTTCGATCGCGGTCCGAATCAAATCGAAATTCTGTGGCTGATCTACCAGCTCGAAGCCGCGGCAGCGAAAGCCGGCGGCGGCGTGCATCTCGCGCTTGGCAATCACGAAGCGATGGTGCTCGGTGGCGACTTGCGCTACCTGAACGCAAAGTACCCGAACACCGCGCAGGTGCTCGGTGTCGACGACTACGCGGCGCTGTTCGGCGCGGACAGCGTGCTCGGTCAATGGCTGCGAACGAAACCCGCGGCGATGAAGATCAATGATCTGCTGTGTCTACACGGTGGCATTTCGCGCGAGGTCGTCGAGCGTGCGCTGACGCTGCAGCAGATCAACGCCTCTCTGAGCGACGTGCTGAAGGGCACGGCGATGAGCGCCAGGGATCGCGAGCGCGCGGCATTCGTGATCGGGCCGCGCGGGCCGTTGTGGTACCGAGGTTACTTCGCTGATCGAGAAGGGATGCCGGGCGCGACCTCGCAGGACATTGATCTCATCCGCAAGCACTTCGGCGTCAACAGGATACTCGTCGGGCACACGAGGGTGTCGACGGTGACGGCGCTGTACGAGGGTCGTGTGATCGCGGTGCAGGTCTATCCGCATCGAGATGCCGCCGGGCGGCCCGTCATGGAATCGCTGCGGATCGAGGAGGGCCGCCTCTTCAGGGCCAAGAT
>JAEYXD010000157.1 GCA_023428645.1 Pseudomonadota bacterium
TGACGGGCGCGGTGGAGCTGCCCGAGGGCGTTGAGATGGTGATGCCGGGCGACAACATCAAAATGGTGGTTGAGCTGATCAACCCGATCGCGATGGAAGACGGCCTGCGCTTTGCAATCCGCGAAGGTGGCCGCACGGTCGGCGCCGGCGTCGTGGCGAAGATCCTGAAGTAACGCATAGGTAAGCGCGGGGGACGGCTCGAATCCGTCCCCTGCACATCTGAGATACGAACATGGCAACGAACCAAAACATCCGCATCAGCCTCAAGGCCTTCGATCACCGCCTGATCGACAATTCTGCGCGTGAGATCGTCGAGACGGCCAAGCGCACCGGCGCGACCGTCCGCGGCCCCGTGCCGTTGCCGACGAAGATGGAGCGCTTCACGGTCCTGATCTCGCCGCACGCCGACAAGGATGCGCGCGACCAGTACGAGATCCGCACGCACAAGCGCCTCATGGACATCCTGAATCCGACGGACAAGACGGTCGATGCGCTCATGAAGCTCGAGCTGCCGGCCGGCGTGGACGTGCAGATCAAGCTGAATTGACCGAGGGCATCCGGAAGGGCCCCCACCCCTAACCCTCCCCCGCTGCGCGGGGGCTGCTCTTGCGCTCCTGCGCTCGCAGCATTCGGGCTCCTGCCCGTCAGAGGGGGGGGTGGATGAAACCTTCTTTAATTGGGGCTTGCGAAGCGAGCCCAGATGACTATAATTCGCGCCTCTTTTGCGCCGAGGTCTGGCCCTGACGGGGTACCGCTCGAGCGGCGTGACCGACACAGCATGTGTATCGGTCGGCCTCTCCTTCGGAAACCGTCGCTAGAAAAGCCTGACTCTTCGGCTCGAGTCGACTGATTCGCTCGTCCACGTGGCGGCGACGACTCGCAAAGAAGCACGTTCGATTTATCCGCATGCGGCCAATCGCAGCCGCTGCGTCGTTGAGGAACAAGAGGACATACGATGAGCGCTGCCAAGACCCTGGGTCTGGTCGGTCGTAAGGCAGGAATGACGCGCGTCTTCACTGAAGCGGGCGAAACCATTCCTGTGACCGTCATCGAAGCATTGCCGAACCGCATCACTCAGGTGCGTACGACGGAAACCGACGGCTATCGTGCCGTGCAGGTTGCGTTCGGTGAGCGCAAGGCTTCCCACTTGAACAAGCCCCTGACGGGCCATTACGCCAAGGTCAAGGTCGCCCCGGGCAAGGAGCTCGTCGAGTTCCGCCTGAATGGCGAAGAGGGCAAGGATCTCGCTGCCGGTACCGAGCTCAAGGTCGACCTGTTCACGGTGGGCCAGGTCGTCGATGTCACGGGCACGACGATCGGTAAAGGCTTCGCCGGCACGATGAAGCGCCACAACTTCGGCGGTCTGCCTGCGACGCACGGTGTCTCCGTGTCGCATCGCTCCCCGGGCTCCATCGGTCAGCGCCAGACGCCGGGCCGCGTGTTCCTCGGCAAGCGCATGTCGGGCCACATGGGCGTGCAGCGCCGCACCATCGAGAACCTCGAGGTCGTGCGCGTGGATGCCGAACGCAATCTGCTCTTGATCCGTGGCGCGGTTCCGGGTGCTCCGGGCGGTCAGGTGATCGTGCGTCCTTCCGTGAAAGCAGAAGCGCAGAAGCGTAGAAAGTCTGTCGCTCCGACCAAGAAGTAAGCCGCCATGAAGCTCAAGTTAGTCAGCAAAGGCGCGCAGGCCGAAGACGTCCAGGTGTCGGACGCAACGTTCGCGCGTGCCTACAACGAATCCCTCGTTCACCAGGTCATCACTGCCTATCGCAATGCCGGCCGTTCCGGAACGAAGGCGCAGAAGACCAAGGCCGAAGTCCGCGGCGGCGGCATCAAGCCGTGGCGCCAGAAGGGCACCGGCCAGGCGCGTGCCGGCTCGATCCGCAGCCCGATCTGGGTTGGCGGCGGTCGTGCCTTCGCGGCGAAGCCGCGCGATTTCGCGCAGAAAGTGAATCGCAAGATGTATCGCGCCGCGATGCAGACGATGTTGTCCGAACTCGCGCGCCAGGAGCGTCTCGTTGCCGTGAACGGCATCGAGCTCGAAGCGCCGAAGACGAAGCTGCTCGTGCAGAAGCTCGCGGAGCTCAGCCTCGGCGACAACGTGCTCGTGCTCGTCGAAGGCTATGACGAGAAGCTCGAGCTCGCCGCGCGCAATTTGCCTTACGTCGATGTGTTGCCGGTCGGCTCGATCGATCCGGTGAGCCTCGCGCGTC
Source organism: Pseudomonadota bacterium (assembly GCA_023428645.1). Taxonomy (GTDB): domain Bacteria; phylum Pseudomonadota; class Gammaproteobacteria; order Steroidobacterales; family Steroidobacteraceae; genus Steroidobacter. The sequence goes on from JAEYXD010000157.1 coordinate 2,214, forward strand.
ACGAAAAAGTCGTTGCCACGGTCGGTGCCGTGCGCATGCTCGAAGAGAGGCTCGCATGAGTCAGGAAAAGCTGATGAACGTGCTGCTCGGACCGCACGTGTCCGAGAAGAGCGCGCGTATTTCCGAAGGCGCGAATCAATTCGTGTTCCGCGTGCGTCCCGATGCGACGAAGCCGGACGTGAAGGCCGCCGTCGAACTGATGTTCGAAGTGAAGGTCTCCGACGTGAACATCGTGAACGTCGGCGGCAAGCAGAAGCGCTTCGGCCAGCGTCTGGGTCGCCGTCAGGATTTCAAGAAAGCCTACGTGCGCCTCGCGCCGGGACAGAGCATCGATCTCTCCGGCACCGAAGCCTGAGCGAGTTAGGAAGTAAGTCATGGCACTGATCAAATCCAAACCGACGTCGCCGGGTCGTCGCTTCCAAGTGAAGATCTCGCGCTCGCACCTGCACAAGGGCGGGCCGGAGACTTCGCTCGTCGTGCACAAGAACGCGACGGGTGCGCGCAACCACTTCGGTCGTCAGACCGTTCGCCATCAGGGCAACGGCCACAAGCAGAAGTACCGCTTGGTCGATTTCCTGCGCGACAAAGACGGCGTGCCGGGCAAGGTCGAGCGCATCGAATACGATCCGAATCGCACCGCGCACCTCGCGCTCGTGTTGTACAAGGACGGCGAGCGTCGCTACATCATCGCGCCGAAGGGCGTGCAGCCGGGCGACACCGTGATGTCCGGCGCGGAAGCGCCGATCAAGGCGGGCAATGCGATGCAGCTGCGTCACATCCCGATCGGCACGACGATTCACAACATCGAGATGAAGCCCGGCAAGGGCGCTCAGCTCGTGCGCAGCGCGGGCGCGTCCGCCCAGCTCGCAGCGCGCGAAGGTATGTACGCGACGATCCGTCTGCGCTCGACCGAGATGCGCAAGATTCACGTCGATTGTCGCGCGACGATCGGCGAGGTCAGCAACGAGGAGCACAACCTGCGCAGCTACGGCAAGGCCGGTGCGATCCGTTGGCGCGGCATCCGCCCGACGGTGCGCGGTGTGGTCATGAACCCGGTCGATCACCCGCACGGTGGTGGCGAGGGCAAGTCCGGCCAGGGTAACCCGCATCCGGTGAGCCCATGGGGTTGGAACACCAAGGGCAAGAAGACGCGTCGTAACAAGCGCACGGCGAGCATGATCATTCGCCGCCGTAATTAACTGAGGAAGTCACTGTGCCTCGTTCAGTAAAGAAAGGCCCGTTCGTCGATCTGCACCTTGCGAAGAAGGTGCGTGTCGCCTCCGAGAAGAACGACCGCCGCCCGATCAAGACGTGGTCGCGCCGTTCGATGATTCTGCCGGACATGGTCGGTTTGACGATCGCCGTGCACAACGGCCGTCAGCACGTGCCGGTGCTGGTCTCGGAGAACATGGTCGGCCACAAGTTGGGCGAGTTCGCCCCGACGCGCACGTTCAAGGCGCATTCGGGCGACAAGAAGTCGGGGGAGTAAGCGCATGCAAGTCGCGGCTAAATTGAAGTACGCACGCATTTCCCCGCAGAAGTGCCGGTTGATCGCGGATCTGGTACGCGGCAAGCCCGTCGGCCTGGCGCTGAACACGCTGCGCTACACGCCGAAGAAGGGCGCCGAGCTCGTCCGCAAGGTGCTCGAGTCGGCGATCGCGAACGCTGAGAACAATCTCAGCGCCGACGTCGACGAGCTCAAGGTGCAGACGATCACCGTCGATACGGCGCCGGTGCTGAAGCGCTTCCACGCACGTGCGAAGGGCCGCGGCAATCGGATCTGGAAGCGCAACAGTCACATCATCGTGACGGTTGGCGACGGCAAGAGCGAGTAACGAGTCATGGGTCAGAAAGTCAATCCAGTCGGCATTCGCCTCGGCATCACTCGCGAGTGGACCTCGAAGTGGTATGCCTCGACGAAGAACTTCCCGTCGCACGTCTACACGGACTTCCTCGTTCGCGAGTTTCTGAAGAAGAAGCTCGTCGAGGCGTCGGTGAGCCGCATTCAGATCGACCGCGCGGCGAGCAAGGTCAACATCACGATCCATACGGCGCGTCCGGGCATCGTGATCGGCAAGAAGGGCGAGGACATCGAGAAGCTGCGCGGCCAGGTCGCGAAGATGATGAAGATGCAGGTGCCCAACGTCCGCATCAACATCGCGGAGATCCGCAAGCCCGAGCTCGATGCTCAGCTGGTCGCCGAAGGCATCGCGCAGCAGCTCGAGCGCCGCGTGATGTTCCGCCGCGCCATGAAGCGCGCGGTGACGAACACGATGCGCATCGGTGCGCTCGGCATCAAGGTGCGCGTGTCGGGCCGCTTGAACGGCGCCGAAATCGCTCGCACCGAGTGGTATCGCGAAGGCCGCATCCCGCTGCACACGTTCCGTGCCGACATCGACTACGGCTTGGCCGAGGCGAAGACGACGTACGGAATCATCGGCGTGAAGGTGTGGATCTTCAAAGGTGAAGTCTTCGCGCAGCAGGAACAGCCTGCTGAGACGACAGACGGTCAACAGCAGGCCGCCGGACCGACGGAGGCGACTGCCTGATCGCGGGCAATCGCGGACGGTTAGTCGAGAGAAAACATCATGTCCATGTTGCAACCCAAGCGGACCAAATTCCGCAAGCAGTTCAAAGGCCGCAATGCCGGTCTCGCGCAGAGCGGCAACTACGTTGCGTTCGGCGACTTCGGCCTCAAGGCCACGAGCCGCGCACGCATGACTGCGCGCGAGCTCGAAGCGGCGCGTCGTGCGATGACCCGCTACGTGAAGCGCGGCGGCCAGGTGTGGGTTCGCGTGTTCCCGGACCTGCCGATCACGAAGAAGCCCCTCGAAGTTCGCATGGGCAGCGGTAAGGGCAACGTGGAGTACTACGTTGCGAAGATCAAGCCGGGCAAGGTGCTGTTCGAGATGGAAGGCGTGACCGAAGCGACCGCTCGCGAAGCGTTCCGCCTCGCCGCCTCCAAGTTGTCGGTGGATACTCAATTCGTCGTTCGCCAGGTCAGGGCGGGTTAATCGATGAGCGCGAAAGAACTCAGACAGAAGTCTCCGGCCGATCTGCAGAAAGAGCTGATCGAGCTGCGCCGCGAGCAATTCAACCTGCGCATGGCGCGGGCGACGGGTCAGGCTGCGAAGCCGGACCAGTTCTCGAAGGTTCGCCGCAACATCGCGCGCCTGAAGACGGTGATGGCGGAGCAACGTCGCGCCGCTGCGGACAAGGGTAAGTAAGCAATGAGCAAGCAAGATAACGCAGCTTCGGCGCCGAACGCCGAGGCGAGCAAGACGGCCAAGACCCTCACGGGCAAGGTCGTCAGCAACAAGATGCAGAAGACGATCACCGTCGCCGTCGAGCGCTACGTGCCGCATCCGCAGTACGGCAAGTACCAGCGCCGCACGACGAAGCTGCTCGCGCACGACGAAAACGGCGAAGCCCGCTCCGGCGATGTCGTCGCGATCGAGCAGTGCCGTCCGCTGTCGCGTAACAAGAGCTGGCGCCTCGTGAAGGTCGTGAGCCGCGCCGAACAAGCAGGTGGAGCGACGTCATGATTCAGATGCAGACACTCCTGAATGCCGCCGACAACAGCGGCGCACGCAGCTTGATGTGCATCAAGGTGCTCGGTGGCTCGAAGCGTCGCTATGCGACGGTCGGCGACGTCATCAAGGTGAGCATCCGCGATGCGATCCCGCGCGGCAAAGTGAAGAAGGGCGAGGTGTACGACGCCGTCGTCGTGCGCACGAAGTTCGGCGTGCGCCGTCCGGACGGCTCGCTGATCCGTTTCGACGGCAACGCCGCGGTGTTGCTCACGAACAAGCTCGAGCCGATCGGCACGCGCATCTTCGGACCGGTGACTCGCGAGCTGCGCACGGCGCAGTTCATGAAGATCATTTCGTTGGCGCCGGAAGTGCTGTAAGGCGATCCGCCAAGGGTTAGGTATGAACAAGATTCGCAAAGGTGACGAAGTCGTCGTGACTGCAGGCCGTGACAAGGGCCGCCGCGGCACCGTCGTCAAGGTTCTCGAGGGTGAAGTGATCGTCGAGGGCGTCAACATGGTGAAGCGCCACACGAAGCCAAACCCGCAGCGCAACGTGCAGGGCGGCATCGTGGAGAAAGAAGCCGCGATCGATCTGTCGAATGTCGCGCTTTGGAACCCGGTGACGAAGAAGGGCGACCGCGTCGGCTTCCGTACGCTCGCCGACGGCCGCAAGGTGCGGTTCTTCAAGTCGAACAACGAAGTCGTCGACGCTTAATTTTTAGGCGGTTGGCTACTCGAAGCTAGCGGCTAGAGAAAGACATATGGCAAGGCTCGCAAAAACTTATCGCGAAGAGATCGTTCCCCAGCTCAAGCAGTCGCTGGGCGTCGAGAACGTCATGCAAGTGCCGAAGATCACGAAGATCACGGTCAACATGGGCGTCGGCGAGGCGGTCGCGGACAAGAAGATCATGGACAACGCAGTGGCGGATCTCACGAAGATCACCGGCCAGAAGCCGCTCGTCACGCGTGCCCGCAAGTCCGTCGCGACGTTCAAGGTGCGCGATGGCCAAGCGATTGGCGCGAAGGTCACGCTGCGCGGCGCCCGCATGTACGAATTCCTGGATCGGCTCGTGAACATCGCGATGCCGCGTATCCGCGACTTCCGCGGCGTCAGCGCGCGCTCGTTCGATGGCCAAGGCAATTACAACTTTGGCGTCAAAGAGCAGATCATTTTCCCCGAGATCGCATACGACCAGATCGATGCCATCCGGGGCATGGACATCACGATCACGACGACGGCGACCGACGACAAAGCAGGTCGTGCGCTGCTCGAAGCGTTCAATTTTCCGTTCCGCAAGTAACGCCGATCAAGGCGACAGGGCGAGGCTATGGCCAAGACATCGATGGTCAATCGCGAAGAGAAGCGTGCAAAGCTGATCAAGCGCTATGCAGCGAAGCGCGCGCGGCTGAAAGAAATCATTCGTAAGCCGACGAGCAGTCCCGCGGAGCGCGAAGCAGCCGTTGCACAACTGCAAGCGTTGCCGCGCGACTCGAGCAAGAGCCGCCTGCGCAATCGCTGCGCAATCACCGGCCGTCCGCGCGGTTATTACCGCAAGTTCGGTCTTGGCCGTACGAAGCTGCGCGAGGCAACGATGCGCGGCGAGATTCCGGGCCTCGGAAAGGCCAGCTGGTAACAGCTGGGACCACTGGAGCACCACATGAGCATGACGGATCCCATTGCCGATTTCCTCACACGCATTCGCAACGGCCAGTCTTCGGGCAAGCCCGAAGTGCAGATGCCGGCGTCGAAAGTGAAGCTTTCGATCGCGAAAGTGTTGAAGGACGAAGGCTACATCGAAGACTTCACGTCGACCGTCGCGGACGGCAAATCGACGATGAACGTGCAGCTGAAGTACTACCAAGGCCGCCCGGTCATCGACCGCCTGGAGCGCGTGAGCCGACCCGGCCTGCGTGTCTACCGGGGCAAGGACGAGCTGCCTTCGATTCTCGGCGGCCTCGGCGTCGCGATCGTGTCCACGTCGAAGGGCGTGATGACGGATCGCCAGGCGCGCGCGGCGGGCCACGGCGGCGAAGTGATTTGCATCGTCTCCTAAGCTCAGGTCTTACGACGAGTTATTGAGTGTCTGCAACGGCAGAACCAAAACGGAAAGCACTGAAATGTCTCGAGTAGCAAAACAGCCGGTTCCCGTCCCGCAGGGCGTGACGGCGACGATCACCGCCGACCTGGTGACGATCAAGGGCGGCAAGGGCACGATGAGCCTGCCGCTCAACAGCAAGCACGTGAAAGTCGTCCAGGACGGCGGCGTGCTGAAGGTCGAGAAGGCGAGCACCGAGCGCGCCGCGGACATGGTGGCGGGCTCCACGCGCGCGCACCTGGCGAACATCGTGCTCGGCGTGAGCAAGGGCTACGAGCGCAAGCTCGAGCTCGTCGGCGTCGGCTATCGCGCGCAGGCGCAGGGCAAGAACCTGAACCTCACCTTGGGCTTCTCGCATCCGGTCGTCTACGCCGCGCCCGAGGGCATCACGATCGAGACGCCGTCGCAGACGGAAATTCTCGTGAAGGGCTCGGACGTGCAGCGGGTCGGCCAGGTGTGCGCGGACATTCGCGCGTTCCGTCCGCCCGAGCCGTACAAGGGCAAGGGCGTTCGCTATGCCGGCGAGAAGATCGAGCTGAAGGAAGCGAAGAAGAAGTGATGAGATCGAGTCGTGGCCCGCGGCCGCATCCGGCCCGGGATTCTCGGCTCCACGCGTCACATTCACTACTTACGTAACGAGTAAACGACTGATGAACAAGAACGCACAACGGCTCCGCCGAGCAACGCGCCAGCGCGCGAAGATTCGCGAGCTGAAGGCATTGCGACTGTCCGTGCACCGCACGTCGCAGCACATCTACGCGCAGATCTTCGACCCGAACTCGAAGGTGCTGGCGGCGGCCTCGACGCTGCAGAAGGAAGTGCGCGAAGGCTTGAAGGGCACGGGCAATGCGACGGCCGCCGCGGCTGTCGGCAAGGCGATCGCCGAGAAGGCGAAGGCCGCGGGCATCAAGCAGGTTGCGTTCGATCGCTCTGGCTTCAAGTACCACGGTCGCATCAAGGCGTTGGCCGATGCGGCGCGTGAGAACGGGCTCGAGTTCTAAGCTTTCGGAAGGAATAGCCAAATGGCCAGAGTTGAAAAGTCCGCTGCGGGTGACGAGTACATCGAGAAGCTCGTTGCAGTGAATCGCGTTGCGAAGGTCGTGAAGGGCGGCCGTCAGTTCGGCTTCACCGCGCTCACCGTCGTCGGCGATGGTCGCGGCAAGGTCGGCTTCGGTTACGGCAAGGCGCGCGAAGTGCCGGTCGCGATCCAGAAGGCCATGCAGGCTGCTCGCAAGAATCTTGCGACGGTTGCGCTCAAGAACGCGACGTTGCACTACGCGATGCACGGCAAGCACGGCACGAGCCGCGTGTACATGCAGCCGGCCGCGGACGGTACGGGCGTCATCGCCGGCGGCGGCATGCGCGCGGTGTTCGAATGCGCGGGTGTCCGTAACGTGCTCGCGAAGAGCTACGGCTCGCGCAATCCGATCAACGTCGTGCGCGCGACGATGAATGCCTTGACCAGCCTGCAGTCGCCCGAGGACATCGCGGCGAAGCGCGGCAAGCGCATCGAAGAAGTGCTGGGCGCTTAACGCGTCCGCTTACGACGCTCGAGGTTTAAGTCATGGCCGGTGCGAAGAAATCCATCAAGGTCACGCTCGTGAAGAGCGTGTTCGGACAATTGAAGAGCCATCGCGCGACGGTGAAGGGCCTGGGCCTGCGCCGCATCCGCGATTCGAAGGTTCTGGCGGACACGCCGGAGATTCGCGGGATGATCCGTGCGTCGGGTCACCTGCTGAAGGTGGAAGAGGCCTGAGACGATCATGAAACTGAACGCAATTTCGCCAGCTCCTGGCAGCAAGAAGCCGCGCCTGCGCGTGGGTCGTGGTGCTTCCGCCGGCCAGGGCAAGACCTGCGGCCGCGGCGTGAAGGGCCAGCGCGCACGTAAGGGCGGCTATCACAAGGTCGGCTTCGAAGGCGGCCAGATGCCGATTCAGCGCCGTCTGCCGAAGACGGGCTTCCGCTCGAAGATCGCGCCGGGCGTGGCCGAAGTGCGCCTGTCCGAATTGAAGAAGCTCACTGGAAATATCGTGGACCTGGCCGCATTGAAAGCTGCCAACCTCGTTCACGAGCAGGCACTGCGTGCGCGCATCGTCGCCTCCGGTGAAGTCGACAAGGCGGTTACGGTCAAGGGTGTGCACGTCACGAAGGGCGCGCGCGCTGCTATCGAAGGCGCCGGCGGCAAGATCGAGGCGGCTGAGTAAGTAGCGTGAGGGACGGTCGGTCCCTCACACACATCCATATGGCAACGAAGTCCTCAGCACCACCGCTCGCCGCTTTCGGCGAGATGACGCGCTTCGCGGAGCTGCGACAGCGGCTGTTCTTCTTGCTGGGCGCATTGATCGTCTATCGCATCGGCACCTTCATTCCGGCGCCGGGCATCGATCCGGTGGCGCTCGCGAGATTCTTCGAGTCGCAGCAGGGCACGATTCTCGACATCTTCAACATGTTCTCGGGCGGCGCGCTCGAGCGCTTGTCGATCTTTGCCCTGGGCGTAATGCCCTACATCTCGGCATCGATCATCGTGCAGATGATGGCGGTCGTCGTGCCGCAGATGGCCGCGATCAAGAAGGAAGGCGAGTCGGGGCGTCGCAAGCTGACTCAGTACACGCGCTACGGCACGGTGCTGCTCGCTGCGGTGCAAGGTGCTTCGGCGGCGATCGCGTTCCAGAACCAGGGCGTCGTGATCAATCCGGGCCCGCAGTTCATTTTCATCGCGACGATCACGTTGGTCGCCGGCACGATGTTCCTGATGTGGCTCGGCGAGCAGATCACCGAACGCGGGCTGGGCAACGGTATTTCGATGATCATTTTGGCCGGTATCGTCGCGGGCTTGCCGCGGGCGATCGGCGGCTCGCTGGAGTTGGTGCGCACGGGTGAGATGAACCCCGCGGTTGCCCTGATCCTGTTCGGCATGGTGATCGCGGTGACGGCGTTCGTCGTGTTCGTGGAGCGCGGACAGCGCCGCATCCAGGTGAACTACGCGAAGCGGCAGCAGGGTCGGCGCATGATGGCGGGCCAGAGCACGCATCTGCCGTTCAAGCTGAACATGTCCGGCGTGATTCCGCCGATCTTCGCGTCCAGCTTGCTGCTCTTCCCGGCGACGATCGCGAGCTGGTCGGGTACGTCCGACGGCCTTGGCTGGCTGCAGAGTATTTCGGCGGCGATGACGCCGGGTCAACCCGCGCACATGCTGCTGTATGGCGGTTTGATCATTTTCTTCTGTTTCTTCTACACCGCGCTGGTATTCAATTCGCGCGAGACGGCGGAGAACCTGAAGAAGTCCGGAGCCTTCATCCCTGGCATTCGTCCTGGCCAGCAGACGGCCGAGTACATCGACAAAGTGCTGACTCGCCTGACGGTGTGGGGCGCCTTGTACGTGACGCTCGTGTGTTTGCTGCCCGAATTCCTGATCGCTCGGTTCAGCGTGCCGTTCTATTTCGGCGGTACGTCGCTCCTGATCATGGTCGTGGTCATCATGGACTTCCAAGCCCAGGTCGCGGCGCATTTGATGTCGCACCAGTACGAAGGGTTGATGAAGAAGGCCAACCTGCGCGGCTATGGCCGTCCGGGGCAGACGTAATACAAGCGGTTAGCGGTCAGCTCGCCACTCCGATCGGGGGCGGCAGCCCTGGCCGAGAGCAGAGATCGAGCGGACGCCAAGCGGCCCGCAGGAGTTGAGACATGAAGGTTCGTGCTTCCGTTAAGAAGATTTGCAAGAACTGCAAGGTCGTGCGCCGCCGTCGCGTGGTGTACGTCATTTGCGCCGACGCCCGCCACAAGCAGCGTCAGGGTTGAGAGCGGCCGCTCGATTGGGCAGCGGACAGGTTCAGAAAGGCACCGACGGTGCCCGGTTCCGGACCTGCCGCCAGCCACGCAGCGCAGCCAGCTTTTAAGGCATTGAGATAGTAGGTTTTTTGGTTTAAAGTTCCGCGCTTTTCGTCGCGGGGAGAGACTGCAATGGCCCGCATCGCCGGCATCAACATTCCGATGAACAAGCACGTCGTGATCGGACTTACGTCCATCTTCGGCGTCGGTCGCACGCAGGCGAAGAAAGCCTGTGCGGGCGCGGGCGTCGATCCGACGCGCCTCGTGAAGGACCTGACGGATGCCGAAGTGACCGCGCTGCGTGCGCAAGTCAGCAAGCTGACCGTCGAAGGCGATCTGCGCCGCGAAGTGTCGATGAACATCAAGCGTCTGATGGATCTGGGCTGCTATCGCGGCATCCGTCATCGCCGCGGATTGCCGTTGCGCGGTCAACGCACGCGCACGAACGCCCGCACGCGCAAGGGCCCGCGCAAGGCCGCGGTCAAGATGAACTCGCAGGCGGGTAAGGGTTAATAGATCGTAGGCGGGCCGCCAGCAATGGCGGCTCGCTCGAGTCAGTTTGGAATCGTTTCGCAGCACTCCCGCTAGCCGCCCGGCGCTAGTCACGAGTCACTGATTTTTTAGAGAGCACACATGGCTGAGCAGAAACAAGGTCAAGGCGCTGGCGCGAAAGGCCGCAAGAAGGTCAAGAAGCATGTGACCGATGCGATCGCCCATGTGCACGCCTCGTTCAACAACACGATCATCACGATCACGGACCGTCAGGGCAACACGCTGTCCTGGGCGACCTCCGGCGGCTGCGGCTTCCGCGGCTCGCGTAAGAGCACGCCGTTCGCCGCGCAGGTTGCCGCGGAGAAGGCGGGCGTGGCGGCTCAAGAGCACGGCGTGAAGATGGTGGAAGTGCGCGTGAAGGGCCCGGGTCCCGGCCGCGAATCGGCGGTTCGTGCGCTCAATGCCTGCGGTCTCAAAATCACGAACATCTCCGACGTGACGCCGATCCCGCACAACGGTTGCCGTCCGCCGAAGAAGCGCCGCGTCTAAAGGTTATCGATTTGCCTGTGCCCGTATCCGGGCGAGGAAGAGAAGTTCATGGCTCGTTATCTAGGTCCAAAGTGCAAGCTGTCGCGCCGCGAAGGCACCGACTTGTTCCTGAAGAGCGGAGTGAAGCCGCTCGAGTCGAAGTGCAAGCTCGAAGTGCCCCCGGGCGGGGTCAAGGGCGAGCGCAAGCAGCGTCTGTCGGACTACGGTTTGCAGCTGCGCGAGAAGCAGAAGCTGCGCCGTATGTACGGGGTCCTTGAAAAGCAGTTCCGTAATTACTACATCAAGGCGACTGGCCGGCCGGGTGCGACGGGCTCGACCCTGTTGCAGCTCCTCGAGGGCCGCCTGGATAACGTCGTCTATCGAATGGGCTTCGCGGCTACCCGCAGCGAGGCGCGCCAGCTCGTCAGCCACAAGGCCATCAATGTGAATGGCGAGGCTGTGAGCATTCCGTCGTATCAGTGCAAGGCCGGCGATGTGGTCGCGGTACGCGAGAAGGCGCAGAAGCAGTTGCGTATTCAAACGGCCCTGCAGATCAAGTCGCAGGTCGGGTTCCCCGAGTGGGTTGAAGTCGACGAGAAGAAGTTCTCGGGCACGTTCAAGCAACTGCCGGATCGCGAGGACATTCTGCCGGACATCAACGAGAACCTGGTCGTCGAGTTGTACTCGAAGTAATCGCCGATCGCCGGGCTCGGGGCGGATGCCTCGGGCCCGTCGTCGCTTTTTGGTCGAGTTGAGAATTGGTGGCCTGGGCGGATTTCGAGTCCGAACCGGCCGCAAGATTGGTTGCACTCACCATCGAGTGCGCATGCCGTAACGGCACACAAGCAGGTGAATGGTCCATGCAGGCATCCGTTGGCGAATTCCTGAAGCCGCGCGTCGTCAAGGTCACGCCCACCAACGCCCGCCAGGCGAAGGTCGTGATCGAGCCCTTCGAAAGGGGCTTTGGTCATACTCTCGGCAACGCGCTGCGTCGCGTGCTGCTCTCTTCCATGCCGGGCTGCGCGATCACCGAGACGGAGATCGACGGCGTCCTCCATGAATACACGAGCATCGAAGGCGTCCAAGAGGACGTCGTCGACATTCTGCTCAATCTGAAGCAGGTCGCGATCCGTTTGAATGCGCGCGAGGAGACCGAGCTGCGCCTGCACAAGAAGGGCCCGGGCCCCGTCACCGCGGGCGACATTCAGCTCGACCACGATGTCGAGGTGCTGAACCCGGACCTCGTGATCGCGAACCTCACGAAGGCTGGCGAGCTCAACATGACCTTGAAGGTCGAGCGCGGCCGCGGCTATCGCCCGGCCATTCAGCGCGCGACGTTCGAAGAGTCCAGCGGCCCGATCGGCCGCCTGCAGCTCGATGCGTCCTTCAGCCCGATCCGCCGCGTGACGTACACCGTCGAGAGCGCGCGCGTCGAGCAGCGTACGAACCTCGACAAGCTCATTCTCGACATCGAGACGAACGGCACGATCGACGCGGAAGAAGCGATTCGCCGCGCGGGCTCGATCCTCAAGGATCAGCTGTCGGTGTTCGTGGATCTGCAGGGTCAGGACGAGGGCGCGTCGAAGGCAGCCGAGCAGCAGTTCGATCCGATCCTGCTGCGCCCGGTGGACGAGCTCGAACTCACGGTTCGCAGCGCGAACTGTTTGAAGGCGGAGAACATCCACTACATCGGCGATCTCGTGCAGCGCACGGAAGTCGAGTTGCTGCGCACGCCGAACCTGGGCAAGAAGTCGCTCACCGAGATCAAGGAAGTTCTCGAAAGCCACGGTTTGTCGCTCGGCATGCGCCTCGACAACTGGCCGCCGGTCAGCCTGAAGCGCGACGACGATCGGGATGTGATCTGAGAAAGCGATCAATCGGTTAGCGCCGGCTGTGGGCGAACGAGCACCACCGCCGGCCACAAGTCACGATTCAAGAGTCACTAAGAAATGCGTCACCAACTTTCCGGCCGGCAGCTTAGCCGCAACGCTCCGCATCGCGCCGCGATGCTCCGTAACATGGCGGCCTCCCTGCTGCGCCACGAGACGATTCGCACGACCGTGCCGAAGGCGAAGGAATTGCGCCGCGTCGTCGAGCCGCTGATCACGTTGGGCAAGGAGGACAGCGATGCGAACCGTCGTCGCGCGTTCGCCCAGCTGCGCGATGCCGAAGTCGTCGTGAAGCTGTTCGAGACCCTCGGCCCGCGTTTCAAGGCGCGTCCGGGCGGCTACACCCGAATCCTGCGCATGGACCCCCGTGCGGGCGATGCAGCGCCGATGGCGCTGATGCAGCTGCTCGATCAGCCTGAGCCGGCCGCCGAGGAGACGGCGTCCGCGGAGGGCGAGGCACCTGCGAAGAAGGCCGCGCCGAAAAAGGCCGCTGCGAAGAAGGCATCGCCGAAAAAGAAGACCGTGAAGACGGACGAGCAGCGCGCCGCGAAGAAGGCGAAGGCCGAGGAAAAGGCCGCCGCGACTGCGAAGAAGGCGGAAGCCAAGGCGCAGAAGAAGACGGCTGCGTCCGCTGCTCCGAAGAAGAAGGCGGCAGCGAAAAAGAAGTCTGCAAAGTGATCGCAAAAGGCCGGGTGTAAACCCGGCCTTTTCGTTTGACGCTGAAGGCCGGGTGAACCCCGGCCTTCGTCGTTTGAGGCGAGGCGGTGTGAACCCGCCGGTCTTCGTCGGCCGTGTGCGGGCGTGCCAATGCCCGGTGGTGCGGTTTGCGCCGTCGCTTATGGCGACGGGGCCATGAGTCCGTTCGTGTACAAGACGCGCCCGTCCGGCGTCACGAGGATCGCGTCGACGTCTTCCAGCCGGTTGTAGATTTCGAGTGCACGCTCGGGCCCAAGGACGAAGGCCGTCTTCGACAAGCCGTCGGTGCGGGTCGCGTTCGGGCCGATGATCGTCGCGCTGCGCACACGGCTTGCGGATTTGCCGGTGTGCGGATCGATGATGTGGTGATAGCGCACGCCGTTCTCGTCGAAGTAGCGCTCGTAATCGCCCGATGTGGAGAACGCCGCATCTTCGAGCGGAATTTTCGCGATCACTTCTCCCTTGCGGTCCGGGTGGCGGATGCCGACGACCCAGGGTGTGCCGAAGCGGTCGCCGATGATTCTGCTGTCGCCGCCCGCGGTCACCATGGCGCGCGTGATGCCGCGCGCCTGCAGCACGGCAATACTGCGATCGACGGAGTGTCCCTTGCCGATGCCGCCGAGATCGATGCGCACGCCGGCCTGGGAGAAGCGGACGGTGCTCGTCTTGGGGTCGAGCACGACGTGGCGGTAGTCGACCGCGGACAATGCGCGATCGAGGCTCGACTGGTCCGGACGCCTGCGGTCGCGGAAGTCGTACAGGTAGCCGACGCTCGCGTACGTGATGTCGAAGGCGCCGTCGGTGTCACGCGAATACTGCATGGCCTGCGTGAGCAGCTCGAACAGCTCGCTGCCGATCTTCACCGGTTCGCTCGCTGCAAGGCGATTCACGAGTGATACCTCGCTCGTCGGCTTGTAGGTGCTCATCGCCATGTCGACGCGTCTCATCTCGGCGAGGACGGCGTCGATCGCCGCTTCGCCCGCCGCGCGATTTTCGGCCCACAGCTCGACGGAGATTCGTGTCCCCATGATGCCGTCTTCGACGCGTTCGACCCACTCGGCGTCGGCGGCGCTCGTCACCGCGAGCAGGGCAGTCAAGAGCAGGCGCGTGACGATTTTCATCGGCGCATGGTAGCGATCCGGGCGGAAAAACAAAAAAGGCGGCTCGGTTGAGCCGCCCGTCGGATCGACTGAAGCCCAGGTTGAAGAGCTTTATCGAAGCGCAGCCAAGAGCCCCCATCCCAACCTTCCCCCGCTGCGCGGGGGAAGGGGTACTCGTCCGAGCTTGAACCGCGCGGTTAGAACTTGAACCGCGCGGTCACGCCGTAGATTCGCGGCGAGCCGAGGAACGCATTGAAGCTGCCGGTCTGCAACGGTGCATCGAACACGACCTGGTAATACTCCTCATCCGTCAGGTTCTGAGCCCAGGCCTCGACCATCCAGGCTTCATCGGCGGCCCCGATGCCCGTACGAGCGCCGACGACCGTGTAGGCGTCCTGCATCTTCTGCGGAGCCAGGTTCGAGCCCGTGTTGTACTCGGACGTGTACTTCGCACCGACGTTGGTGCGCCAGAGCAGCGCTCGACCGATGGGCTGCTCGAACGTCACGGCCAGGGAGCCCGACCACTCGGGCGCGAAGGACATGCGATTGTCCTCGCGGTTCGGCGCGAACAAGCCAGGATTCGCGAGCGCGACCGGATCGTCGATTTCCGTCTTCGCGTACGTCACGCCGCCTTGAATGCTGAGCTGCTCGAGCGGAGTGAACCAGAGGAGGTCGAGATCCACGCCTCTGGAGGTCACCTGGTCGAGCGACGTGACGAGGAACTGCACGCCATCGAAGGTGTTGAGCTGGAAGTCCGTGTAGTCCTGATAGAACACGGATGCGTTGAGCAGCAGTGAATTCCCGGCCCATTGCGACTTCACGCCCAGCTCGTACGAGTCGACGAGCTCTCGGTCGAAGCTCGTGTCGAGATTCGGCGCGACGCCGCCCGGCGTTCCAGGGTTGAGGGCCGAATTGCCCAGGCGTACGCGGTCCAGGTTGAAGCCGCTCGCCTTGTAGCCGCGGGCGTACGAAAGGTAGCTCATGACTTCGTCCGTGAACCGGAACGCCATTTTCGCGGTGCCGCTCCATTCGCTCTCGTCGATCGACTGCGAGTTGTTCAAGTTGTTGTAGATCGGATCGGTAAACGCGGCGCAACCGATGCCATACGCCACCGTGCGAACCGCGGCGGGGGCGGTGAGCAGCGCAGGGAGGTTGTTGCGCAGCGTCTGACAGCCTACGCCGGCGTGCGTGTTGCGATAGCGGGTGTCGAGATCCTTCGACTCGTTCGTGTAGCGAACGCCCAGCGTGAGCTCGAGCGCATCCGTGAAGCGGATGCTGTTGTTCGTGAACAAGGCCCACGTCGTGGAGTCCTGCTCGTGCACGTCTCGCTGCCCGACGCCCACCGTGTACGCACTGGCGAGCGCCGCCTGAGCGGCGGGCGTGGCGCCCATGATGAAGGGCAGCAGCGGCGAGGCAGCACCGCCCGTCAGCGCGAGCATGTAGGTGCGGTACTGTGACCCGAACTGCAGCTGCTGGTGCGAGTCGAGCGTTTCGTTCGCATAGAAGGCGCCCGCCAGCCAGCTCAATTTGTCGGTCTCGCCTGCGATGCGCAGTTCCTGGCTGATCTGCCGGAAGTCGGACGCATGATGGCCATCGGGGGCCCGAAACCAGATGTCCGCCCCCGTGAAGTCGACGTCCTGCCCGTTGACGCTCTCCCAGTTGCGATACGCGGAGATGGAGGTGAGCGTAGCGGCTCCGAAGTCGTAGTTGAGCTCGGCGGAGCCGCCGAGGTCCTCGATCTCTTGCTCGGTGCCGCGATTGAGATAGACATCGCGATCGAAAGCGTCCGCAGCTGCGTTGACGCCCCCACCTCCGGCGATCGCGTTGACGGCCGCGGCCGCCGGGCCGTTGAACGTCTGTACGCCGCCGCAGCAGTTCTCTTTGCGCTTGCTGTAGTCGCCCGTGAAGCGCACATCGAACACGTCGGAAGGCTCGAACATCAGCTGACCGCGCGTCGTCCACACCTTGCGATCGTTGTCCTCCTTCGCCGTGCGCGGCCCAGCGCCGGTCACGACGTCCAGGAAGCCGTCGCGCTCGCGGGCGCTGACGAAGAGGCGGCCCGCAATGCCTTCACTCAGCGGTCCGTTGAGGGAGGCGGAGCCTTCGAGCGTGCCGAAATCGCCCGCGACGAGCTCGATTTGCGAGCTGAACTCCTTCGTCGGCCGCTTCGTCACGATGTTGATGACGCCGGCCGAGGTGTTCTTGCCGAACAGCGTGCCCTGCGGCCCCTTCAGCACTTCGATGCGTTCGAGTTCGCCCAGATCGCCGAAGCCGACGCCGTTGCGCGGACGGTATACGCCGTCGATGACGACGCCGACCGAGGATTCGAGGCCGGGGTTGTCGCCGACGGTGCCGATGCCGCGAATGCGTGCGGTGGTGCTCGCTTCGCTCGATGTAGAGG
>JAEYXD010000212.1 GCA_023428645.1 Pseudomonadota bacterium
ACCGCGCTCGTCGGCGTCTTGATCTTGCGGACGCAGGTGACCCTGGGGTCCGCCTATGACTCCATGCTGCTCGCCGGTGGGCTTGCGCTCCTCGGGGCGACGACGATCGTCGTGTTTTCCTTCAGCCATCGCGCGCTGGCGTGGATGCTGCGGTTGCTGCCGCGTCACCTCGCCGACGGACGCATCGGCCAGCTGTTCACACGCCTGCATGCCGCCTATCGCTCGTTGGCCGTCGACCGGCCGCGCCTGGTGACGTTCAGCGTCCTGACCTTGGTCGAGCAGATCCTGATGATCGTGTGCTATGGCCTGACCGCGATCGCGCTCGGCATCGAGTTCAATGCCATCTTCCTGTTCGCCGCAGTGCCGCTTGCAATTCTGATCTCGCGCCTGCCGATCTCGATCGACGGCATCGGCGTCTACGAGGGGATCTTCATCGGCATCATGTCGTTGGGCGGCGTGCGCCCGGAAGACGCGCTTGCGATTTCGCTCGCCATGCGCGCGCTGCAGGTCGTGGTGTGGTTTCCCTGGTGGCTGATGATGGCCATCGAAACGAAGAACGTGCGACCGCCCGCGGAGGCGGCCAGTCACTGAACTCGTTCCTGGCCGCTCGCGTCGCCTTGGCAGGTGGACACGCGGAGTTCGCGCGCGGCACCCGCCAGCGGCGTCACTTCACCTCGGCGGCTCCATAGCCCGCGCCGTAGGCGTAGTAATCGGTCTTCGAAGTTTCAGCCGAACGATTGAGCACGACGCCGAGGAGATTCATTTCGCCGAGCGTCTCCTTGGCGCTCTCGAGTGCGGCGCGATTCGTGGAGCCTTCCGAGACCACGAGCAGCATGCTGTCGATCTGCGGCGCGAACGCGAGCACGTCGTCGGAGGCAAGCAGTGGCGGCAGATCGAAAATGATGATGCGCCGTGGCGTCTCGCGCTCGAGCGCCTGCAGCAGCTCGGTCATCCGCGGCGCCATGAGCGTCTCCGAGGAATCTGCGATCGGCTGGAAGTTCGGCACGATCGCGAGGCGCTCGATGCCCGGCGAATAGATGATGTCGTCGACCGAGGCATCGCCTTGCAGGAAGTCGCTGAGACCGGCATTCCCCTCCGCGCCCGTGATGCCGAGCGAGCGAGCGACCTGCAGACGATGCAGATCGAGATCCACGAGGAATACCCACGTATTCAGGTTCTGCGCGAGCGAAATCGCGAGATTGATCGACGTGAGCGTCTTGCCGTCGCCGGGCTCGACTCCGGTGACACCGAACGAGCGCCATTCCTGCGCTTCCAGGCGGCGCATGATGCGCGTGCGCAGGATCTTGTACGCGCGTTGCGCGGCGGGATCGCTGACGCCCGGCAGCACGCATTGACGCTCGAGCACGGCGGGATCGAGCTGGAGCTGTTTGAACCGCCTCGCCTGCGACACGTCGACTGCAGGCTGGGCCGAGGGATTGAGACGACGAACGCGTGAATGCACGGACGGGTCCGGGGTCAGTCGTTGATGCTGGCCGGCCGTTCTGCGCACTGCCTCTTCGATAATGCTCATCGTTCACCGCCTCGAGAAATTAGACAACCGGACATCGCGCTCACATGAACAACTGAATCGAGATCAGATACGCGGCCACGACACCCGCCGCCGCGCACGTGCCGACCCGGAGCAGCCGCCTCTTGCGCAGGGAGACCGCCAGGGAATTCGAGATCACCGGCACCGCGGCGAGCGGCGATACGCCCAGGATGTCGCGCACGTCGCGCGAGCCGCGCACCGATTGGTCCATCGCCTCGACCGCCACCGTGACCGTCAGCGCGATGACACACGCCAGCACGATTCCGATCAGCGCGAGCGCGAACCGCTTCGGCTTCGCCGGATCGGTCGGCACGCTCGGGGCCTGGACGACGCGGAACTTGTCGGCGCGACCGCCGGCAATGGCCGCTTCGCTCACCTCCGAATCCATACGACGCTTCACCAGTTCCTCGTACTTCGCCCGGGCCGACGTCAGATCGCGGGTCACGATCTGATATTCGCGCTCGACCTGCGGGGTCATGTTCAGGCGTTCTTCGAGCTGGCTCATGCGGTTGCGCAGCTCCGCGCTGCGCGCCTGCAGGGCGCCGATCTGGGAATCGGTCGCGTTGAGCTGCGCCTGTAGCTGAATAGCGACGGCCGAATCCGCGGAGAGGCTGCGATCCGCCGTCTCTCCTGCTGCGATGCGTGCCTGCAGCGTATTGATGTTGCGCTGGATGCGCTTCACGTCCGGATGGTCCTCGCTGTAGCGCTGACGCGTCTCGGCGAGAATCGCGCGCTCGTTCGCGAGCTGCTGCGCCAGCGTCATGCCTTCCGCGGAAGCGCCGCGCTTCATGGCGTCGATCTGCCGGCGCAGCGAGACGAGATCGGGATGACTCTGGTCGTACTGCAGGCTCTTGCGCGCGTATTCGTCTTCCAGCGCACGCAAGGCGGGGCCGGACGTAGGCGCACTGCGCGCCTGTTGCAGTTGCGAGGCGAGCAGCACGCGCTCGCGGCGCAGCGCCTGCAACTGCACTTCCGCATCGCGCAGATCCCGTTCCGTCCGCTCCATCGAACCCATGTTCACTTGTGTCAGCTCCGGCAGCGTGCCCGCGTTCTTGAGCTTGAAATCGGCCAGCTTCGCTTCGAGCTCCACGACTTCCTTGCGCACGCGCTCGGCTTCACTCGCGTAGAACCTCGCCGCGGTCTCCGCCTGCTGCTGACGATCCTGGCGATTCGCCTGCAGATAGCCATCGACGAGCCAGGTCGCGCCCGCATGCGCGAGCTGCGGGTCGCGATGATCGAAGCCCACGGTGAAGGCGGTGACGACCTCACGGTCGCGGCCCGTCGACGGATCGATGATCTGGGTCGTCACGATGTCGACGTTCGCGTCCTTCTTGAGGCGCTGCACGGCGCCCAGCGGATCTTCGTCTTGATCGTCGTAGAACTTGTGCTGCTGCAGCAGCTTGCGCAGATTCGACGAACTGAGCACGCGCGTGCCGAGGCTCGCGACGTACTCGTCGGCGTAGCGCGGCTCGTTGCCGGTCTCGTTCATCACCTGTCGAAGGTTCTGGGCCTGCTCGATCTCGATGAGGCCCGAGGATGAGTAGATGGACGGCAATCCGATCGCGAGCATGATCGCGAGCGCGATGATCGGCAGCGCGATGCCGAGCATCAAATTGCTGCGGCGTTTCAGCGCGATGAGGTAGTCGTTGAAGCTCAGGGCGGATGATGGTTCCATCGCTACTCTCCACGTCCCGGCTCATACACCACGCCGAGGTTGATGGCATTGGACGAACGGTCGGCATCCTCGTCCGAATACTCTTGCCAGATGTAGTTGTACGCGCCGACCACCGACCAGCGTCGCGTCAGCCGCCATTCGAGGCCGACGTCGCCCGCGAGATACTCGCGAGTCGGAAAGGTCGAGCCAGGATTGATCGCTTCGTCACGCGACGCGCGCACTCCCGCGAGCACCGACAGTCGCGGCTGCAACGCGCGCGCGGCGCGCAGTCTCAGCTGATTGCGCGCGACGACCGCGCCGGCGCCGTTCGGCCCGACGGTGCGGGTGAGATCGACGAACAGGCTCGTCGTGGGATAGTTCCAGCGACCACCGAGACCGCCGGTCCAATTCGTTTCCTCATCGGCGCCGCGACGATCGATCTTCGTCTGCTGGCCGCCGACGCGCACGTACATCTCCGAAACCTGCGTGACCGCCGAGCGCCACTCGACTTCGGCGCCGTACGCATCGGCGTCGATGTCCGTGCGATAGCGCGAGCTGCGGCCGCGCAGCGTGATCGACGAGCGCTCGCTCGGCAACCACCCCCAGCCGGCGTACACGCCGTAGTCGGTGAAGTCGGCATACGTGTTCTGAATGTCGATGTCGTAGTCGGCATCCAAGTAGTGGCCGCCGGCTTCCACGCGATGCCGCTGGCTCACGGCATAACGCCAATACGGTTCGACACGCAACTGGTCGCGCCGATTGCGAATCACCGCGCGGCCCGCGTCACCCGTCAACGGATTGCCGAGATCGCCGCCGTCGTCGGGGCTCGGCAGCTCGCTGCGAGCAACATCCTGGCGGGCCCAGACGCCGCGAATGCCGTAGTTCTGACGTTGCGTTCGCTGCTCGTACAGCGCCCCCAGGAAGTAGTCGTTCGTGTCTTCGTCCTTGTCGTCGGGGAAGTATCGCGCGACGACTCGCGGCGCGATCTCGGCATTGCGCACTGGATCGACGAGCCGCAGCGGCAGCTCCGCGTCCAGCACCGCGCCGGACACATCGATCTCCGTGCCGGCGACGCCGAGCCGGTAGTTGTCATTGTATTCGTAGCCGAGCTCGAGGCGCGGCGCGAATTCCCAGTTCTGGGCGCCCGCATTCACGCACGGGAGCAGCGCGAGCGCGGCCGTCATCGACGCCAAACGATAATGAGTACGCATTACGGCACTACCACGACATCGCCACTCACGAGCTCGACGTTTTGATTGAGGCTGCGGCCTCTCACCACGTCTCCGTACGCGAACGGCAGCGCCTGTTGGGTCGCGCCGTTACGCCGCAGGATCTTGATGTCGTTCGTGGCCGCGAACGGCGTCAGGCCGCCTGCCATGCTCAACGCCTGCATGACGTTGACGCTCGGATTCACGATGAATTCGCCGGGACGGTTGACCTGTCCGATCACGAAGACCTTGTTGCCCCTCACTTCCGTCAGCGTCACGGTGACGACCGCATCGGCGATGTATTTGCTCACGCGATCGCTCACGAGCTTGTTCAGCTCCGACACCGTCTTGCCGCGCGCATCGATCTCACCAACGAGCGGGAAGGAGAACATGCCGTCCGGCCTCACCAGCACCGTGCGTTGCAGGTCGGGCTCCTTCCACACGGAAATCTCCAGCACGTCTCCGGGCTTCACCTCATAGGACGGCTGTGCCTGCGCATACACGGACGAAGACGCGAGCCAGGACATTGCAAACACGAAGCTCAAGACAATCCAAGTGCCACGTAGGGTCATTCTCGTTCCTCTAGCCATGACAAGCGCGTTTAACGAAGCAGCCTTTCGAATAGATCCCATCGCTCGTCGAATACTTCGGACATCGGCTTGGCCTGTCCCTTGCAGGTCATGTGCCAACCAAACGAAATCACCGAGGCGAACGCATGTGCACACGAGGGGCCGCAATGACGGCGAGCGCGGTGGCTCGCGGGAGGCGCGCGCTCCATGACGTGGCTGGCCGCGCGTCGCGCTTGTAATAACGTAGGAATTTCGCGAGATGCCCGCTGCAAAAATTACAACCTTGCGATCGTGCTTCAAGGCACCGGCGCCGAAAGCGCAGTCCAATGCCGCGGCTGCCGACATGCAGCCACGGCCGAAGCTCTCGATCATCGTGCCGCTCTACAACGAGCAGGAGAGCGTTGCGCCGTTGTATCGCGCGATCGTAGCGGCGCTCACGCCGCTGCAGTGCACGTTCGAGATGGTGTTCGTCGATGACGGCAGCGCCGACCGCACGGTCGCGCTCGCGACCGAACTGGCGCGACTCGATTCGCGGCTACGCATCGTCAAGTTCCGGCGCAACTACGGCCAGACGGCCGCGATGGCTGCTGGCATCGAATATGCGCGCGGCGACATCCTCGTCACGATGGACGGCGATCTGCAAAACGACCCCGAGGACATCGGCGCGTTCGTCGCGAAGATCGAAGAGGGTTACGACGTCGTCGTCGGCTGGCGCCACAACCGCCAGGACAAGCTCGTGTCGCGGAAGATCCCGTCGCGCATCGCCAACTGGCTCATCGCGAAGGTCACGGGCGTTTCGATCCGCGACAACGGCTGCTCGCTCAAGGCGTTTCGCGCGAGCCTGATCAAGAGCATTCCGCTGTATTCGGAGATGCATCGCTTCATTCCTGCGATGGCGTCGATGGCGGGACCGAGGCTCGCGGAACTCAAGGTGCGA
The DNA here is from genome assembly GCA_023428645.1 of Pseudomonadota bacterium. Classification (GTDB taxonomy): domain Bacteria; phylum Pseudomonadota; class Gammaproteobacteria; order Steroidobacterales; family Steroidobacteraceae; genus Steroidobacter. The sequence goes on from JAEYXD010000212.1 coordinate 5,918, forward strand.
CACCACGCGAGGCGTTTCGGCCACTCGAAGTACGGGCTGTCGCGCATCTACAAGGTGCTGCTCGACCTGGCCGTCATCAAGACGATCGTCACGTTCGCCTCCCGCCCGCTGCGCTGGTTCACGCTCCTCGCGCTACCCTTGCTGCTGGGCGCCGCGATCGCAGCCGTGCAAGTGGCGCTGAGCGTCACCCGCGGTGCGCCGGACTTCTCGCTGAACGTCGCGGGCGCAGGCGTGCTGATGCTCGTTTCCGCGATAATTTTGCTGTTGAGCGGCGCGATCGGGGAACTGATCTATCAACGTGGCGATTTGCGTGATCGGGAGTTTTCGAAGCTCACGCAATCAATCCGTCAACAAGCGCAGTGAGACGAGTCAGTCATGCCGACCAATCACGAGATCAAACTACTGACCGCGATCGTGCCCGTCGGCGGCCGCTACGGCGACGCACGCGCGCTCTATCGCGAGTACCAGACGGCGCTCGCTGCTTTGCGGATTCCATACGAGATCATTTTCGTCCTGGATGGCCATCGGCCGAAATTCTCGAGCGCGCTGGATGAGCTGCTGGCGGCAGGCGAGCAATTCACCGTCGTGCGTTTGACGCGCTCGTTCGGCGATTCCGCGGCCCTGATGGCAGGCGTGGAGCGAGCCGCGGGCGATGTCATCGTCACGCTGCCGCCGCATCCGCAGATCGAGGCCGCCGATGTTCGCAAGCTCATCGCCGCGCTCGACACGGCGGACGTCGCGGTGGCGATGCGCACGCCGCGCACCGCGGGCATGTTCGATCGAATGCGCCGCTCCCTGTTCCATCGCCTCGTGCGCTTTTTCACGGGACTATCGTTCAACGATCTCGGTTGCGGCGCGCGCGCGATACGCCGGCGCGTCTTCGACGAGCTCGACCTGTACGGCGATCAGCATCGCTTCCTGCCGGTGATCGCCGATCGGCTCGGCTTTCGCGTCCAGGAAGTGGGCGTGCGGCAATCCGCGGAAGATCGGCTGCAGCGCGTCTATCGGCCGCGCGAGTACGCGCGCTACGCGATCGACCTGTTCAGCATCTTCTTTCTCGTGCGCTTCACGAAACGGCCGCTGCGCTTCTTCGGCATGGTGGGCGCGACGACGTTCGCCGCCGGCGTCCTGTTGATCGCGTATCTCTGCATCGAGCGCTTGTTGTTCGGCGTGCAGCTCGCGGATCGCCCTGCCCTGCTGCTCGCGACGCTCATGGTCGTGCTGGGCATGCAGATCTTCGCGCTCGGCCTGCTCGGCGAACTGATCATCTTCACGCATGCGCGCGACATGAAGGACTATCGCGTGGACGAAGTCATTCACTACGAAAACGCGCCTGCGCCGGGACTGGAGAACGGCGCCCCCCTCGGCACGAGCGACACGGCCCCATCGGCCACACCGACGGCGCCGCTCAAGGCAATGCCGCCTCACGCGCTCGCGTGAGGCCACTTCAGAGGTGAGCGGCTTCGCTATCCTGAATCTTCTCGGCGCGGGCACGCGCCTGCGTCGCCGCGCTGATCGGCGGCTCTGGGAGCACGCGATACATCGCCGGCCGCACATCGACCTCGACGCGAAATGGCGCCGTTCCGCTTTCGCGAAACCATAGCAATGCCTGACCCGGCTCGAGCGGCTCGTCGCTGGCCGGAGTGGCCGTGACATCCGGAATGAAGTTCAGCGTGCCTGGCGCGTCGCCGAGCGCCACGACGAGCGCCACTGACTCCAGCGTCACGCACGGCAGCACCTGGGGGCGCGCGCTGACGTAGATGATGCTCATCGCCTTGACGCGCGCGCAGCGCGCTGCGCTCGCGGCGTTCAAAATCTCCTCCGCCTGATCGAGCACGACGACGTGGGGCCGGCCAGTATGCGCTTGCGATGCGGCCAGCTGGTCGATCAGCTGCTCCACGAAGATCGCCCGCGCCGGCATTCGCATCGCGACCAGATTCACGACGACGCTCTGCGTCGGCTGGGCAAGATGCGCGAGGATGTCGGCATGCTTCGGCACGTGATGCTCGTCGCCGCAGGTCGTCAGGCGCTCGAAGTGCTCGCGCGCGGCCCGCTGCGCATAGCTGCCGACGATGCAGCACTGGTAGCGCTGCATCAGGTACTGACTCAGCAGGTTGTTGCACAGCACGGCCTTGCCGCTGGCGCTGGGACCAGCGAGCAAGATCGAGCAAGCGGCCGGTGGCACGCTCACCCCGTGATGTGCGCCGCGCGTGCCGATCACGATGCGGCGCCGCGTCGGCGCGCCGATCAGATCCGTATCCAGCAGCTCGCTCGCGAGCTCGACGAAGCCATCCGCGTGACTTGCCCGCGTGACGCGGTCGGCGGCGCGCTTCAGCGGCCCGCTGGCGTTCGCCACGGCGACGCCGTGCTCCGCCAGCTCGAACAGTGCGATGTCGTTGTCCGCATCGCCCACGGCGACGAGATTGTGCGCCGACAGGCCGAGCTCGTTGAGCACGTGCTCGATACCGCTCGCCTTGCTGACACCTGTGGGCAGCGCGGCGACCGTCGTGCCGTTGTCGAGCAAATGACAATCCAGTCCCAGGCGCTGCACGATGGCCGCCAGCATGTCGCGGTACTCGCTGCTCGTCGTGACGGCCACGCTGCCGACCGACAAAGGCTCCACCTGACGACGCCGCAACTCATGCACGAGCATCTCGGACGGCGCGGGCGCCAGAATCTGTGATTCGCGCGCGGCGGGATGATGAACGACGGCGCCGTTCTCGGCGACGAGGTAGTCGAACAAGCTCGCCTGTGGAAACACGTCCAGCACGTCGCGCAGCTCGCGCGAGGTCACGAGAATGAGTTTCCGCCCCGACGCGGCGAGCGCGCGCAGCATCGAGATGCTGCGCGCATCGCAGCGGCCGTGGCGCGCAAGCGTGCCGTCAAACCCGGTGGCCAGGACGACGTAGCGCATCACGCGCACCTCGTTCGCGGGTCGATTCGAACTTTCTTCCCACAACCATCTCGCTGATCCATTGCCGACTCGCGTTATGTTCAGCAAGTTTTGGGCCGTCGCCGTCAGACGAGCATTCCGCGGGTTTCGGCGCGATGCACATGGCGGCGATGCTATGCGAGTGTTGCCGCGGTGTCCGTCTGCAAGGCGTCGTACGCCGCGAGCAGACGCGGAACCTCGTGCTCCCAAGCGAGCACATTGCGGACACGTTCGCGGCCCGTCGCCCCCATCCGTTGCCGCAGGGGCGCATCGTCGAGCAGCGTCAGCATCTTCCGTGCGAGATCGATGGGATCGTTTCGGATCGCGTACAGCGAGGCATCCTGCGCGGAAACACGACCCTCGGTGAGATCGTACTGAACGATCGGCTTGCCGAGCGCCATGTACTCCATGATCTTGTTCATCGTCGACTTGTCGTTCATGTCGTTCGCGATATCCGGATTCACGCAGATATCGGCCGTATTGAGCATCGCCAGGAGTTCGGCGTCGGGGACGCGACCGGTGAACGTCACGTACTCGTCCACGTTCAATCGCTTTGCGAGCGCCTTGGCTTCGTCGAGCGACGTGCCGCCGCCGACGAGCCCAAAATGGATGTCGCGCCGGCCGACCGTGTGCACGATGTGGTGGACGGCGGTCAGCAGCCCGTCGATGCCTTCCTGCCGTCCCATGACCCCCACGTAACCGACGAGATACGTCCGGCCGCGCTTCAATGCCGGCTGGGGGGGAAGCATCTTGAGGCGGCTCAGATCGGGACCGCTGCGGACGACGAACACTCTCTCGGGCGCGACGCCGCCGCGTTCGATGGCGATCCGCTTGTACGAATCGTTCGTCGCGATGCAAACATCGGCGGTCTTGAACGTCCAGCGTTCGAGCGCCAGCAGCAACTTGTAAAAGAAATCCCGGCGGCCGAATTTTGCGATGTACAGCTCGGGATTGATGTCGTGGTGATCGAAAAGGAACTTCTTACCAAAGATTTTGTAGAACCCGCCAATGAGGAAGATCGTGTCCGGCGGATTGCAGGCGTGAATGACGTCGAAGCCGCGCCCGAGGAAGGCCACTTTCAGCGACAAGAAGAACTCTGCGAGCAGCGCCCAGGTGTATTCGGCGAGATAGCCGAGCGCCCCGCTTGCCTCGAAGGGCTGCGCATGGCGATAGATCTCGATCCCATCCAGCACCTCGTAGCTCCGTTCACACCCCGGCCCCTTGGGACAGATGATGGAGACCGTATAGCCGGCCGCATGCAACGTCCGCGCTTCCTGCCAGACCCGTCGATCGAACGGGCACGGCAGATTCTCGACGATGATGAGCACCCGGTTGCGCGAGCGCGACTTGCCGGTCGCGATCAGGTCTCCCACGTTCGTGGCTGCCGCGCCGTCGCCAGAGGAAGATCCGATCACCAGCACACTCCCCGGTAAACGGCCTGCCCCGCGCGGCGCTCCGGCAGGCGCGCGAGATCCAGCACGATCTGGTCCGGCCGCGCGCGCGCGATCGCGCTCAACACTTCCGGCGACTTCATCGCGACGACGAGTACGTCCGAGCGCTCGACGAGCTTGTTGATGTCGGCCGTCATCAGCGACGAAATGTGCGGAATACTCTCTTCGATGAAACGGCGATTCGCCCCGACGAGGCGCGCGATGTTCACGGAAGGATCGTAGATGCAGACGTCGAGCCCCTTGCCGATGAAGCACTCGACCATCGAAACGAGCGGGCTTTCGCGCAAATCGTCCGTCCCGGCCTTGAAGCTCAGGCCGACGAAGCCGACGCTGCGTTTGCCGGCTTCGAGCACCTGCGAGATGGCGTGATCGACGTGCACGCGGTTGCTCGTCATGACGTTCGCCAGCATGGGCAGCTCGACGTCGTTCGTCTTCGCCATGTAGAGCAGCGCCTTGAGGTCCTTCGGCAGGCAGGAACCGCCGAACGCGAAGCCCGGGCGCAGATAGGCCGGCGAGATGTTCAGCTGTCGGTCCATGCACAAGAGCTTCATCACCTCGTGCGGGTCGACGTTCGCCGACTGGCACACACGGCCGATCTCGTTCGCAAACGTCACCTTGACCGCATGGAAGGCGTTGCAGGCGTACTTCAGCGTTTCGGCGGTGCGAATCGAGGTGCGGATCATTTCACACGGCAAGTGGCCGAAGATCGCGCGTAATTCCTCCATCGCATAGTCGTCGTCGGTGCCCACGATCGTGAATGGCGGATTGTCGTAGTCGCTGATCGAGGTGCCTTCGCGCAGGAATTCCGGCTGGAAGCACAAGCTGAAATCGACGCCGGCTTTCAGGCCCGAGACCGATTCGATCGTGGGCTTGATGATTTCCTCGATCGTGCCCGGCTTCACCGTCGAGCGGATGACGATGAGATGGCGGGTGGGCTTTTCCGGCAGCACCTTGCCGATCTCTTCCGCGAGCCGAAGCATCGCTCCCAGGTCCTGATTGCCATTCGACCGTGGCGGCGTGCCCACGCAGACGAACGACACGTCCGTGGAAAGAATGGCGGTGCGCAGCGAGTCCGTGACGGTGACGCTGCCGCCGTTCACGACGGCGCGCATCAGTTCCTGCATGCCTTCCTCGATGATCGGCGAGCGGCCCGCGCGCACGAGTTCGAGCTTCGTTGGATCGATGTCGACGCCGACGACCTCGTGACCGTCCCGCGCCAGACATGCCAGCGACACCGCCCCGACGTATCCCAGACCGAAGATGCTGATGGAACGCTGTGCAGTGGCTGGAACGATCGCGCTCTCGGCATCCTGATCGATCCAAGCATCTCGTCCGTATTGCTTGTTGAGTCTGAGGGCGTCTAGTTGCAGCGACATGAGCACTCCGAGTTCGTTCGCCAAAACATTTCTTCGAACGAAAGAAGGGCAAGTTCTATGCCACGACTTTTCGTCGGAGAAACACAGTTCGTTTATTGGTCAACGCAAGCGAACGAGACACGTGCTTCGTTCCATCGCGCGTTGCATTGCTCACGATGTCGAAATGCACCTACAAACAAATCGTTTTTCGTCGGAATTTTTTCCAGCTGAAAATAAGTTCTTACAACGGAACTCTTGAGGCGGTTGAACTATTTTCACCTCATCGCACGGGTCGTCTAAATTCTTGGGGATCACAACGTGACCATCGCAGAACACGAAAGGGGTCTCGGCAATCTGCTCGGCGCCTCACCGGCAATGCGCCAGCTATTTACGCTCATTCAACGCGTCGCACCGACCGAAGCGACGGTGATGATCATGGGTGAAAGCGGTGTCGGCAAAGAACTCGTCACCGAGTGCATTCACCTGCTGAGCCACCGCGCGCAAGGCCCGTTCGTCGCGATCAATTGCGGGTCCATCCCCGCATCGCTTATCGAGGCAGAGCTGTTCGGCTACGAGAAGGGAAGTTTTACAGGCGCTTCGCGCTCGCACGCAGGCGTCTTCGAGCGCGCGACCGGCGGCACGCTGCTGCTCGATGAAGTCACGGAAATGCCCATGGAAATGCAGACGCGCCTGCTGCGCGTGCTGGAGACGGGCCGCTTCTATCGGGTCGGCGGTACGCACGAGATCAAGACGGACGTGCGCGTCGTCGCCGCGACGAATCGCAACATCATGGAAGCGACGGCGAACAAGCAGTTCCGGGAGGACTTGATGTATCGCCTCGCGGTGTTCCCGTTGCAGGTGCCGGCGCTGCGCGAGCGTATCGGCGACGTGCCGCTGCTCGCCGAGCATTTTCTCGCTTCGCTCAACAAGGCGGCCGGAACGAACAAGCGCTTTGCGCCGGCGTTCATCGAAGCGTTGTGCAATTCGCGGTGGAGCGGCAACGTTCGGGAATTGAAGAACACGCTCGAGCGCAGCTTCATCCTTGCCGACGAAGTGCTGGATGTCGCGTTGCCGGTCACGATTCAACCGTTCGCGGCGGAAACCGTCGCCCCGGCGCGTCCGCCGGGGCTGCACATCCCGCTCGGCTCGCGCCTCGACGAAGCGGAGCGCTGCTTGATCGAGAACACGTTGGAATTTTGCCAAGGCGATAAACGCCGGGCCGCGAGCGTGCTCGGCTGCAGCTTGAAGACGCTCTATAACAAGCTGAACAGTTACGCGCGCGCCGAAGAAGAGGAACGGACGAAATTGACGTTCGTCCCGACGGCGCTTACCCCGGCGGCAGCGACAGGAGCGGGTTCGCAACCGTTTTGAGCCGCCAGGTACATCGCTGACGGCGATTTGCCGTCAGCGATCGATTCAGCCATTCCCTCGCTTGCCCGGTTCGGCGAAGGCTCATAGACTCATACCATACATTTGTATGGTATCTCTCTGAGCCATGCCTCCCCATTCTGCTTCGCTCAGTCCTAAGCAATTGGCAGTGTTGAAGTTTATTCAGCGCTTCAACGCCGAGCGCGGGTTCCCGCCGACGCGGGGCGAGATCGCGGATGGTCTGGCGCTGAAGAATCGACAGGGTATCGATCAGCATCTGCGCGCCTTGCAAACCAAAGGCGCCATCGAGCTGATCCCGGGTATTTCGCGTGGCATCCGCTTGCGCGAAGAGCAAGTGACGGCGGCGGGAGGCGATCAGCAAACAGCCGCGAGCTTCCGAGCCGCAGGCTTCGATGTCTCGAGCGAGCGTAAGGGCCTGCCGCTGCTCGGGCGCATTGCGGCCGGTTCGCCGATGCTGGCGACGGGAAACATCGAGGATCACATCGATGTGGATGCAGCGTTGTTCCGGCCGCGTGCGGATTTCATCCTGCGCGTGCGTGGCGACAGCATGAAGGACGCGGACATCCTGGATGAGGACCTGCTCGCCGTGCATCGCACGAGCGAAGCGCGCAATGGACAGATCGTCGTCGCTCGCATCGATGATGAGGCAACGGTGAAGTACTTCCGACGCGATGGGCATCGCGTTCGTCTCGAGCCCGCCAATCCCGCGTATCGCCCCATCGAGATCGACCTGAGACAGCAAGCGTTCACGATCGAGGGATTGGCCGTGGGGCTCATTCGTACCGGGATGAAGAAGCGTTGAACGCGATGCGACGTGATGAATCGAGCCGAAACATTGGAGCAGCTTGCACGCCTGTGCCGCCGCGAGGGCGCGGTGCCACCGGCGGTCCATGCCACCGGCTGCGCGGAGCTCGATGCCGTATTGCCTCACGGCGGCTGGCAATCGGGAACGATCGTCGAGCTCATGCCTGCACAAACCGGCATCGGAGAGCTGCAGCTCTTGATGCCGGCGCTTGCCCGCATCTCGAACGCCGATAGCCACGTCGCGCTCATCGCGCCGCCATACATTCCCTTCCCCTCTGCCCTGCAACAGCACGGCGTTCTGCTCGAGCGCTTGCTGATCGTGAACGCCGCAAAGAATGCGGATGCGTTGTGGGCCGCGGAGCAGACATTGCGCTGCAAGTCCTTTGGCGCCGTCGTCGCGTGGCCGGAAACGATCAAGGATCGCGATGTGCGGCGACTGCAATTGGCCGCCGAGGCGGGGCGCAGCGTCGGCTTCCTGTATCGACCTTCCGCCGCGGCGATCGATGCATCGCCGGCCGCGGTGCGATTGAAATTGCAGCGCGAGGCCAGCGGTCGCTTGCAGCTCGATGTAGTGAAGTGTCGCGGCGCACGCAGCGGCTTTTCACTCGTGATCGGCGGTTCGCGCTTAGCGGGTGAGGATATGCCCTCGCGCGCAGCCGACCCTCTGGCACGAGCCGCACACCGCTAACGTCCACGGTGACTTCCCGCCATGCTCTGGCTGTGCATTTCCCTGCCCCAATTGCCTCTGGAGTCCTTGCGTCCGGATGCGAGCGAGGAGCTGACCGTCGTCACGGATTGCGAAGCGAACGCGCGCTGGATCATCTGCTGCAACGCTGCCGCGGAACGAGCAGGTTTGCAGGTCGCGATGAGCTATACGACCGCGCTCGCGATTCGCAGCGAGATCAGGATGCTGGAGCGCAAACCGCTTGCGGAAAAGGCGGCGCTCGATCGACTAGCTGCGTGGGCGTATCAGTTTTCCAGCACGGTCATCATCGGCGAGGCGCCGCTCGAGCTGCGGCGCGCCCGCACGGCAGCCTTGTGGCTCGAGATCGGCGCGAGCCTGAAACTATTCGGCGGCTTTCGCGCCTTGATCGAACAGCTCGAAGCCGCGCTCGCGCAGCTGCAATACACCTATCAGCTCGGCATCGCGCCCACGCTCGAAGGGGCGGCCTTGCTGGCGCGCGCCGGGATTCGCATCGCATTGACGACGACTCAAGCACTGTACGCGCGCGTTCGGCAGCTGCCGGTGAGCACGCTCGCGATTGCGACCGAGATCGCCGAGCAGCTGCACATCGTCGGCATTCGCACGATCGGTGCAACGCTGGAAGTGCCGCGGGAGGCCATCGCCAAGCGCTTCGGTCCGCAGACGAGCCGCTACCTCGATCGCCTCGTCGGGCTTGCGCCCGATCCGCGCGAGGCCTTCAAGCTGCCGCCGACCTATGCCGCGCGCTTCGAATTCGGCTTCGAGGTAGCGAATACCGAGGCGCTGCTGTTCCCTGTTCGACGCATGCTGCGCGAGTTCGCCGGCTTTCTCATCGCGCGCGATACGGCGACGCAACGGTTTCGCTTGACGTTCTTGCATCGCGAGGGGGCGCCGACGGAGCTGACGATCGGCATGTCGACGCCGGAGCGCAACAGCGAACGCTTTTTCGCGCTCGTGCGAGAGCAGCTCGAGCGCGTGACATTGCCGGGACCGACATGCGAGCTGGCGCTGTCAGCGCATGAGTTCGCGGCTCCGACGGCTCTGCAAACCGATTTGTTGACCGGCACGGTGGAGCAAGGGGAGACGCTGTCGCACACGATCGATCGACTCACCGCCCGGCTCGGCGACGATCAGGTGTATGGCATTCGGACCGTCCCGGACCATCGCCCCGAGATGAGCTGGAAGACCGTGCCACCCGACGCGCCTCTTGGCGCCCAGCATCGCTTTGCGGATCGACCGCTATGGCTGCTGCCAGAACCCAAGCTGCTGCAGAGCTCCGCTCTACCGATGCATTCAGGGCCTGAGCGGATCGAGAGCGGCTGGTGGGATGATAACGACGTGCAACGCGACTACTACATCGTGCGCACGAACGTCGGCGCGAACTTGTGGGTGTTTCGCGACCAGCGCGATTCCAATTGGTATCTGCATGGGTTCTGGTCATGAGTTGCCGTTATGCAGAGCTTCATTGCGTCAGCAACTTCACGTTCCTGCGCGGCGCCTCGCATCCGAGCGAGCTGATCTACGAAGCCTGCAGGCTCGGCTACTCGGCGCTCGCATTGACCGACGAGTGTTCGATGGCCGGTGTGGTACGCGCGCACGATGCGGCGAAAGAGCGCAACTTCAAGCTCATCGTCGGCGCGGAATTTCGCACGACCGATGGCTTTCATGTCGTCCTGCTCGCACCTTCGCAACAGGCCTACGCGCAGATTTGCACGCTCATCACGCTCGCTCGCCGCGATGCGCCCAAGGGCCAATATCAGCTCACGCGCTCGCAATTCGAAGGCGGCCTTTCCGAGTGCCTTGCGCTATGGGTGCCGGGAGCCGATCCGACCGCATCGCAAGCAGCTTGGCTGCAGCGGTTTTTTTCAGGGCGTGCTTGGATCGCCGTCGAGCTGCATCGGGGCGCGAACGACGCGAAGCGGCTCGATTCTTTGCGGCAACTCGGGCAACGAACGGGACTTCCGCTCGTGGCGAGCGGTGACGTACACATGCATGTTCGGCAGCGGCGAGCCCTGCAAGACACGGTGACCGCGATTCGCCATGGCTGCACTCTTGCGCACACGGGCCACAAGCTCTTTCCGAATGGGGAGCGCCATTTGCGGGAGATCGCCGAGTTGGAAACGCTCTATCCGGTCGAGCTGCTCGAGGAATCGGCGAGGATCGCGGAGCGCTGTACGTTCTCCTTGAGCAGCCTGCAATACCGCTATCCGAACGAGCTCGTGCCGCGAGGCCTGACGGCGTCCGAGCACCTGCGCAATCTCGTCGAGGCCGGGGTTCGTTATCGATGGCCGAACGGTTGTTCGGAGCGGGTCCGCGGCATGATCGAAAAGGAGCTCGCCTTGATCAGCGAGCTCGAGTACGAGCATTTCTTCCTCACCGTTCACGACATCGTCGAGAAGGCTCGCGAGCTTGCGATCCTGTGCCAAGGGCGGGGTTCTGCAGCGAACTCCGTCGTCTGCTATGCGCTGCGCATCACGGAAGTCAGCCCGGATCTGATCAATACCTTGTTCGAGCGTTTTTTGAGCAAGGAACGCAACGAGCCGCCGGATATCGACGTCGATTTCGAGCACGAGCGGCGCGAGGAGATCATCCAGTACGTCTATGAGAAGTACGGGCGCTCGCGCGCGGCGCTCGCAGCGACCGTCATCACCTATCAGACGCGCAGCGCGGTGCGAGACGTCGGCAAGGCTTTGGGACTGCCGCTCGATATCATCGATCGAATCACCAGATCGCACGCTTACTGGGACAAATGGGAAGTCTTCCAGGAGAACCTGGCGAAGCAGGGATTGCAGCTCGACAGCGAAGTCGTCCGGAAGTTGTGTGCACTCGTGCAGGAGATCAAGCATTTCCCGCGTCACCTGTCGCAGCACGTCGGTGGTTTCGTGATTTCCGAGGAGCCGGTGAGCACGCTCGTGCCAATGGAAAATGCCGCCATGCCCGAGCGCACGATCATCCAATGGGACAAGAACGACCTCGAATCGCTCGGCCTGCTGAAGGTCGACGTACTGGCGCTTGGGATGCTCACGGCTCTGCGCAAGACATTCGAACTGGTGAAGAAAACGGACGGCTTTCCGGCGCGAATGGACCAGATCGCGGACGACGACCCTGCCACCTACGAAATGATCCAGGCCGGCGATACGGTCGGGGTCTTCCAGATCGAATCGAGGGCGCAGATGAGCATGCTGCCGCGCCTGAAACCCAAGAACTACTATGACCTCGTGATCGAAATCGCGATCGTGCGGCCTGGCCCGATCGAAGGCGGAATGGTTCATCCGTACCTGAAACGGCGAAACATGAAGCCGGAAGACATCGAATATCCGAGCGAGAAACTGAAACCGATTCTGGAGAAGACGCTGGGTGTTCCGATCTTTCAGGAACAAGTCATGCAGATCGCGATCGTCGCGGCGGGGTTTTCACCGGGCGAGGCCGATGCGCTTCGCCGCGCAATGGGCGCCTGGCAACGGAGCGGAAAGATGCACTTCTACAAAGATCGGCTGCTGCAGGGAATGAAGGAGCGCGGCTACTCGGACGAATTCGCGGCGCAGATCTATAAACAGATCGAGGGTTTTGGCGAGTATGGCTTTCCGGAATCCCACTCGGCCTCCTTCGCGCTGCTCACCTACCAATCGAGCTGGCTGAAATGCCATCGGCCGGCGGCGTTTTTCGCGGGGCTGATCAATAGCCAACCGATGGGGTTTTATCAGCCAGCGCAGCTGCTGGAGCAAGCGAAGCGGCAGAACGTCGCCGTCCTGCCCGTGGACGTGACGCTGAGCGATTGGGATTGCACGCTCGAGCGCACTGCCGGCGCTGGTCCTCTTGCGATTCGGCTCGGCATGCGCGTGATTCGAGGGCTACGGAAAGAGGATGCGCGGCAGATCGTAGCAGCCCGCGGCCACGCAGCTTTTCGCTCGATCGCGGATCTCAGTCACCGCGCGGGGTTGTCCCGTCGCGCGATGCGTGCGCTCGGAATCAGCGGCGCCCTGCGCACCTTGTCGACTCATCGCAACGTGGCGCTATGGACGGTGCTCGGCAACGATCATTCGCGCGACTTGGTGGCGGGAATTCCGATGGAGGAGCGCGCCGCGCGTCTGCCGCGCCCGACCGAGTGGGAAGAGATGCTGCATGACTATCGACAAATGCGGCTGACGACGGGACGGCATCCACTCGCGCTGTTGCGTCCGCGCTTGCGTGCGATCGGCGTGTCGTGCCGGGCCGAGCTCGACAGGAAACGCAGCGGCAGCACGGTGCGCGTCTGCGGGCTCGTTACGCACCTTCAGCATCCGCAAACCTCCAAGGGCGTCATCTTCGGATCGTTGGAGGATGAGACCGGGATCAACAACATCATCATCTGGCCTGCGGTGTTCGATGAATACCGCGACCGGATCCTGCAGGCGAACCTGATGCAAGTGATCGGCGAGCTGCAAAGTCAGGATGGCGTCTTGCACGTTGTCGCTCACCAGGTCGTCGACATGACGGACTGGCTGCGGGCGGTTCCGAGGAACTCGCGCGACTTTCATTGAGATGAGAGGGAATGCGCGGCGCAGCGCGGAAGATGTGGAGCGGCGAAGCACATGACCTCGCATCGCTGCGCGTCGAGCAGTGCTTAATTGAGAAATGATGCGGAAGAAAGGCCGAGACCCGCCGCTTCTTCGGGACGAGGCTCAACCCGCTCGAGGATGTGCAAAGGAATCGAGCTCGCGATGGGCGAACTGACTCTTCGTCATGGCTTTGTGGAGATCCCGGGCGGCCCCCGCGCGTTCACGGCGCGACTTATTGATCGCGGCCTTCGCGACAGCAACATCGATGATTTGAGCGCGAACGAAGCGACGCCGTTCTTGAGTATTCATGGCTACTCCTGGCTCGACGTTAACCGCGGACCTCGATGCGCAAAAAGCCCCAGCGGAATCCCGCTGGGGCTTTCGGCATCAAGCAGAGATGGTGCTTTGCAGCGACGACATCTCCATCAAATTTAAGATCCTGGCAGTGACCTACTCTTGCATGCCCGAAGGGCAAACTACCATCGGCGCACAGCGTTTTCACTTCCGAGTTCGAAATGGGATCGGGTGGTTCCCGCTTGCTATTGCCGCCAGGAAAACTGGCTCACGTCGCGGTCGATCTCTCTTGCGAGCTATCCACCGCACCTGAATTCGAAAGTTGTTCGACGCACTGTCGCATTGAGTAATCAACGACACCATACACACCGACTTCAAACGTCGGTCAAGCGCATTGGGTGTTATATGGTCAAGCCTCACGGGCAATTAGTACTGGTTAGCTCAATGCATTACTGCACGTACACACCCAGCCTATCAACGTCGTAGTCTGCGACGGCCCTTTAGGGGAATCGAGTTCCCAGGGAAACCTAATCTTGGGGGGGGCTTCGCGCTTAGATGCTTTCAGCGCTTATCCCGTC
>JAEYXD010000221.1 GCA_023428645.1 Pseudomonadota bacterium
AAGCTTCGGCCGCGCTTGCCGCCTCGCTCGAAGTCGCGACCCGACAGGAGCACGATTGGCCCGAGCGATTGGCCCAGGATCTCACGGTCGATCCGTCGTTGTCCTTGAGTGATTGGGCGCAACGGCATGGATTGGTGGTGGAAACAGTGTCGCGTGGGTTCGGCAGGGCGTTCGGTGTCACTCCAAGGTTGTTCAGACTGGAGGTGCGCACTCGCGCCGCGTGGCGCTCCGTCATCTCGTCGGATCGAACGCTCACCGACATCGCTCACGGCGAACGGTTTGCCGATCTGGCGCATATGAGCCGCAGCATCAGTTCCTTCACCGGCGCGTCACCCGCCCAATGGCGCCGGGCCTATGCGACGCGGGTCGGCATGCCGAGCGCGGTTGAATAGTCAGCGAGCGGACATTCTCGTTCCATGAGCCGCGGCAGACCTACGACATACGCAATCAAAGCCGAAATAGCCCAGCCACGGGCGAAGACATTTGCATTCGTTGCGCAGAAGACGATGTATGGCGGCAAGGACATCGCCCGAGGCGACCCCATCTTTCTGTTCGCCAGTGAGAACGAAGGCGGGCAGGGCCTCATCGCCCGAGGCGTCGTTACAGCAGTCGATGCGATCCCAAGAAAGCGTGGTGTCGCCCGACAAACGCCGCTCGTCAGCATTCGCGTCCGGCGCGACGCACTCGCGAAACGACCGCTCGGACGCAGGGACCTCAAGCCTCTCGTCGATTGGGCCGATGGCCAGCCGGGGACCGAGCTCAACTTCAAGTTCTATCGCCAGGCCACCAACAAGATCGTCGGCATTTCGGCGCAAGCGGCTGCTTTCCTCGATCAGTTCTTCTAAGGGTTCGCGCTCCGCGGTGGGGTGTACGACGCTTCGGGCGACTCGTGTCCGGCTGTGTCGTCAGCGTCGTTCGGCGTGCTTGCCCCCGCGATCGTCGTACCGCTGCCGCGCAGCGTCCAGATCCGGGAAATGTCGCTCGGCCCAGCGATCGAGCACGATCAACGCGTCGCTCAGCGACCTGCCCAAACGGCTCAGTCGATATTCGACGTGTCGCCGGCGTGCGGGCACCTCGGTACGAATGATCAATCCGTTGCGCTCGAGATCACGCAAGGTTTGCGTCAGCACCTTCTGTGAGATCCCGTCGACTTTCCGTCGCAGCTGCGCGTTGCGCAGCGGCTGCTCCGCGAGCGCCGGCAATATCAGCATCGCCCACTTCGAGGCGATCAGCGCGAGCGCATCGCGCGCTGAGCAGGTCGAGTCGTAAACGTCACCTGATTTGCGACGCATCGTCGTCACCGGATAGGCACCTTCTGGTGCGTAATTGACCGCAGCGGTTCGGCCTTCGAATACTACAGCCGCCATGAACATCTACATCGTTCTCGCGCATCCCGAAGCACGCTCGTACAACGCCGCCCTGGCGCGCAGCAGTCAACGATCGCTGGAATCTCAAGGCCATCAGGTGCGCCTGTCGGATCTCTACGCGCAATCGTTCGCGCCGGATGAACACGCCAGGCATTTCCAGCGACGTGCGGACTGGTCGCGCTTCGACGCGCAGACCGAGCAGCGCTTCAGTTCATGCGAGAACGCCTTGGCGCCGGAGGTGCAATGGGAGGTCGACCAGCTGCTTTGGGCCGATCTGTTGGTGCTGCAGTTTCCTCTGTGGTGGTTCAGCATGCCCGCGATACTCAAGGGCTGGATGGATCGCGTATTCGTCTACGGCAAGCTCTACTCTGGCACGCGCAGATTCCACGCCGGTGTCTGCGCCGGTAAGCGAGCAATGCTATCGGTAACCGCCGGCTCATCGCAGGCGGCCTGCTCACCGGATGGCCGGGAAGGCGATACGGAGCTCATTCTCTGGCCGATTCATTATTCCCTGCACTTTGTCGGCTATACGGTGCTCGAGCCCGTGATCATCACCGATGTTCGTGGCGGCCGCGCCGCAGCCGAGGACGAGCTGCAACGGCGTAGCCTGGCGCAGCGGCTGGAACAGCAGCAATCGATAGTCGGGAATCTTCATTCGCGACGAGTCATACCCTTCAACGCCGCCGAAGACTGGGATGAGCACGGCAAACTTCGCGCGGGGGCTCCGGTCTACAGCCCGTTCATCCGACACGTCAGCTGAGCTTCGGAGTCAAGTTCGTTCAAGGCGCTGAGCGCCGTGGCAGGCATGATCGGATGCATATTCGGCTCACATCGGCGGTCATCATGCGCTTTGCTCGACGCACGCTCTTCCTCGTCATTCCGGCCTTCCTTGCGCTCGAGTTCGTGCACGCCGAGCCCGCCGCGCCTGCCATCCATACGGATGACGTGGCGCTGTTCTATCGTGTCTACGACGCGGCCGGTGGCGCTCCGACGGCGGCGGTGTTGCAGCGAGACTATCTCGACGCGGGCAGCGATGCGCTCCGGCAGTTCATCCCTAATCGCATCGTCTCTTCCGAAAAGCTCGCGCAGAGCATCCGCGAGAAGCCTTCCGCCTACGAGCGCGCGAGAGCATGCATGGCCGCCTTGCCCGACGTGCGCGATCGAGTTGCGCGTGCCCTGGTGCGATTGAACTCGTTGCTGCCCGAGGCGAGGTCCGCGCCGGTCACGCTTCTGGTGGGGAGAGCCACCACTGGCGGTACGACTGGAGCCGCCGGGGTGCTGATCGGCATCGAAACGGTCTGCGGCGCCGATTGGATGCAGAGCAATCTCGAAGATCGCCTCGTGTACCTCATCGCTCACGAGTACGCTCACCTGCAGCAGCCCGCGGCGAATCCCGACGCCAATCCATTGGACGGCAATCACACCGTTCTACAGGTCTCTCTCATCGAGGGCGGGGCCGATTTCCTGGCGGAGCTGATCGCCGGCAGCGCCTCCAATAGCCATCTACAACTCTGGCTGAAAGGACGAGAAGCCGAGACGGCGCAGAACTTCTTGCGAGCGTCTGCGAGCAACGATGTTCGCTCGTGGGTCTACAACGGCCCGGGTACGGCGCAGGCGCCAGGCGATCTCGGCTATTGGGCCGGATACCGGATCGCCAAGTGCTATTACGAGCGAGCGGCGGACCAGAAGCGCGCGGTCCAGGAAC
>JAEYXD010000233.1 GCA_023428645.1 Pseudomonadota bacterium
GCCCTGTTCTATCTCGGCACCATCTTCGTGCTGTGCCGCCTGAATCCCGCGCTCGGCCCGGCGATCGCGCGCAGTTCCTGGTCCGAGCGCGCGCAGGCGTTGCGCCGGGTCGCGGATGTCGTCGTGCTCGTGCTCGCCGTCGTCGGCGGGCTGATTGCTGGATGGTTCACGCCGACCGAGGCGGCATCCGTCGGCTCCGTCGGCGCGCTCGCGCTGTGTGCGTGGCGCAAGCAGTTGAGTGGGTTGGTCCTGCGGCGAGCGCTCGCCGCGACGCTGCAAACCACCGGCATGATCTACGTGGTCATCATCGGCGCGATGATCTTCAGCGTCTTCGTGAGCATCAGCGACATCGCGAGCCTGATGTCGGACTTCGTCGCGCGCATGCATGCCGGACCGCTGACCGCGGTGCTCGTGATGGCGTTGTTGCTGCTGCTGCTCGGATCGTTTCTCGACGGGCTCGCGTTGATGCTGCTCGCGACGCCGATCTTCCTGCCGATCATCGTCGACATGGGGCTGAGTCCGATCTGGTTTGGCATCTTCCTCGTGCGCGCGATGGAGATCGGCTTCGTGCATCCGCCGCTCGGGCTCAATGTCTATGTGATCCACAACCTGGCCCGTGACATTCCGCTGGGCACGATGTTTCGCGGCATCGTGCCGTTCCTGCTGACGGACTTGCTGCACCTGACGATGCTGATCGTCTGGCCGGCGGTCACGTTGTGGCTCCCGGACGTGATGGCTCGCGCATGAAGCGAACGATGCGAACGTTCCGAGCGGCGGCTCTCGGCGTACTTGCCGTGCTGACGGGGTGCGGCCGGCCGCTGCCAGACGCGGCTTTGCCCGAAGCGCCGCACGTGCTGACGTACGCGAGTCTCTATTCGCGCCTGCATCCGTTCAGTCGCGCCGATCAGCGCTGGATCGATCATGTCGAGGAGCGCAGCGGAGGGCGGTTGCGAATCAAACCGTACTGGGGAGGGGCGGTGCTGTCGTCGCAGGAGAACGTCCTCGAGGTGAAGCATGGCGTCGTCGACATCGGGATGATCACGCCGATCTACACGCGCGGCGGTGTGCCCACGATTCGAGCGCAAGGCAGCTTCTATTCGGGCGTGCGCACGATCGACGATCAGGTGGCGACGTTCGCCTGCCTCATGCAGGCGGAGCCGACGATTGCGCGCGAGCTGGCGGGCGTGCGCGTGCTCGCGCTGCAAGGGGGGAATTTTCCCGGCGTCCTCACGCGGCGCAAGCCGATCCGCACGCTCGCCGATTTCGCCGGGCTGCGGCTGCGCGCGCCGAGCGAAACGTTCGGCGTGCTGCGGCGCCTGGGCGCGGATCCCGTGAATCTGCCCATGAACGAGGTGTACTCCGCGCTCGCGAAGGGCGTGATCGACGGCGTCGTGGCGCCCGCCGACGCGCTGCGCAGCTTGCACTTCGCCGAAGTCGGCGCGTATTTCACGAACGTGCGCGTAAGCCGCGGCGCCTATCCCGCGCGCGCGATCTCGGAGGCTGCATGGGCTCGGCTGCCCGCCGATTTGCAGGCCGTGCTGGAGCGCAGCCGCAAGGTCTGGCAAGCCGCGCTCATCGAGGAGATCGCCCAGGCGGAGCAGGTCGGCTACGACTTCGCGGTCGCGGAAGGTGTCGAGGTGATCGAGTTTCCCGCCGACGAGCAGGCGAGGTTCGACGCGGAATTCGCGAGCAGCGCGCGCGAGCACGCGGCCAGCCTGGCGCGCCTCGGCATCGATGGGCTCGCGATTCTCGATCGGGCGCAGGCGCTCGTCGCGCGCGTCAACGCAGGCACGCTGGCGGCGTGCGACGGCTCGGCGGCGCGCTAGGGAGGGCATCGAGATGACCATGAACCCAGAGCCGAACGTGCACGAGGGATTCGCCCGTTTACGAGCCGTGTTCGAACATCCGGATGAGGTCGCCGAACGCTGCCTCGGCGAGGGGCGCGCCGTCGTGCGCTATCTCGGCACTGATCTGCCGCGCGAGATGTTCCTGGCCGCCGGCGTGGTGCCGATTCGTCTGGCGAGCGACGCGCCGCGCGACAGCGAGGTGCTCGAGGGATTGCCAGCGCTCGGGCGCCGCGGCCGTGCGCTCGTCGCTCGTATCGCGCGGCAGCTCCGGGGTGAGGCATTCGCGATCACGCACGCGGACAACGAGCTCGCCCAGCTGTTCGCCACGCTTCGCGAGCTCGGCCCGCGCGTGCCGTTCGCGGCCACGTGGGTGGAGATGATCGATCTGATGCATCTGCCGCATGAAGCCTCGCTCGAATACAACCAGGCACGGCTACGACAGCTTGCGCATCGCTTGCAGGCTCTCGCCGGCACGCCCGTGGACACGCAACGGTTGCGAGCGGCCGTCACTGCGAGCAATGCGCAGCAGCGGGCGCTGGCCGCGCTGAACGCGGCGCGCGTGAACGGCAGGATCACGGGCTCGCAGATGCTCGCGGCGATCGGCGCGGCGATGGTCCTGCCGCCCGAAGAGCACGTGACCGTCGTGCGCGAGCTGCTCGAGCACGTCGATCGTCTGCCGTTGCGTAGCGGCAGGCGGCTGTTCGTGAGCGGCAGCGCCCATGACGACGGCACGCTGTACGCGCTGCTCGAAGATCTCGGCACGGTCGTCGTGGGCGAGGGGCACGACACCGGCCAGCGCTGGTTCGAGCAATCGGTCGATGATGGTTCCGATCCGTGGTGCGCGCTGGCGCAACCGACGCTGCGCGCGCCGCTTGCGATGCGGCCGGGGCGTGATGCCTCGCTGCAAGGCGCGATTCGAGCCAGCGGCGCGGAGGTGGTGTTGCACATCGTGCGACAGGGTGACGAGGCCGCCGCGTGGGACGCGCCGGAGCGCGAGCGCGACTGCGCGGCGCTGCGCGTGCCGTGCTTGCGGTTGAAGACCCGCGCTGGCGAGGATGCCGATTCGCTTCGTGAGCGCGTCGCGCGGCTCCTCGCCGGCACCTCGGCGCGTGCTCCCATGGCAGCGGGACGGGCGCCCGCGACTGCCGCCGGCGCGGCGAAAGAAGGGGAACGCAGCCGCAAGTCGCTCGCATCGGTGGCGGAATTCGGGCGCTATCAGCGCGCGTGGTTCGCCGGTATCCGCGAGCGTGTGGCGGCCGGGGAGCCGTTTGCCGTCGTCAACGCGGATGCCCCGCAGGAGATCCTGCGTGCGTTCGACGTGCCGTTCGTCGTCAACCAATGGTGGGCGTCCATCGTCGCGGCGAAGCAGCAAAGCCGCAGATATCTGGAATTACTGCGTGCGCAGGGGTTTCCGGTCGATGCGGAAGCCTACAGCGCGCAAGGTCTCGCGGCCTGCTTGGATGCCGACGGCGAGGACGCGCCTTGGGGTGGACTGCCGCGCCCGGCACTGCTCGTGGCCGTCGCGGGCACCGATGCGACGCTCAAGATCTTCGCCGCGTGGGCGCAGGCGAGCGGCGCCGAGCTGGCGTTGTTCTCGCGCAGCGTCGAATGCCGCAAGGCCATCCCGCCGCGCTGGTGGGACGAGTTGCCGAACGATTGGGACCGGGTGCTCGAGCCTGCGCGCCTCGATCTCATGGAAGCGGAGCTGCGAGGCCACATCAGTGGCCTCGCGCGCATGCTCGGCCGCACGTTCTCGCGGCAGCGCTTCATCGACATCATGCATCTCGTGAACGAACAGGAAGCATGGTATCGGCGCACTCGCGACCTGATCGCATCGAGCGCGCGGGCGCCCGTCAGCATCGTCGATACCATGCCGGCCACCATGGTGCCGCAGTGGCACCGCGGCACGGCGTGGGGTCGCGATGCTGCCCGCGCGTTTCACGATGAAGTGGCCGCGCGCGTCGCGCGCGGCGAATGCGTATGCCCGAACGAGCGCGTGCGATTGATGTGGATCGGCCGGGGCCTGTGGAGCGAGATGGGCTTCTACCAGAAATGGGAGCACTCGCACGGCGCCGTCTTCGTGTGGTCCATGTATCTCGCGCTCGCGGCCGACGGCTACATTCGGATGTTCGACCGGGGCCGCGACCCGCTGCGTGCGCTTGCCGCCCGCTTCGTGACGATGGGGGACGAGCTGCGCATGCCCACCTGGGGCGGCGCATGGCACGTGCACGAGGCGCACACGCATCGGGTGGACGGGGCGGTCGCGCTCGCGGATGCCGACCCGTTCGTCGTGCGGGCGCTGCGCGAGGCGGGCATTCCCGTGCTCACGTTGCCATTCGAGAATTTCGGCGCAGATCCCGCCGCGAGCAGCGCCGCGGAGCGCAGCGTCACGGCGTTCATCGAGGGGCCCGCCCACGAACGGGCGGGGTTGCGTCTGCGGCAGGCGAGGGGCTGAAATGTCATGCGACTGTTGACGTATTCGCGGTCGCTCTCTACTCTCCGATTTAAACAACTGCTCTAACTGAGTGTATAAGCGTTCGTAAGCGCGGTCGCGATCGAAAGTACGCATCGCAGCGCATCCAGTCGAAGGCCGGGACACGAGATCCCGCCGCGGTTTCAATCAGAGGGGGAGGTTTATGCGAATTCGATCTCTGCAGGCGACCGTCGGTCTGACGATGGCGCTGTCGTTGCCCGTTGCGGCGCAGACGCCGGAATCCGGAGCACTCGAGGAAGTCATCACGACCGCGCGCCGCATGGCGGAAAATCTCCAGGACACACCGGTCTCGGTGACGACGCTGAGCGCGGAGCTGCTGCAGGAGATCGGGGCGATCGATCTGCGCAGCGTCACGAACGTCACGCCGAACATGGAGTTCTCGTACGCCGGCAACGGCAGCGGCGGCGGTAATTTCGCCCAGGTCTTCATCCGCGGCGTCGGGCAGCCGGACTTCATCATCACGAAGGACCCCGGCGTAGGCATCTACGTCGATGGCGTGTATCTCGCGCGAGCGCCCGGCTCGGTGCTCGAGCTGCTCGATGTCGAGCGCATCGAGGTCTTGCGCGGTCCGCAAGGCACGCTGTTCGGCAAGAACACGATCGGCGGCGCCGTGGTCGTATCGACGCAGCGTCCCAACGACGAGCTGGGCGGTATCGCGCAGGTCACCTTGGGCAGTTACGACCGCCAGGACATCAGCGGCTCGCTCAATCTGCCGATCGTGCCAGGCTCGCTGGCCTTGCGCGTGTCCGCGATGTCGCGTGAGCAGGACGGCTATTACCGGCGCCTGTATCGCGCCGAGGATCCAGCGCAGTTCGGCACCAACGCGGCCAACGGCGCCGGCAACGACACGAATCGCCAGAGCGGCCGCGCAACACTGCTATGGACGCCGAGCGAGCGCTTCGAGGCGGCGCTGTCGGCGGACATCACGCGCGAGCGACAGGATTCGGTCGAATATCAGATGGTCGGCATGCCCGGGGCGCCGAGCCCCAATATCGCCGCCTACAATCAGTTCTATGCGATCCCGAACGGCCTGCCGACCTACGGACCCCAATGGATCACGACGGAGCCGTGGACCACGTACGCGAATTGGCCCGGTTACAACAATTCGGATATCTGGGGCGCCTCGCTCGGGCTCACATGGAGCTTCGATGCATTCCAGGTGAAGTCGATCACCGGCTATCGTGAGCTCGAGGTCGAAACCCGCGGCGACGGCGACGCGACCCCCGCGGATATCGTGTCGACGGGCGGTGTCGATATCGCGCAGCACCAGTTCAGCCAGGAAATCCAGGTTCTCGGCAGCGCGTTCGGCGATCGCCTCGACTGGGTGGCCGGCCTCTGGTACTTCGACGAAACCGCCCGCGACGTGCAGCGCTCGCGCCAGCAGGCCGGATTGTTCGAAGCGCTGGAAGCGGCGCCACTGAATTCCTTGACGCCCACGGTGCCGATTCCAGGGTGTCCGGCGCCGTGCCGTCTCGGCGGTGCGGGCAACCCCAACAATGCCCGCCTCGACAACACGCGCACCGGCAGTCGCTTGATGCAGAACTCGAGCTACGCCGTATTCCTGCACGGCGTCTTCAGGTTCACGGATCGCTGGAGCATGACCGCGGGCGCGCGCTTCAGCCGCGAAGAGAAGGAGTTCGATTACTACGAAGTGCGTCCGCTGCGGAACATCGTCAGCTTCGATACCTACAACCTGACGCCCATTCCGGTGGACAAGTGGGACATCTTCACGCCGAAGCTGGGCTTCGAATTCAAGCCGACGGACGACATGCTGCTGTACGTGCAGGGGTCGACCGGCTTCAAGGCAGGCGGCTACAACGGCCGGCCGTCGTCGGTCACGGCGCTGCAATCGTTCGACGAAGAGGAGCTCGAGACGATTGAGGCCGGTGTGAAGAGCGAGTGGTTTGGCCGCAGGTTGCGCGCCAATGCCGCGGTGTTCTACAGCGAGTACACGGACATTCAGATCACGCGTCTGTCCGCCGAGCTGGGCGGCGTGCGTCTGGAAGAGAACGCCGGCAGCGGCGATTCGCAGGGCGCCGAGCTCGAGCTCACGTATCTGCCGACCGCCAACTTGCGGCTCGGCGCCGCACTGGGCTACCAGAAGTTCGAGTTCACCGAGTTGCGTCCGGGCGTGCAGCTCGCATGTGGAATGAAGTGCGTGCTGCCCTTCGCGCCAGAGCTGACGGCGAACCTTTCGGCCGCGTATTCGATTCCGCTCGGCAGCGCCTGGGATCTCAACCTGCGCGTCGATTACAAGTACAGCGACCAGTACTACATCGATGCCGACAACACGCTGGCCGTCGCGCAGGACGCGTACGACTGGTTCGATGCCCGCGTCGCGCTCAGGCCCACCGATGGGTCCTGGGAGTTGTTCGTGAGCGGCTCCAACCTCACGGACGAGCCGGTCATCGCGAACGGCGTGCACTCGGCGCCGAACAATAGCCAGATGGTGACGTTCAAGCCGCCGCGTCAGTGGGCAGCGGGTATCCGGATGGAGTTTTGAAGTGACGGCGGGCTCTCCCGAGCGGAGAGCCCGCGGACCTGCGGATCAGCTGCACGTGGCGACGATACCAGCCGTGCAGAACTCGACGACGTGCTCGATCATCGCTTCCGGGTCGGCGGGCCAGGCGGGTTTACCCGCCAGCGCTTCGTACACGGTATCGACGGGTGCGAGCAGCATCACGTCGACAGTGAACGTGAAAGCCTTGCGGATGCGTTCTTCGGATGCCGAGGGCAGCGTTTCGCGCAGCGCGCGGACGAAGTCATCACGCAGCGCGTTGATCGTCCGCGGGATCTGGATTTCCGGCGGGTAGTGCGATTCAGAGGTCGCGCGCGCCACGATACGGACGTAGTTGGCGGCGTCTGGCTCCGCGCAGAGCCGGATGTGCGGGGCGACGTAGGCATGGACGATCGCTCGCACGCGGCGCGCGCCGCGCAGCTTGGGGTTGATCGCCAGCAGCGCCTCGTTGCGCTGCCGGCTCAGGCGCTCGCGAAAGGTCGCGATGACTTCGAGATACAGTTCCGCCTTCGAGCTGAAGTAGTAGTGCACCGAGGCGGGATTGGCCTCGGCATCGCGCGTGATTTCGCGTAGAGAAGTGGCGTTGAAGCCCCGTTGGGCAAAATGATTCGCGGCTTGGGCGAGGATTCGATCTCGCGTGGAAGTCGATATGAGTTTTGCTTTCGTTCGCATGTCTTTCGTCCGGGCGGCCTTGCCGCAAGCGTAATTCAGCGCGCAGCGATTCTCTAGCGACACGCAGCTCTATTGCTCGTCAATAAAACAACTGATTTAATCGACCGCATAAGACGCGGTGCGCGTGCGCGCCGCCGGTTCGATGCCGCCGCGGATGCGGCTCGAGCCGAGTCCTCACAGCCGACTTCCAGTGATGCAAAACACCACACAGCCCACTGCCGCCAAGCCGCTCGCCGGCGTTCGCGTCGTCGATCTTACCCGCGCGCTCGCGGGTCCGTATGCCACGCTCTTGCTCGCGGGCCTCGGCGCCGAAGTGATCAAGGTGGAGGACCCGACGAGCGGCGACCTCGCGCGCGAGAACAGCCCCTACGTCGGACGCGACGGCATCGTGCAGCGCAAGCGCCACGACGATGACGTGTCCATCTCGCACCTGACGCGGGGCCGCGGAAAATATGGCGTGTCGCTCAACTTGAAGGCGCCGGGAGCGATCGAGGTGTTCCGCGATCTCGTTCGAGTCAGCGACGTCGTCGTCGAAAATTTCGCCAGCGGCACCGCGGATCGTCTCGGGGTCGGCTACGCCACGGCGAGCGCGGTGAATCCGCGCATCGTGTATTGCTCGCTGAGTGGCTTTGGCGCGGGCGTCTCCGAAGGCAGCAAGGCGATGGATGTCATCATCCAGGCGCTGAGCGGCGCGATGTACGCGAGCGGCGATGTCGGCGGCGCGCCGGTGCGCTTCGGCGTACCCATCGCGGACATGCTCGCGCCGGTGTTCGCCGTGATCGGCATTCTCGCCGCGCTCAAGCAGCGGGAGCACACCAATCAGGGTCAGCACGTGGACGTCTCGATGCTCGGCGCGCTGACCTCGTTCGTTGCGATCGAAAACTGGCGCGCGATGGAGCTGGCGGGAATTCCCGCGCGCACGGGCTTGACCGTGCCGCGCTTGTCGCCGTTCGGCGTGTTTCGCTGCGCCGATGGTTACGTGGCGATCGTCGCGGTCGCGGACGCGATGTTCGGCACGCTGTGCGCCGCCATGGACATGCCGCTCCTGGATGATCCGCGGTTCGCGACGCGCGATGCGCGGGTGGCGAACGCGAGCGAGCTCGAGCGCCGCATCGGCGAATGGTGTGGGGCGCGGGGCATGGACGAAGTCGTCAGCCGTCTGTCGCAGCGGGGCATTCCGGTCGCGCCGGTGCGATCCCCGGTCGAGGCCCTGTCGGACCCGCGGGTGCTGGCGCGCGGTGAAGTGGCTGCCGTCAGCCATCCTGCCTATCCGGCCGATCACGGCTTGCGCACCGCGGGTATCCCGATCATGTTCTCCGGCGCGCGCTGCGAGATCGACGACACGCTCGCCGTACACGTCGGCGAGCACAATCATGCGATCTACCAGGGCGTGCTCGGTTACAGCGCCGACCAGCTCGCCGCGTTGCGGGCGGAGCGAGTGATATGAGTGCGGCGTAACTGCTGCCGCTATTTCATGAGCCGCGCTTGCGAGTCGCGCGCGGCGTGCTTGCGATCCTGAAAGGCGCCGCGCACGAGGCTGCGCAGCCAGCGGTTGCGCTGGTCGTGATGGAACTTGCGATGCCAGAACTGCTTGAGCTCGATGCGCGGCGCGTCGAACGGCAGCTCCACCGCGCGGACGTGGGCCGAGATGCTGCAGAAGTAGCGCGCGAGGGGTTCGGGCACGGTCACGATCATGTCGGACTGCGCGACGATGATCGGCGCGCTCGCGAAATGCGGCGTCGTCAGCACGATGCGCCGTTGGATGCGCTGGCGCGCCAGATAACGCTCGATGACTTCCTCCGTGCGGCTCTCGGCATGCACGACCGCGTGTTCCAGCTCGATGAACTGCTTCAGGGTGAGCCTGCGCGCCGTGACCGGATGATCCGCGCGCAACAGACTCTTGAACCCGTCGACGAACAAGGACTGCTGGAAGAAGTTGTGCTTCTTCAGATCGGGGAAATAGCCGAGCGCGAGATCGATATGGCCGGATTCGAGGCCGTGCGCCACCTCGGCGGCTGGCAGGCTCACCGAGCGCACCGCGACCGCGGGCGCATGGACTCGCAGCTCGCGTAACAGTTTGGGAAGAAACACCACTTCACCGACATCCGACAGCGCGATCCTCACGACCTGCCGACTGGTCGCCGGATCGAACGCGGGCGTGGCGACGATGTCGGTGCCGACCCGCTCGAGCAGCAGACGCGCGGAGTCGAGCAGGCCGAGCGCGCGGGGCGTGGGTTCCATGCGATTGCCGGTGCGGACGAACAGGGGGTCGTCGAAGAATTCGCGCAACCGAGCCAGCGACGCGCTGACCGCAGGCTGGCTGCGCCGCAGCTCGAGCGCCGCGCCGCTGACGCTGCGCCTCTCGCCCACGGCCACCAGCACGCGCAGCAGATTCAAGTCGAGCTCGGTCATGCGGCTGTATAGATGAAGCTGATACGGTGAATCGATCATATCGCGTTGCCCGATGGCGGCAACGGGGGGAGCATCGGTCCGAAGCCACCGCGCAGGGCCGTTCGCCGGAATGCACCGATTCATCCTCACGCTCTCTTGTCCGGACCGCATGGGCATCGTCGCCGCGGTCGCCGGCCTGTTGCTCGATCATGAATGCAACATCGTCGAGAGCGGGCAGTTCAGCGACGCGGACAGCAAGCGCTTCTTCATGCGCGTGAGCTTCGATGCCGCGCGCTCGCGCAGCGCGGCCGAGTTGCAGGCGGCGTTCGCCGTGGTGGCCGAGCGATTCGCGATGGATTTCAGGTTGCACAGCGCGGCCGTGAAGCCGCGACTGCTACTGATGGCGTCGAAGCTCGGTCATTGTCTCAACGACCTCTTGTATCGCTACCGCGTGGGGGCGCTGCCCGTCGAGATTCCGGCGATCGTTTCCAATCACCGCGACTTCTACCGCCTGGCGGCGGATCACGACATTCCTTTCCACCATCTGCCCATCTCGCCCGACAACAAGGAACGGCAGGAACGGCAGCTGCTCGAGATCGTGCATGAGGAGCGGTGCGATCTGATCGTGCTGGCGCGCTACATGCAAATCCTTTCCCCCTGGGCGTGCGAGCAATTGCAGGCGCGCGCGATCAACATTCATCACTCGTTCTTGCCCAGCTTCCAAGGGGCGAAGCCGTATCAGCAGGCGCACGATCGCGGCGTGAAGCTGATCGGGGCGACGGCCCACTACGTGACGCAGGTGCTCGACGAAGGGCCGATCATCGAGCAGGACGTTGCGCGCGTCGATCATTCGATGAGCGTGGCCGACTGCGCCGGCGTCGGGCGCGACGTGGAATGTGCCGTGCTCGCCCGCGCCGTGAAGTGGCATGTCGAGCAGCGCATTCTCATGAACGGCAATCGTACGGTGATTTTCAAATAGACGTTCTGGTCGTCATGGCGATCCGGAACATCCGCTAGCGGAGGTTTAAGCATGGTCATGCAATCGTTGGAGAGCTTGCTCGCAAGCGTCGGCAATCCGGTGACAATGCTGCGCAACGCGCAGACGGGCGCCTATGTCTATCCAGTCGTGCCGACCGAATTCAGCAATTGGCGCACGGAGCAGTGTGCGTGGCGGGAAACGGCGGTGCTGTTCGATCAGTCGCATCACATGGCGGAGATCACGATCAAGGGGCCCGATGCGCTCGCGCTCTGCTCGTACACGACGATCAACAGCTTCAAGAATTTCACGCCCGGCAAGGCGAAGCAGATGGTGCCGACGAACTACGACGGCTATGTGATCGGCGACGGCATCCTGTTCTATCTCGAGACGAACGAGCTCCTGTTCGTCGGTCGCGCGCCGACGGTGAACTGGCTGCAGTTCCATGCCGAAACCGGCGGCTTCGACGTGCAGTTCATCCGCGATGACCGCTCGCCATCGCATGCGTACGGGAATGCCGTCGCACGCCGGCACTACCGCTATCAGGTCCAAGGCCCGAAGGCCGCCCAGGTGCTCGAGAAGCTGCACGGCGGTCCGCTGCCCGACATCAAGTTCTTCAACTTCGACACGATCAAGATCAAAGGGCGGGAGGTCCGCGCGCTGCGTCATGGCATGGCGGGCGAGCCCGGTCTGGAGCTGTGGGGGCCGTACGCAGAGCGCGAAGAGATTCGTGCCGCGATTCTCGAGGCGGGGCGTGAGGTCGGCATCGTCGTCGTGGGCTCGCGGACCTACGCGAGCAACACCTTGGAGTCAGGCTGGATTCCATCGCCGTTGCCGGCCATCTACACGGGCGAGAGCATGCGGCGTTATCGCGAGTGGCTTCCGGCGACCGGGTACGAGGGTAGCGGCTCGATCGGCGGCAGCTTCGTGTCGAACGACATCGAGGATTACTACCTGACGCCGTTCGAGCTCGGCTACGGCAATTTCGTGAAGTTCGACAAGGATTTCATCGGGCGCGAAGCGCTCGAGAAGATGGTGAAGGACGGTGTGCCCCAGCGCAGGAAGGTGACGTTCGAGTGGCACGGCGAGGATCTGGCCCGCATCTTCGCGTCGCTCGTCGAACGCGACTCACTGCCGTACAAGTTCTTCGATTTGCCGATCGCGAACTATGCCTCGTCTTCCTACGACAGCG
The DNA here is from genome assembly GCA_023428645.1 of Pseudomonadota bacterium. Lineage (GTDB taxonomy): Bacteria > Pseudomonadota > Gammaproteobacteria > Steroidobacterales > Steroidobacteraceae > Steroidobacter. The sequence continues at coordinate 12,091 of JAEYXD010000233.1, forward strand.
TCATGAAGGACGGCGATCTGGTCGGGCTCTCGATGTTCACGGGCTACAGCCACGGCGAGCGGTGTGGACTGTCGCTGGGCGTCGTCGATGCGGACGTTCGGGAAGGTGACGTGCTCACCCTCGTCTGGGGCGAGGAGCACGGGGGCACGAAGAAGCCCACGGTCGAGCCTCATCGACAGTGCGAGGTGCGCGTCACCGTGGCACCGGTGCCGTATGCGCGCGATGCCCGCGAGACATATCACCAGGGATGGCGCACGCGCCGGTCGTGAGTCGAGCACCATGACACCCTCTTGGCCACGACGCGCAGCGACGCTTCACGACGCCTTCATCGCGCAAGCCATCGCGCCGCTCGCGCGCGAGGCTTCCGTCGAGGTGAACGTCAAGGATCTGCACGACTTGCAGGCGAGCCGCGCGCTGCTCCCGCGTGGCAAGCGCATCTACATCAGTCATCTGCCGAAGCAGTCGTGGGACGACACGTTGACGGCCTGCCGATGGGTGAGCGAGGCCGGCTTCGAACCGATTCCGCATGTGCCGGTGCGGTTGGTGCGCAGCGAAGCCGAACTCGATCGCTTTCTCGAGCATGCCGTGCGCCACGGTCGCAGCAACGAAGTCCTGCTGATTGCCGGCGACTACCGCGAGGTGGCGGGACCCTATGCGGCCGTTGCCGAGGTGCTGCGATCGGGCGTCCTCGAGCGCCACGGCCTGCGGCGCGTGTCGTTCGCCGGCCATCCGGAAGGGCATCACGAAGTGTCGGTCGAGACGATTCGCCGAGCCGAGGTCGACAAGGCCGCGCTCGCCGCCGCAGCGGGGTTGGACGCGACTTTCGTCACGCAGTTCTTTTTCGAGGCAGCGCCATTTCTCGACTGGGCCGCGCGGTCGCGCGCCGCGGGGATACGTGCG
>JAEYXD010000238.1 GCA_023428645.1 Pseudomonadota bacterium
CGATCATGCGATCGCCGCGCCAGCGTTGCACGATGATTGCGCTGTCGACCGGTCTGCGTAGCGCGGCCAGCGCGCTGGCTTCGCCTTGAGTATCGATCTGTGCGGCGATCTGCGCGATCTGAATCAGGTTGTGGTCCATCAGGGCATGCACCTGCCTGCGCATCGCCATTCCCGAAACCAGGGCTGCGAGAACGACTCCGAGCGCCATGGCCAGCGCCACGCCGATGATCAGGCGGCGACGCAGGCTCATGTCACGTTTCCGATGCGCCAGCCGCTGCCACGAACGTTCTCGATGACATCCGCAGAGAGTTTGCGGCGGATGGCATGAATCAGGAACTCGACGCTGTTGCTCGACACCGTGGTGTCCCAGCCGTAGATTCGTTCTTCGAGCTGGCTGCGCGAGAGCACAGCACTCGGTCGTTCGAGCAAGGCACGCAGCAGCGCAAACTCTCGAATGGTGAGATCGATGGCTCGCCCCGCGTACTCGACCCGGCGCGCCACCAGATCCAGAACGAGTGAGCCGTGCGCAAGGGCCGCCCCTGGCCGCGCGGCACCGCGGCGTAGAAGGCTGCGAATGCGTGCACGTACCTCGTCGAGGCTGAAGGGTTTGACCAGATAGTCATCGGCGCCGGCGTCGAGACCTTCCACGCGGTCCCGGATCGCATCGCGTGCAGTGAGCATGAGGACGGGAATGTCGATGCGACGCGTGCGCATCTCGTTGAGCACTTCTATGCCCGATCTCTTCGGTAGCGCCCAATCGAGTAATACCAGCGCGTAACCGCAATCGGGCGTATCCACGGCATTGGCTGCGGCCCCGCCATCGAGTACCCAATCCACCTCGTACCCGTCATCACGCAGCGCGCGTGTGAGGCTGCGGCCAATCATCTCGTCATCTTCGACCAGGAGTATGCGCATGAGACAGCCGGAGGCATTGTTGTTGAGCGATGAAGCGAGGCGGATCTCGCTCCCAGCATGAGCCGACACTGCCATTGTGATTGCGTTGATACAAGCTGAACGCTATGGATCGCTTCGCCAGCATGCTCGTGACGAGCGGGCGCATCGCGGACCCGAGGAACTTCGATCCATGACTCGTTCAAAACTTAGCGAAGACTTAGCAACTGCAGCTGCGGCCTTTTCTCGGTCTTGATGACCTGTTGCCGAAACAGGAATCAGGCCTTCTCGCAACTGGCGGTTGGCCCCAGGTCCGGACTGGTCAGCGTGCTCCGCGATCGCTCCACGAAGACATCGGAAATGATCGAGCGAATCCAACGATTGGCGGGATCGCGATGAAAGCGCGAATGCCAGTGTTGGGTCACGATGCGTGCCGCGGCCTTGAAGGGCGGCCGGACGAGCTTGATGTCCGCCATGCGCGCAAGGCTCGCACCGATGGCTTGCGGTACGGTGACGATGAAATCGGATTCCGCGAGGATCGTCGGCAGCGCCAGGTAGTGGCGCACTCTCATGGCGACCTGGCGTTGGAGGCCCAGCTTGCGCAGCTCCGCCTCCAGAACATCGCCCTGGCTGCCGTCGCTGTTGACGATCGCATGCTTTCCTTCCAGGAACTGTTTGCGTGTCATGGATTCGCCGATTTCCGGGTGAGTTCGTCGCACCAGGCACACGAAGGAGTGTGTGAAAAGACGTTGCTGATACAGCGCGGCGCTCTGAAGACCTGGATAGTGGCCGAGCGCCAGGTCCGCCTCGCCGGAGCGTAACGCGGGCTCGATCTGTGCCACCGGCACGTCCATCGTTTGGATTTCCACGCCGGCAGCAAGCGTGGCGATGTGACGCGCGATGGGCGGCAGGAAAACGAGCTCACCGATATCCGGCGTGATCAGCGTGATCGTTCGCTGTGCGGAGGCATTGAACGATTGCGGCTGCAGCACTTCCTGTTGGATGTGATCGAGTGCGGCGGCCAGCGGCGCGGCCAATCGTTCCGCGCGAGGTGTGGGCGAGATGCCTGCGGGAGTGCGGACGAAGAGCGGATCGTCGAACAGCTTGCGCAGCCTGTTGAGCGCAAGACTCGTCGTCGGTTGACTCATCCCCAGATGCTGCGCGGCGCGGGTGACGCTTCCCGTCCTCAGCAGCGCATCGAAAACGACCAGAAGATTCAGATCGACCTGGCGCAGATTCATTTCAGGGTGCTCGTCTCGCGGTACGCGGCGCGGCATGTCGATGAGTGACCGCGGCAGCATAACCGTATTTATTTATCTGATGATGGATATTGAGAGCGCGCTCTTTCAACTCGCGTCACATCACGTACATTCGATCCGCAGATCAAACCATAACAAAGTCTGCCGGCACTGAGCTGCTGAAGTGCGCGCAACGGGATGTTGCATAAGCAATGGGCGCGGATCTGGGGCTCGGCCTTCATGAGAATCTCGAGTTCCACGGTTTCGCTCTCGACTTGTGAACTAAGTGTTGCAGCGGCGCGGACACGATCTGCGTAGCTGAATCGAAAGAGTTGCGGCAATCCATGCTGCGCAATCGGGGGGTTTAGATGAGTTCGAAATTGGTGAAACGCTCGAGCTTCGCATTGGGAGCGGTGCTCGCGGTGTGCGGCGCTTCCGGTGCCGTGCTGTCAATCTCTGCAGCCGCAGAGAAATCTGACGCGGACACATATGCTGCATCCGAGAGATGGCTCGAGCCCGGGCAGCCGCTTCCGGCAGCGGCAAGCTATCCGAATCCGCAAGGCACGCTGGGAGTCGTCAATACGGATGGAGCTGTCGATACCTCGAAGCATCCGTTCTTTCAGCCGCTTGGCACGAATGGCAGGGCTTGCGTGACATGTCATCAGCCGGCGGACGCGATGAGCCTGTCGGTGGACTCGATCCGTGAGCGATGGGAAGCCACTGCCGGAGCCGACCCGCTCTTCGATACCGCCGATGGCGCGAACTGTCCTGATCAGCCGCGCGGTGTTCGCAGTTCCCACTCGTTGCTGCTCGACCACGGGCTCGTGCGCATCGGCCTGCCCTGGCCGCCGAAGAATGTGGACCCAGAGTTCACACTCGAAGTCGTCAAGGACCCTGCGGGCTGCAATACCAGTGCGAACCATGGATTGCAGTCGCAGACGCCCACGATATCCGTGTACCGCCGTCCGCGTATGGCGGGTAATCTGCGCTACGTCACCACATCGTTCTCGCTTTCGGGACGCTTCAACGGCAAGACGGGCGAGCCGCTCGCGGTCGATCCCACGACTAACCAGCGCGTGGGGTTGCCCATTCTCGCGGATGCGCGACAGCCGACACTCGAAGCACAGGCGGACGAAGCGCTCCGCATGCATCTGCGCGCCAATGGCGTCATCACCGAGGAGCAGATCAAACAGATCGTTGCGTTCGAACGCCAGGTGTACGTGGCGCAAGACACGCACGTGAACGCCGGTTCGCTCACCGAGTCCGGAG
>JAEYXD010000084.1 GCA_023428645.1 Pseudomonadota bacterium
TGGAGGTGCCGTTGCATTTGCGCAATGCCCCGACGCGGTTGATGAAGGGGCTCGGCTACGGCAAGGACTACCGTTACGCCCACGACGAGCCCGACGCTTATGCCGCGGGCGAGCATTATTTTCCCGAGGGCATGCAGCCTCGCGAGTACTATCGTCCGGTGCCCCGCGGCCTGGAGATCAAGATCGCGGAGGCGATGCAGAAGCGCCGCGCAAAGCCCGCGTCCTGAAATCGCGCGGCTCGCGTGCGTCTGCTAGTTTGCTACGACTCAACACTCACGATTCATCGCACCTATGCTCGATCCGAAACTGCTCCGAACCGACCCCGCCGCCGTGGCGGCCAATCTCGCCCGCCGCGGCTTCGTGCTCGATGTCGCACGCCTCGCCGAGCTCGAGGAGTCGCGCAAGAAGTGGCAGATCCGCGCGGACGAGCTGCGCAATGAGCGCAACGTCAATGCCAAGGCCGTCGGCAAGGCGAAAGCGCAAGGGCAGGATGTCGCGCCGCTGTTGAAGCAAGTGGCAACGCTTGGCGCGGAGCTGGAACGCGTCGAAGGCGAACTGGCGCTCGTACAGCGCGAGCTCGAGCAAATCGCGCTCGGTCTTCCGAATCTGTTGCACGAAAGCGTGCCCGACGGTCGCGATGAATCGGGCAATGTCGAGGTGCGCCGCTGGGGTGAGCCGCGTACGTTCGACTTCAAGCCGAAGGATCATGTGGAGCTCGGCGAAGCACTCGGGCAGATGGACTTCGCGGCCGCGGGCAAGATTTCCGGCGCGCGCTTCACGGTGCTCCATGGCCCGCTCGCGCGGCTGCAGCGGGCGCTGATTCAGTTCATGCTGGATCTGCACACGACCGAGCACGGCTATCGCGAGACGTACGTGCCATACCTCGTGAATGCGCAATCCATGCTCGGCACGGGACAGCTGCCGAAGTTCGAGGCGGATCTGTTCAGCGTCAAGGGCGAGCAGAACTTCTACCTGATCCCGACGGCCGAAGTACCGGTGACGAATCTCGTGCGCGACACGATCGTCGAGGCGAGCGCGCTGCCGATGCGGCTTGCCGCACACACGCCGTGTTTCAGATCCGAGGCGGGCAGTTACGGCAAGGACACGCGCGGCATGATTCGCCAGCATCAGTTCGAGAAGGTCGAGCTCGTGCATTTCGCGCGCCCGCAGGATTCCTATGCCGAGCATGAGGCGCTCACACGCCATGCCGAGGAGGTGTTGAAGCGCCTGGGCTTGCCGTATCGCGTCATGCAACTGTGCGCCGGCGACATCGGCTTCGGTTCCGCGAAAACGTACGACCTCGAAGTCTGGCTGCCGGGCCAACAGGCATATCGCGAAATTTCCTCGTGCTCGAACTTCGAGGCATTCCAGGCGCGACGCATGCAGGCCCGGTGGCGCAATCCCGAAACGGGCAAGCCGGAGCCGCTGCACACCTTGAATGGATCGGGCCTCGCTGCCGGACGCGCGCTCGTGGCCGTGCTCGAGAACTATCAGCAGGCGGATGGCACCGTGAAAGTCCCGGATGTCCTGCGGCCTTATATGGCCGGCATGGAAGCGATCGGGCGGCTGTAGCGCTGCTCGCACTGCACCGAGGAGGCCGCTGATTGGCGCGGCGCTCCTCACTCGAGCAAAGAAAAGGGCGCTGCAATCGTTCGACTGCAGCGCCCTTGTCGTTTCTGGCTCGAAGAGTGCTTATTCGTCCGAGGCAACGCCCAGGATGTGCAGCAAGCTCAGGAACATGTTGTAGATGCTGACGTACAGCGTCACCGTCGCGGTGATGTAGTTCGTCTCGCCGCCGCGCACGATCTCGCTCGTCTGATAGAGCATCAAGCCGCCGCTCACGATCAGGAACAGGCCCGATACCACCAGCGACAACGTCGGCATGTTGAAGAAGTACGCGACGAGGCCGAGCACGAAGGCGCCGATGGCGCCGATCGCCAGGAAGCCGCCCATGAAGCTGAAGTCACGCTTGCTCGTCACCGCGTAGGCCGACAGACCGAGGAAGGCGATCGCCGTCGTGCCGAGTGCCGTCATGACGATCTGCGAGCCGTTTGGCAGCATCGTCAGGTAGAGATTCAGGATGGGTCCGAGCGTGAAGCCAAGGAAGCCGGTGAGGGCGAAGGTCCACAAGATGCCCCAGCTGCTGTTCTGGGTCTTGTGCACGGCGAACAGCAAGCCGAAGTAGATGAGGATCGTGAACAGACCGAGCGGGCGCACGTTCAGCGCCATCGCGACGCCGGCCATGATTGCGCTGAAGCCGAGCGTTGCGCCAAGCAGCAGATACGTGTTGCGCAGGACTTTATTGGTCGACAGCGCAGACGTTCTTACATTGCTGCCAATGACGGTACTTGGATAACGGTCCATTTGACTCCTCCGAAGATGCGGATCGAACTCCGACGATTCGACTGCGCCGACACCGGAGAGTTTCCCCGACGCGGAAACGAACGGCCGCCATTCTATCAAGCGCCCTGCCAATCGCCATGGCGGTGTACCGCCTGGACTGCGAATGCCGCCGGATGTCGGATTTTCAAGGCTGCGTGCCCAGTCCCAGAGGTCGGACTGGCCTACAGAAGCGCGGCGAGCCGGTCTCACCGGTGTCTCCGACATAATGCCAAGAGCCGGCATCGGTGAGATGGCCGATGAGCTGGAGACTCGAAAGACCGCCTTGCAATCATCGTGGCGGAGAGGGTGGGATTCGAACCCACGATCCTCTTGCGAGGATGCCGGTTTTCAAGACCGGTGCATTCAACCGCTCTGCCACCTCTCCGAATCGGCGGGATTTTGCGGGCGCGCATTGTCCCCGTTCTGCGCGGCTCGAACAAGGCGAGCCGCATGTCCGCCGAACGACCTTCATCTTTGGTCGGGGGCCGCGAACGACGACGCTCGACTCACATCACGTGCACGGACGAGTCGGCGCATCCAGTCTTGGGCTGCGATCCGGTCGACAAAGGGCGTCGTGTATCATGGCCGAATGAATCGCGATCTCGACCGGATGCGTCGGCGGCCCTTCTTTTTCCCGTTGGTGCTGCCGGTGCTCGTTTTCTTCGGCCTGCTGGCGGCCGCTGTCTGGGTATTCGATGCTCGTGCGACCACGGTCGTCGTCGTCGTGAGGCATGCGGAGGTCGAGAATCAGGCGGACCCCGATCCCGCTCTGAGCGTCGACGGGCGCGAACGAGCCGCTCGGCTGGCGAAGATGTTGTCGCAAGCCCGTCCCGAGCGCGCGCTCGATGCGATCTATACCTCCGAGTTTCGCCGCACCCAGCAGACCGCGACGCCGTTGTCGGAGTCGTTGGGGCTCACGCTCAATATCGTCCCCGCGGCCACGTGGTCGACGCTGCCACGCAAGATCCAGCGCGAACATCGCGGCGAGTATGTGTTCGTCGCGGGGAACTCGGGCAACGTCCCGGCATTGATCGAGTCGTTGAGCGGGCAGAAGGTGACCTTGCGCGAGGATGAGTACGACGCGATGTTCGTCGTCTTCGTGCCGCAGTTCTCGCGACCGAAGGTCATGCGCATCCGTTTTTGAGCGAACGTCGTGACGTTGCAGGAGACATTCATCGTCGCGACTCGAGGCCGAGGCTTCGAGTCACTCACGGACCGCGTCGCGGCCGCCGTCGCGAAGGCGGGCGTGACGACGGGTCTGTGCAACGTGTTCACCCGTCATACGAGCGCTTCGCTCGTGATCACCGAGAATGCGGACAGTGCGGTGCGGCGCGATCTAGAGCGCTTCATGCAACGAGTAGCGCCTGACGGCAGCGCGGAGTACGAGCATGACACGGAAGGCCCCGACGACATGCCGGCGCACATCCGCAGTGTCCTTACGAGCGCTACGTTGACGGTGCCGATCGCGGCAGGGGAGCTGCAGCTCGGGACCTGGCAGGGGATCTACCTCTGGGAACACCGACATTCAGGCCACCGGCGCGAGATCATCGTGACGATTGTCGGCGATCGCTGAGCTTCCCCTTGCTGGCCGCGGGGTCCACGGTGCACAATTCGCGCCCTTCGGTGGGGCTGTAGCTCAGCTGGGAGAGCGCCTCGTTCGCAATGAGGAGGTCGTCGGTTCGATCCCGATCAGCTCCACCATCTCTCCCTCATCCGTGCTATTCCAGCGCGGATTTTCTCGATAGACGTTGCGTTGGCGGGGCTCGAAGGTGCCCGCCCTCAGGCGAAGCCTCGATGGTTCGGGGATGTGCAGAGTGCACGCTGCGGGTAGATGGCGCCCCCGGCCGGAGTTGAACCGACGACCTACCGCTTAGGAGGCGGTCGCTCTATCCACTGAGCTACGGGGGCTGCGTCGCGCATCCTAAGCGACCAGGCCGCGATCGTCATCTGCGCGCCGCTCGTGCCTTCTCCACCCAGTGTGCAATCCGTCGATCGAGAGACATGGCTCTGCGGCTGCAGCCACCTTCATCCGGTTTCGCCGCGCGCAGATCGTGAACGCCGATCGAAGCATCCGTTGAGGTCGGCTGGAGATGAATCGCGCGGTCGTGCCGGTCTAATTCCCTGGGTTCGCAAAACGAAGTGCCGCCCGCGATTGGCGGTCGGTCACGACCATCGGACGTTTGAATCGACGTGAGCACAGACCGGAACATCGACTGATGCCTCGCCATCGCATGGACAGCGGCCCTCCGCGGCTCGTTCGCGTCTGTTTCGACACGCCCGCGCCCATTCGCTGGGTGTGGCGCCTGATTCGGGGCGCTGAACCTCTCGGTGAGGGCGCAGTGGCGCTCGGCAGTGCGGACTTCAGGCAAGGCCAGTATTGCGTCGTCGATGCGCTCATTGACGAGCGGACGCGGGCCGCAACGATCTTCCAGGTGTCGCCCAGTCAGCGCCTGATTCTGGGTGGTGTCTATCCTGCGCGGAGCCTGGATGGAGAGGGCGGCCGCGCGTACCTGGAATTTCTGCGGAATCCCAAGCCCGCGAGCAGCCTCCAAACGACACCGGTCGCTCGAGGCGGCGCATCTATTGACGGCTGTGGCCGGCAACGCATGGACGCCGCGTTGGCGCTGCTGTTGCTCAACGACGGTGCCATGCTGCGTAGCGCCACGCTGCACGACCTTACGCATCTGACGGCGGAGCAGAACTACGTCCGCGTGCATCTCGCCAATGGCGACAACGTCGTCGTGCGCGGGCCGCTGCAGAAGTTCGCGAGCCTGCTGCCCGAGGAGTTCGTGCGCATCAGTCGCAACATGATCATCAACCTGGGCAAAGTGCAGCGGCTGCGACGTCTCTCGCGTGATCTGGGCGTGGTCACCTTCGATGGCTGCGATGGTGAGCGCGACGTGCGGCTCGGCCGTAGAGCCTCGATCATCGTTCGCACCGCGTTGCTGGTTCGCAGTGGGTTGCAACTCTCCCGCAGGGCACGAACCGAGGTGCGGCCGAAAGAAGCCATGAGCGCCTGAACTTAAGCGCCGAAGAAAAAGGCCCGCGACTTCGGCGATCGCGGGCCTTCGTTCTCTAGCTCGCCGCGCGCGGCGAGCCGAAGCTGCTCACGCTTGTGACGACAGCGCAGCGAACTTCTGCAGATGGAAGTCCGCATCGCCGAAGGTCAAGTCGATCGCAGTGATGCGCTTGAAGTGATGGCTGACCATCAGCTCCTCGGTCATGCCCATGCCGCCGTGCAGCTGAATCGCTTGCTGCCCGACGAAACGCCCGGCCTGTCCGATCACGACCTTGGCGGCCGACAACGCGCGGCGACGTTCATCCGCATCTGGATCGACGCATTTGATCGCCGCGAGATAGCTCATCGACGTTGCCTGCTCGGCGTGCAGGAACATGTCCGCCATACGGTGCTGCAGTACCTGGAACTTGGCGATCGGCTGTCCGAACTGCTTGCGGTTCTTCGTGTAGTCGAGCGTCGTCGCGTTGATCGCCTTCATGATGCCGACGGCTTCCGCGCACAGCGCGCTCAACGCGATGTCGTGCGCCGCCTCGATGGCGTCGAATGCCTGGCCGTCTGCGCCGAGGCGGCGATCCGCCGCGACCTTCACGTTCTTCAGCTCGATGTCGGCGGCGCGCTGGCCGTCGATCGTGGCATAGCTCTTGATCGTCACGCCGGCGGCCTTAGGGTCGACGCGAAAGACGCTGACGCCGTCGCGATCGCCAGGTTGCCCGCTGACGCGCGCCGTCACGAGCAACTCGTCGGCCGCGCCGCCGTGGGCGATGACGGACTTGTGACCCTCGAGCACATAGCCTTCGGCGCTTTTCTCGGCCCGCGTCGCGACGTATTGCACGTCGCCGCGCGCCCGCGCTTCTTGATGCGCAACGATCACGATGCGTTCGCCGGACACGAGTCCCTCGAACAACTCCGCGGCCGCCTTGTCATCGCCCAGGCGGGTGATCAGCGCCGGCGCGAGTACGGCGGCGCTCAGGAACGGCTCGAGCAGCAGAACTTCGCCGAGGGCGTTCATGACGAGCATCGTCTCGACGGGGCTCGCGCCAAGACCGCCGTGGGCCTCTGGCACGTTGAGCGCGGTCAGGCCGAGCTCGGCGAGCTTGCTCCACACCTCGCGGCTCCAGCCTTCGGGCGATTTCAAGAGCTCGCGGCGCTTCTCGAAGGTGTAGTCCTCGCGAACGAAGCGCTTGACCGTGTCGGCAAGCAGTTGCTGTTCTTCGGTGAAATTGAAGTCCATGAAACGTAGCCTCTACAGGCCCAGGATCATCTGGGAAATGATGTTGCGTTGAATCTCGTTCGAGCCGCCGTAGATCGTCACCTTGCGGGCGTTGCAGTACGTGGCCGCAAGCGGCGCTGCGTACGCCGGTCCGGCGACGCTCTTGAGGTCGCCTTCCTCGGACGATGCGCGGCCGAAGGGCAGGGCATACGGGCCCACCGCGTACATCATCAGCTCCGTGAGTGCTTGCTGGATCTCGGTGCCTTTGATCTTGAGAATCGACGCCTCCGGTCCCGGCGCGCGCTTCTCGGATTCGGCAGAAAGCGCACGCAGGTTCGTGATCTCGAGCGCCATCAAGTCGACTTCGACTTGCGCGATCTTGGCCGCGAACAGCGGATCTTCGAGCAGCGGCTTGCCGTTCTTGAGCTCCTCGCGCGCGATCTTCTTCAAGCGCTTGAGCTCACGCTTGGAAGCGCCGACGCCGGCGATGTTCGTGCGCTCGTGGCCGAGCAGGAACTTCGCATACGTCCAGCCTTTGTTCTCCTCGCCGACGCGGTTTTCGACCGGCACCTTCACGTTCTCGAACCACACTTCGTTCACTTCGTGGGCGCCGTCCATCGTGATGATCGGGCGCACGGTGATGCCGGGCGTCTTCATGTCGATCAGCAGGAATGAGATGCCTTGCTGCGGCTTCGGCGCGCTCGGATCCGTGCGCACGAGACAGAAAATCCAATCCGCGTACTGGCCGAGGGTGGTCCACGTCTTCTGGCCGTTGACGATGTAGTGATCGCCTTGGCGCTCGGCGCGCGTCTTGAGGGAGGCGAGATCCGAGCCGGCGCCCGGCTCGGAGTAGCCCTGGCACCACCAGTCTTCAGCGCTGAGGATGCGCGGCAAGAAGCGCTTCTGCTGCTCGGGGCTGCCGAAGGCCATGATCACCGGCGCCACCATCTTCAAGCCGAACGGAATCATGCGCGGCGCCCCCGCGGCGGCGGCTTCCTCGTCGAAGATGTGCATCTGCACCGGGCCCCATCCCGGACCACCGAATTGCTTCGGCCAGCCGGGCGCGCCCCAGCCGCGCTGATAGAGAATCTTCTGCCACCGAACGTAGTCCTGCGCACTTAGCGGCTGGCCGTTCTTTACCTTGGCAGCGATTTCGGTGGGAAGCTCCTTTTGCAGGAAGGCACGCACTTCATCTCGGAAGGCGAGCTCCTCGGCGGTGAAATTTAGATCCATGAGAGCCCTTGCAGAAGTCTGCTATGCAAAATGATGTTCTAAAACCAAGGCGGCGGATGATAGGCACGGCGACGAGCGCCCGCAACTTTCGATGTGAGAAGCGGCCGTTCATATGTTTGCCATAACCTGACCATTCCTTGCTATGGCCCGCACAGGGTGCTTGGTTGCGCTGCGCGAATTGTGTTAGCGTTCAGGCAGAATTTACGCCCGCAAGGCAGAATCTTGCGGTGACGACGCATCCACTGCGCAGCATCGATGACGTAGCAATGGGGGGTACTGGGGAGCATGACCCGAACGCATTTGAAGTTCTGGCCAAAGGGCCTGCCCACGGAGATCACGACTCCGGCGACGAACGTCTTCTACAACGCCGAGGTCGCCGCGGCGCGTTACCCCGACAAGCCCTTCATCGTCTTCTACGGCACGTCGCTCACATACTCGAGTTTCCAAGAGCACGCCGAGCGTCTCGCCGGCTACCTGCAGCAGGAATGCGGCGTGCAGAAGGGCGATCGTGTTCTGCTCATCCAGCAGAACAGCCCGCAATTCATCATCGGCTACTACGCGATCCTGCGAGCGAACGCGATCGTCGTGCCGATCAATCCGATGAGCGTGACGAAGGAGCTCGAGCACTACGTCAATGACAGCGGCGCGAAGGTGGCGATCGTCGCGCAGGAGGTCTTCCCGCAGATCGAGCCGCTCATCGGCGGTGAGCTGCACAGGGTCATCGTCGGCGCGTATGGGGACTACGTCACCGAGCCGACGGATCTGCGTTTGCCCGAAGCGGTCGCCGCGCCCCGGCAAGCGCTCACAGCCGCCGGGGTCACGTCGTGGATCGACGCGCTCGACAAGAAGCTTCGTCCCGGCCCGCTGACCATGGGGCCCGATGACCTCTGCGTGATCCCGTACAGCTCGGGCACGACCGGCCGGCCGAAGGGCTGCATGCTCACGCATCGCAACGTCATGCACACGCTCGTCACGAACTCGATCTGGTTCGAAGCGAACCCCGAATCGAGGCAGCTCGTCGTGTTGCCGTTCTTCCACGTCACGAGCATGCAGGGCGGGATGAATGCACCGATCTATCAGGGCAGCACGATCATCCTGATGAGCCGCTGGGATCGCGAAGTCGCCGCGGAGCTGATTCAGCGCTTTCGCCCGACGTCGTGGACCGCGATCGCGACGATGGTCATCGACTTTCTCGCGAATCCGCGCGCTGGCGAATACGACCTGTCGAGCCTCACGCGCGTATCGGGCGGCGGTGCGGCGATGCCTGCGGCGGTCGGCGAACGGCTGCAGCAGCTCGTCGGCTCACCGTATGTCGAAGGCTACGGGCTCACGGAGACGATCGCGCCGACGCACATCAACCCGCCGGACCGCGCGAAGCGGCAGTGCCTGGGTGTGCCCATCTTCAACACCGATTCGCGCGTCATCGATCCCGAGACGCTGCGCGAACTGCCGGCCGGGCAGGTGGGTGAAATCGTGACGCACGGGCCGCAGATCTTTCGCGGCTACTGGCGCAACGAGGAGGCGACGAAGGCCGCGTTCCTCGAGCTCGACGGCAAGCAATTCTTCCGTACGGGCGATCTCGGCTACGTGGACGAGGAGGGCTATTTCTTCCTCGTCGATCGGTTGAAGCGAATGATCAATGCCTCGGGCTTCAAGGTGTGGCCAGCCGAAATCGAAGCGCAGATGTACCAGCATCCCGCGGTTCAAGAGGCGTGTGTGATCGCGGCGAAGGATGCGCATCGCGGCGAGACGGTGAAGGCCGTCATCGTCCTGCGTCCGACGCACAAGGGCCAGGTCAGCGAAAGCGACATCATCGAATGGACGCGCCAGAACATGGCCGCATACAAACACCCGCGAATCGTCGAATTCGTCGATGCGCTGCCGAAGTCGGCGACTGGGAAAGTGCAGTGGCGGGTGCTGCAAGAAGCCGAATGGGCGCGCGGTTGAGGCAGTTGAATCCTCGTGTTCTCTCAAGAAACTTCGAAAGGCGGAAACTCACATGGCGACTAGAGCTTCGGACACCACGCGGATGATCGAGAGTAGTGCGCCCGCGCAGCCGCGCGTTGGCAAGCAGGATCGTCACTTCGTCACGGCCCTTTCCCGCGGACTCGACGTATTGTCGTGCTTCCGCAGCGGCAGCAGGCTGCTCGGCAATCAGGACATCTCGGAGCGCTGTTCGCTGCCGAAGTCGACGGTGTCGCGCCTGACGTACACGCTGACGAAGCTCGGTTATCTGCACTACGTGCGCGAATCGGGCAAATATCGGCTCGGCACCGCGACGCTCGCGCTCGGCAGCGCGGTGCTCGGGCGCTTCGACGTGCGCGATCTCGCGCGGCCTTTGACGCAGGAGCTCGCGGATGCGACCGGCACGTCGGTCGCGCTGGGCGCGCGCCAGCGCTTGAGCATGGTTTGCATCGAGGTGTGCAAGGGCAACGCGGTGTTGTCGCTCAACATGGATGTCGGCATGCGTCTGCCGCTGGCGACAGCAGCGATCGGACGCGCGTATCTCGCGGTGTCGAGCGATCTCGAGCGGGCGGACCTGATGGAGCAGATCAAGGAGCTGGATCATGTCTCCTGGCCTGCGCTCAAGCAGGGCATCGAGAAGGCCATCCAACAGTACGGCGAGCTCGGTGTGTCGGCGTCGTTTGGCGAATGGCAGCCCGACGTGAACGGTATTGCGGTGGGATTCAGGCCGGGCAATGGCCTGCCGCCCATGGCCATCAACTGCGGCGCGCCCGCATTCAAGGTTTCGCCCGAGTACTTGCTGGGCGAAGTGCGGCCGAAACTCATCGAAATCGTGCGGAAGATCGAGGAAGGGCTGGGCCAAGCGCGCATTTGATAAGACGCGAACGCGGTTGAGGGGATAGTCGTTACACGCCTCCCCTTGCGATTCGACGCGGCGGGGCGCATGTCGAGAGGCATGCGCCCCGTGCTTTTTTCTCCGCTCGTATCGGTCATTGCATTACGAATTGTGACGCTTGCCTCCTCGTTATGTTTCTCAACCGCTACGCGGTTCGGCTACACTACCGGCCGTTTTTTTGATTGGCACCTTCCACTCTTCCTTTTCCCGGACAGGAACTTGCGAGCGCAATGAGCGACTCCCTTCGAGCTTTGCTCGACTCCACGCCTCTTGGGGCGGGCAATGCCCCCTACATCGAATCCCTCTACGAACAATTTCTCGCCGATCCGAACTCGGTCGAGCCGAAATGGCGCGAGTACTTCGCGCGGCTGGTGAGCGGTTCGCGTCACGAGACCGCCCACGGTCCCGTTCGCGAAGCGCTGGCCAGGCGCGCGCGCGACATTCGCTTCGCGGCGCCAGCGGCTGTCGGTGATACGTCGGCAAAGCAAGGTTCGGTCTCGCGCCTCGTGCAGGTGTACGCGAACCGCGGCCATCTGCTCGCCGACATCGATCCGCTCGGCCTCATGCACCGCCCGGTGCCGGAAGTGCTCGAGCTGTCGCACTTCGGCCTGACGGACGCTGATCTCGATACCGAGTTCTATACCGGCAGCCGCGGTGACGCGATCCCGAAGCGCATGAAGCTGCGCGACATCGTCGCGCAATTGCGCGCCATCTACTGCGGCACGATCGGCGCGGAGTTCGCGCACGTGTCGGACTCCAAGGAGCGCTTGTGGTTGCAGCACCGCTTCCAGGAAGGCCGCATCCTCAACCGCTTCAGCGCGGATGAGCGCAAGACCTTCTTGCAGCGCCTGACCGCCGCGGAAGGGCTCGAGCAATATCTCGCGACGAAGTATCCGGCGCAGAAGCGCTTTTCGCTGGAAGGCGGCGAATCGTTGATCCCGATGCTCGATGACTTGATCCAGCAGGGCGGCCAACGCGGCGTCGAAGAGATCGTCATCGGCATGGCGCATCGCGGCCGCCTGAACGTGCTCGTGAACGTCGTCGGCAAGTCGCCGCAAACGCTGTTCTCGGAGTTCGAGGGCAAGTACGACGTGAACCACATGCAGGGTTCCGGCGACGTGAAGTACCACAAGGGCTTCTCGACCGACATTCGCACGCCCGGCGGCAATGTCCACGTCGCGCTCGCGTTCAACCCCTCGCATCTCGAAGTCGTGAATCCGGTCGTCGAGGGCTCCGTCCGTGCGCGCCAGCAGCGCCGCAACGACGACGAGGGCGATAAGGTCGTGCCGATCCTGATCCATGGCGACGCGGCCTTCGCCGGCCAGGGCGTCGTGACGGAGACGCTGCAGCTCTCACAGGCGCGCGGCTTCTACACCGGCGGCACGGTGCATCTCATCATCAACAATCAGGTCGGCTTCACGATCTCGAATCCGCAGGATTCACGCTCCACGCTGTACTGCAGCGACGTTGCGAAGATGATCGAAGCGCCGATCTTCCACGTGAACGGCGACGATCCGGAAGCGGTCATCTTCGTCACGCGTCTCGCGCTCGATTACCGTATGACGTTCCACAAGGACGTCGTCATCGATCTCGTGTGCTACCGCCGACGCGGCCACAACGAGGCGGACGAGCCGGCGGCCACCCAGCCGGTCATGTACCAGAAGATTCGCCAGCAAAAGACGACGCGCGCGTTGTACGCCGAGTCGCTGGTCGCCGCGGGCGTCATCCAGCCGGCCGATGCGGATGCGATGGTCGAACAACTGCGCCGCGCGCTCGACGAGGGCAAGTCGACCGTGCAGCACTCGCTCGGCATGATCGGCAACAAGCACACGGTCGATTGGACCAAGTTCCAGAACGCGGAGCGCTCCGGCCCGACGCCGACGGGCGTGCGCGTCGAGCAGTTGCGCGAGCTGGGCACGAAGCTGACGACGCTGCCGGCCGATCTCACGCTGCATCGCCAGGTCGCGATGGCCGTGCAGGGCCGCGAGAAGATGGTGGCCGGCCAGCAGCCGCTCGATTGGGGCTTCGCCGAGACGCTCGCGTACGCAACGCTGCTGACCGAGGGCTACGAGATCCGCATCGTCGGCCAGGACAGCGGCCGCGGCACGTTCTTCCATCGCCATGCGGTGTGGCACGACCAGAATCGCGGCGATTCGTACATCCCGCTGCAGCACCTGGCGCCGAGCCAGCCGCGCTTCACGGTGATCGATTCGCTGCTCTCCGAGGAAGCCGTGATGGGCTTCGAGTACGGCTTCTCGACGACCGAGCCGAACTGCTTGACGATCTGGGAAGGCCAGTTCGGCGACTTCGCGAACGGCGCGCAGGTCATCATCGATCAGTTCATCAGCTCCGGAGAGGCGAAGTGGGGCCGCTTGTGCGGGCTCACGCTGTTCCTGCCGCATGGCTACGAAGGCCAGGGTCCCGAGCACTCGTCGGCTCGCCTCGAGCGCTTCCTGCAGTTGTGCGCCGAGCAGAACATGCAGGTCGTCGTGCCGTCGACGCCCGCGCAGATGTTCCACATGCTGCGCCGGCAGATGAAGCAGCCGTTCCGCAAGCCGCTCATCGTCATGACGCCGAAGAGCCTGTTGCGCCACAAGCTGTCGGTGTCGCCGCTCGAGGACCTCACGCACGGCTCGTTCCTCAACGTCATCGACGAGATCGACGACGTCAAGGCCGAGAACGTCACGCGTGTCGTGTTCTGCGCGGGCAAGGTGTATTTCGATCTGCTCGACTCGCGCCGCGGCGACGGTCTGCACAATGTCGCGATCGTGCGCATCGAGCAGCTCTATCCGTTCCCGATCGAGGAATATACGGCGATCGTTCGCAAGTACTCGAACGCGCGCGAGATCGTGTGGTGTCAGGAAGAACCGCAGAATCAGGGCGGCTGGTATCAGATCCGCCATCGCTTGCAGGAGCCGCTGTCGAAGGACCATCAGCTGCTCTATGCAGGGCGTGCGCCGGCGGCAGCGCCGGCAACGGGCATTCCGCAAATGCACGCCGAACAACAACAGGCTCTCGTCGACGCAGCGCTGCGTGCGACCAGTACTGAAGAATCGCTGCGTCACACCACGCGTCTGAAGGCAGCGGGCAAGAAATAGGAAAGAATGAATGAGTATCGAAGTCAAAGTTCCGCAGCTCCCGGAGTCCGTGACCGATGCCACGCTGGTGGCATGGCACAAGCAGCCTGGCGACAGCGTCGGCCGCGATGAGAATCTCGTCGATCTCGAAACCGACAAGGTCGTGCTCGAAGTGCCGGCGCCGTCGGCTGGCGTCATCAAGGAATTGAAGGTGCAGAACGGCGCGACCGTGACGAGCGGCCAGGTGCTCGCGATCCTCGAAGCAGGCGAGGGCACCGTTGCCGTGAAGGCCGAGCCCGCCAAGCAAGAGGCGAAGCCGGCGGCCGAGCCGAAGGCAGCCGCTGCGGGTGCGACCGGCGGCAAGCTCGCGCCTGCTGCGAAGCGCATGGTCGAAGAGCACAAGCTCGACGCGGGTCAGATCGCCGGCAGCGGTCGTGACGGCCGCATCAGCAAGGGTGATGTGATTCAGCACATGAGCGGCGGCGCGAAGGAAGCCGCGAGCGCGAAGCCGGCGGCGAAGGCGCCCGCCGTGCAGCTGCCGTCCGTCGGCGGCTCGCGCAACGAGCAGCGCATCCCGATGACGCGTCTGCGCGCGCGTATCGCCGAGCGCCTGATTCAGGCGCAGTCGACGGCCGCGATGCTGACGACCTTCAACGAAGTCGACCTGACCGCGGTCAGCGAGATTCGGGCCCGCTACAAGGATCAGTTCGAGAAGGCGCACGGCGTGAAGCTCGGCTTCTCGTCGTTCTTCATCAAGGCGGCGATCGAAGCGCTGCGCAAGTTCCCGAGCGTGAACGCGTCGATCGACGGCAACGACATCGTGTACCACGAGTACTACGACATCGGCGTCGCGGTCTCGACGGATCGCGGCCTCATGGTGCCGGTCATCCGCAATGCCGAGCTGCAGGGCTTTGCCGAGCTGGAAGCCGCGGTCGGCTCCTACGCGAAGCGCGCGCGCGACGGCTCGATCACGCTGGAGGAGCTCACCGGCGGCACGTTCACGATCACGAACGGCGGCGTGTTCGGCTCGCTGATGTCGACGCCGATCCTGAACCCGCCGCAAGTCGCGATCCTCGGCATGCACAAGATCCAGGAGCGCCCGATGGTCATCGACGGCCAGATCAAGATCCGCCCGATGATGTATCTCGCGCTCACGTACGATCACCGCATCGTCGACGGCCGCGAATCGGTGCAGTTCCTGGTCGCGATCAAGGAAGCGTTGGAAGACCCATCGCGCCTGCTGCTGCAGCTCTGAGATCCACGATGGCGGCCGGTGCTCGGCAGCGGCCGCCATTGCGTACTGTCCGCAATTTGAATTCTTCGATGCGTCGCCACATTGAGGTGACGCGCCTCGATTGGAGCATCCATGTCTGAAGCATTCGACGTCATCGTCATCGGCGGCGGTCCTGCCGGGTATCCTTGCGCGATTCGCGCCGGCCAGCACAAGTTGAAGGTCGCGTGCATCGACGAATGGCAGAACAAGGACGGCAGCTATGCGTTCGGCGGCACGTGCTTGAACGCGGGTTGTATTCCGTCGAAGGCATTGCTCGAGTCCTCCGAGCTCGTGCATCGCGCCCAGCACGAGTTTGCCGTGCACGGCATCAAGATCGGCGGCGTCGATGTCGATGTCGCAACGATGCAGAAGCGCCGCGCCCAGATCGTCAAAGCGTCCACGCAAGGCATTTCGAGCCTGTTCAAGGCTGCCGGCGTCACGGGCCTGCAGGGCCACGGCAAGCTCCTGAGCGGCAATCGCGTCGAATTCACGGATAAGGACGGGAAGAAGCAGGAGCTGACGGCCAAGCACGTCGTGCTCGCCGCCGGCTCGGCGCCGACGGAGCTGAAGTCGCTGCCGTTCGACGGCGAGACCGTCATCGATTCCTGGGGCGCGCTCGAGTTGACCGCGGTGCCGAAGCGCCTGGGCGTGATCGGTGCGGGTGTCATCGGCCTCGAGCTCGGCAGCGTGTGGCGCCGTCTCGGCGCGGAAGTCGTCGTCCTCGAAGCGCTGGATACGTTCCTGCCGATGGCGGATGGCGCCGTCAGCAAGGAAGCGCTCAAGCACTTCAAGAAGCTCGGGCTCGACGTGCGCCTGGGCGCGAAGGTCAGCGGCGCCGAGAAGACGAAGAGCGGCCTCAAGCTGAAGTATTCCGATGCCAAGGGCGAGCAGAGCGTCGAGGTCGACAAGGTCATCGTCGCGATCGGCCGCCGTCCGTATTCGAAGGACTTGCTCGGCGAGGGCACGGGTGTGCAGCTCGATGAGCGCGGCTTCGTCAAGGTCGACCATGACTGCCGCACCGACGCCGCGAACGTGTGGGCGGTCGGTGACTTGGTGCGCGGCCCGATGCTTGCGCACAAGGGCAAGGAAGAGGGCGTGATGGTTGCGGACCTGATCGCGGGCAAGGTGGCCGAGGTGAACTACAAGGTCATTCCTTCCGTGATCTACACGGCGCCCGAGATCGCCTGGGTCGGCCAGACCGAAGAAGAAGTGAAGCGCAGCGGACGTGCCTACAAGGTGGGCTCGTTCCCGTTCCTCGCGAGCGGCCGCGCGCGCGCGATGGAGCAGACCGCCGGCTTCTGCAAGGTGATCGCCGCCGTCGACGACGACGAGATCCTGGGCGTGCACATCATCGGCCCGATGGCCGGTGAGCTGATCGCCGAGGCCGTCCTCGCGATGGAGTACTCCGCCAGCGCCGAGGATCTGCAGCGTACGATGCATGCGCATCCGACGCTCTCGGAAGCGTTGCACGAAGCCGCGTTGAACGCGGACAAGATCGCGATCGACTTCCCCAACCGCTGAACCCCGCCCGCCCCGCGCAGCGGGGCGGGTGTCTCCATCGACGGCATTTGTGCGTCCCTGCGCTCGCGGGGACGTGCTAACGTGCGCCGCACCTCCCCATAAGAAGAGAGTGCGCGTTCATGTCATCCGATCATCGCGCTGTCGCCAATCCCGATGCCTTGTTGTCGCGCGAGTTGGGCGTGCGGCAATTCGCCGCGAACATCTTCAACTACACCGTCGGCAGCGGCATTTTCCTGTTGCCCGCGACCGCCGTGCTGGCGCTGGGCACGGCCGCGCCGCTTGCGTATGTCGCGTGCGCGGTCGTCATCGGTCTCGTCGTGCTGTGTTTCGCGGAGAACGGCAGCCGCGTCGCCGCGACCGGCGGCTCGTATGCGTATGTCGAAACCGCCATGGGACCGATGGCCGGGTTCGTCGCCGGATGCCTGGTACTCACGACCGGCTTGTTCGCCGCGTCGGGCATCTTGAATGGCTTCGCTCAATCACTGTTCGCGCTGTTCAACGTCGCCGCGCCGCCATGGGTCGCGAAACTGCTGATCGTCGTGCTCGTCGGCGCGCTGGTCGCGATCAACATGCGCGGAGTGCGCAACGGAGCGCGCGTGCTCGAAGCGATCACGCTCGTCAAATTGCTCCCGCTGCTGCTCTTCGTGTGCGTCGGCGTGTTCTTCGTCAAGCCGGCCAATCTCGCTTGGACGGACGTTCCCGACATCAGCACCGTGCTCGGCTCGGCCGGCATCATGATCTTCGCGTTCTCCGGCATCGAGGGCGCGACCGTGCCGAGCGGCGAAGTGAAGAACACCTCGCGCACGGTCCCGCTCGCGATTCTGCTGGCGCTCGGCGGCGTCACGGTGCTCTATCTGGCGATTCAGTTCGTGGCGCTGGGCATCATGGGCACGGATCTCGCCGGGACGGGTCGCACGCCGCTGGCGGCCGCGGCGGGGGTCGCGTTCGGTCCAAGCGCGCGCACCGTGATGATCGCCGCGGCGATCGTATCGATGTTCGGCTATCTGACGGCCAACATGCTCTCCGAGCCGCGCGGCCTGTTCGCGATGAGCCGCGATGGCTTTCTGCCGACGCCGCTCACCGCCGTTCATCCGGTGTTTCGGACGCCCAACGTTGCGATCGTCGTCTACGGGTCGCTCGTCGCGACGTTCGCGCTCGTGGGGACGTTCGAGTGGCTGACGCGGTTTTCCAATCTCGCGGCACTGTCGCTGTACTTCCTGTGCGCGCTTTCGACACTGCAGCTGCGTCGTCGCAATGTGCGCAGCGACGGTGATCCGTTCGTTATTCCGGGCGGGCCTGTCGTGCCCGTGCTCGCCTGCATCGCGGTGGTCTGGCTCGGCTTCGAGACCCTGCGCAATGAACGCGAGGGCGGCATCACGCAGCTCTACGCGATGCTGGTCACGCTCGGCATCATCTTCGGGTTGTACGGCCTGCGCAGCTTGCGCCTCCGGGCGACCACGGCATGATCAAGTGCGCCGTCGCGCACTGACGATGTTCGGCAAGCCCTGAATCCGAGCGAGCACGCGCGACAGCTCCGCCAGGTCGCGAACGATGATCGTAAGGTTCATGTCCGCGATGTCATCCTGCTCGTGCGTGATCGTGTTCATCGCGAGAATGTTGATCTTCGAATCGGCGAGCACGGCACTGATGTCGCGCACGAGCCCGCGCCGATCGAACGCGCGCACGTTCACCTCGACTTGAAACGACTGGTCCTCGCTCGTGCCCCATTCCACGGCGATGACCCGTTCAGGTGCCGTGTCCTGGAGCCGTTTGAAATTCGCGCAGTCCTGACGGTGGATGCTCACGCCGCGGCCGAGCGTGATGTAGCCGCAGATCGGCTCGGGCGGCACCGGACCGCAGCAGCGGGCGAAATGCGACAGCAGGTCGCCGACCCCTTCGATCGTGATCCCGGCCGTGTCCTTCGTCGCGATCGCCGGCTTGCGAGGCACGGGTGAGGGCAGCTCTTGCGGTCGCGCGCGGCGCTGAATCGCGCCCGTGATCTGCGCGCCCGTGATTTCGCCTTCGCCGATCGCAAGATAGAGCTCCTCGGCCGAGCCGAGCTTGAACTCCTGCACGAGCTCATCGAGCGTCACGCTGTGGATCGCGAGCCGCTGCAGCTCGCGCTCGATGATCTGCTTGCCCTGCAGCCGGTTCTGTTCCTCGTCCTGCTTGCGAAACCACGAGCGGACCTTGCTGCGATTGCGCTGCGAGACGAGATAGCCGAGCGAAGGCACGAGCCAGTCGCGGCTCGGGTTCAGTTGCTTGCTCGTGATGATCTCGACCTGGTCGCCGTTCGCGAGCGGCTGATTCAACGGCACCATGCGGCCGTTCACTTTCGCGCCGCGGCAGCGATGGCCGAGATCCGTGTGCACGTGATACGCGAAATCGAGCGGTGTCGCGCCGCGTGGCAGCTCGATCACCTCGCCGCGGGGCGTCAGCGCATAAACGCGATCCTCGAAGATCTCCGAACGCACGCGTTCGAGAAAGTCGTCTTCGGTTTCGCGATCGTCGCGGTCGCTCGGCTCGAGGATCTGCCGCAGCCAGACGATCTTCTGTTCGTACGCCGGGTTCGCCTTGCCGCCTTCCTTGTAACGCCAGTGCGCCGCGACGCCGAGTTCGGCGTGCTCGTGCATCTCGCGCGTGCGGATCTGGATTTCGAGCGGCTGCTTGCCGGGGCCGATCACGGCCGTATGCAGCGAGCGATACAGGTTGTCCTTCGGCGTCGCGATGTAGTCGTCGAACTCGCCGGGAATGTACGGCCACATGCTGTGCACGATACCGAGCGCGGCATAGCAGTCGGCGATCGAGCCGACGATGATGCGCACGGCGCGAATGTCGTACAGCTGCTCGAACGACAGCCCCTTGCGCTGCATTTTCCGCCAGATACTGAAGATGTGCTTCGGCCGGCCCGCGACTTCCGCCGTGATGCCTGCCTTCGCGAGCTCGCGCGTGATGACGTCGATCACATCGACGATGTAGCGCTCGCGGTCGAGACGTTTGGACGCGAGCCAGCCGGCGACGCGCTTGTAGTTCTCTGGATCGAGGTAGCGAAAGCTCAGATCCTCGAGCTCCCACTTCAGCTGCCACACGCCGAGGCGATTCGCGAGCGGCGCGTAGATCTCCCGAGTCTCGCGGGCGATCCGTTCACGCTCCGCTTGCGGCGCATCCTTGGTCTCCCGCAGCAGATGCAGCTGCTGGGCGAGTTTGATGAGCACGAGCCGCGGATCGGTGACGATCGCGAGCAGCATCTTGCGCAAGGCTTCCGCCTGATTCGCCGAGAGCTGCGCGCCGTTCGCCCGCGCACCGAGCGCGCCGATCGAGCCGAAGCGCATCAGCTCAGCGGCGATGCGCGCCGGCACGGCGCCCACGCGCGCCGCGGCCTGTTCCTGATCGATGCAGCCGGCCTCCATCAGCGGAAAGAGGGCGGCGCCACGTCTGATGTCTTCGTCCTCGGTCAGCGCCGCGACGATGCCTGCGATCGCCTGAGCGCGCTCGCTCGCCTGGCGTTCGATATCGGTGCCCTGCGCGAGGGGCGCGAGCACCTCGTCGAGGGGAGAGTGCCGCGGGATGGCACTCGTCGATGCAGCGGTGATTTCGGACGTCGGCATGGATCGACAGGTCGAGCGGGCTTTGCCGTATCATA
Organism: Pseudomonadota bacterium; assembly: GCA_023428645.1. Classification (GTDB taxonomy): domain Bacteria; phylum Pseudomonadota; class Gammaproteobacteria; order Steroidobacterales; family Steroidobacteraceae; genus Steroidobacter. The sequence continues at coordinate 20,219 of JAEYXD010000084.1, forward strand.
CCGGCCCCAGAGCCGGCGCTTATGCGCTGGAGTTATGGGTCCAGATCGCGCGGAGACAACTCATTGCGCCGAGCCAAACGTCCGCAAAGTCTGTCCGCGCTGGTCACAAACCTGCGCTCCGCGGCACTCCCGGCTCAGGTGCGCATTCTCGGGCTCGATCCCGGCTCTCTCCGGACCGGCTACGCGATCGTCGAGACGAAGGGATCCGACGTCACTTACATCGTGAGCGGCGCGATCCGCACGCAAGGCGAGTCGTTCGCCGAGCGCCTACAAGAAATCTTCGTGGGCGTGGATCAGCTGACGAACGAATTTCGTCCCGACGAGGTCGCGATCGAGCGCGTCTTCATGCATCGCAATGCGGATAGCGCGCTGAAGCTGGGGCAAGCACGCGGCGCGGCCTTGAGCGCGACATTCTGCCTGCGTCCGCGGGTCTTCGAATACGCACCGCGCGAAGTCAAGCTGGCCGTCGTCGGAACGGGGGCCGCGGAAAAAGAGCAAGTGCAGTTGATGGTGAGACGCTTGTTGAATATCGCCGGGCCGCTCGGGGCCGATGCCGCGGACGCGCTCGCGATCGCGCTGTGCCATGCCTATTCGCGCAAGCTGAGCGCCTTGGCGCGGGCGTCCCGATGATCGGTTTCCTACGCGGCCGTTTGATGGTGAAGCAGCCGCCCGCGCTCGTCATCGACGTCGGCGGTGTCGGCTACGAGATCGAAGCGCCGATGTCGACGTTTTATGGACTGGCGGCGGTCGGCACGGACATTCATCTGTTTACTCATCTCGTCGTGCGCGAGGACGCCCACATCCTGTTCGGCTTCGCGACCGAGCGCGAGCGCCGGCTGTTTCGTGAGTTGCTCAAGGTGTCGAACGTCGGTCCGAAGCTGGCGCTCGCGCTGTTGTCCGGGATGAGTGTGGATAACTTCCTCATGTGCATCGAAGCCCAGGACGTCGACTCGCTCGTGCGCATCCCCGGCGTCGGCCGCAAGACCGCCGAGCGTCTGCTCATCGAAATGAAGGATCGGATCAAGGCATTTGGCGCCTTGCCGGGCGTCCTGGTCGCCGGCGGTGGCGGGGAGCCGCAGAGCGGTGCGCAGGCCGAGGCCTTCAGCGCGCTCGTCGCGCTCGGCTACAAGCCTGCCGAAGTTACGCGCCTGCTGAAGGCCGTCGATTCCGCGGCCCAGACGACCGAGGACATCATTCGTCGCGCGCTGCAAGCGGCCGCGCAGAAGTGACAACCTGCTAGGATCGCGGCCTGGTTTTGCTAGCGAAACTGCTTCCCGGCTCACCTCATGCCCATCGAACCCGATCGCATCGTCGCTGCCGCTCCTCAGGGCGATGAGGAGGCATTCGATCGCGCCGTGCGGCCGAAACGGCTCGCGGACTACGTCGGGCAGGCCGCCGTCAAAACGCAGATGGAGATTTTCATCGAGGCCGCGCGCAAACGGCGCGACGCCCTGGACCACGTGCTGATCTTCGGCCCGCCGGGGCTCGGCAAGACGACGCTCGCGAACATCATCGCGAACGAGCTCAACGTCAATTTGAAGCAGACCTCCGGCCCGGTGATCGAGCGCGCCGGCGACCTCGCGGCGCTGCTCACGAACCTTTCGGCGAACGACGTGCTGTTCGTCGACGAGATCCATCGGTTGAGCCCGGTCGTCGAGGAGATTCTGTATCCCGCGATGGAGGATTTTCAGCTCGACATCATGATCGGCGAAGGCCCCGGGGCCCGCTCGATCAAGCTCGACCTGCCGCCGTTCACGCTCGTGGGAGCGACGACGCGCGCCGGCCTGCTGACCTCGCCGCTGCGCGACCGCTTCGGCATCGTGCAGCGCCTGGAGTTCTACGATCTGAAAGATCTCGAAAGCATCGTCGTGCGGTCCGCCGCGATCCTCGGCGTGCCGACGGATGTCGGCGGTGCCACGCGCATCGCCCAGCGCTCCCGCGGAACCCCGCGTATCGCCAATCGGTTGCTACGCCGAGTCCGCGACTACGCCGAAGTGAGAGGCGGAGGGCGAATCACGGACGATGTCGCGCAAGCCGCGCTCGATCTGCTCGACGTCGATCGCAATGGTTTCGACTTGATGGACAGGAAGCTCTTGCTCGCGATCATCGAAAAATTCGACGGCGGTCCCGTCGGCGTCGAAAGCCTGGCCGCGGCGCTCGGGGAGGAGCGCGGCACGATCGAAGACGTGATCGAGCCCTTCTTGATTCAGCAAGGATTCATGATGCGCACGGCACGGGGGCGGGTCGCGACCCGGCAAGCGTATCTGCACTTCGGGTTGCGCGCCCCGGAGCGGCCCTCGAGCGGCGAGCTGTTCAAAGAGTGAGCGAGGGTGATGCACTGATGCGGGATGAGTCAGAGGTCTCGAACGCGCCACGCCCCGCGCCGACGTTCGTCTTTCCGGTCCGCATCTATTGGGAGGACACGGACGCGGGCGGCATCGTCTACTACGCCAATTATTTGAAGTTCATGGAGCGCGCGCGGACCGAATGGCTGCGGGCGCTCGGTGTCGAGCAGGAGGCGCTGAAGTCCGACGAGGGCTTGATGTTCGTCGTCGTGCATGCGGACGTGAGCTTCCGCAAGCCGGCGCGGTATGGCGACAGCTTGCAAGTCACGTGCGCGCTGGAAGAGCGTAGCCGCGCAAGCCTGACGTTTCGTCAACAAGTCCTTCGCGCCGGCACGCAGGAACTCCTGGTGGAGGGGCGCGTGCGAATCGCCTGCCTGGATGCGAACAAGCTGAAGCCCCGCGGCTTGCCCGAAGTCGTATTGCATGAGATCGGTGGAGGAGAGAGGTAATGCCCGAGCAATTGTCGCCGGTCGAGCTGGTGCTGAATGCCAGCCTGGTCGTGCAGGTCGTGATGGCGCTGCTGCTGATCGCGTCCATCGTTTCGTGGGCGATCATGCTGCGCAAACGGGCGGAGTTGAAACGCGCCCGCGTCGAAGCGGATCGCTTCGAGGAAGTCTTCTGGTCCGGCGGCGATCTGTCGTCGATGTTTCGCGCGATCGATCAGAGCCGGCGCGTGACGAAGGGCATGGAGGCGATCTTCGAGTCGGGCTTTCGCGAGTTCACGCGTCTGCGCCAGCACGGGTCGGTCGCGGCCGCGCAGCTCATCGAAGGTTCGCGGCGCGGCATGCGCGTGGCGACGCTGCGCGAAACCGATCGCCTCGAGCATGGCCTGTCGATGCTCGCGACGATCGGCTCCACGAGTCCCTACGTCGGCCTGTTCGGTACGGTGTGGGGCATCATGGGGGCGTTCATCGGTCTCGGCGACGTGCAGCAGGCGACGCTGCAAACGGTCGCGCCGGGTATCGCGGAGGCCCTGATCGCAACGGCCATGGGCCTGTTCGCCGCGATCCCCGCCGTCGTCGCCTATAACCGGTACGCGGATCAAGTGACTCGCATCGAGGTGCGGTACGACACCTTCGTCGAAGAGCTCTCCTCGATCCTGTCGCGGCATGGCACGCAGCCCGTGAAAGGTGCGCCGGCCGTCGAGGCGCGCGCATGACGCCGAACGGCCGCAAAGGTCGGCGGCTGGTCGCCGAAATGAACGTCGTGCCCTACATCGACGTCATGCTCGTGCTGCTCATCATCTTCATGGTGACGGCGCCGCTGCTCACCCAGGGCATCAAGGTCGATCTGCCGAAGGCAGGCGCGGAGCCGCTGCCGAAGGAGCTGAGCGACATTCAGCCGCTCATCCTGAGCGTGGATGCGTCGGGGAGTTATTACCTCAGCATCGGTGCCGACGAGGCGTCGGCTCTCGATGAAGAGACCGTCACGCAACGAGTTGCGGCGGTGCTGAGCCGGGAACCGAAGACGCCGGTGCTGGTCAAGGCAGATCGGAGCGTGCCGTACGGACGAGTCGTCACGGGAATGGTGCTGTTGCAACAGGCGGGCGCCGAGAAGGTCGGCTTCATCACGGACCCCGAGACGGCGCGTCGCGCGCGCGAGCGGCGCTGAGCGACGCAGAACCGATGGCGGAGGCTCCCCAACCCAACTGGCTGAAGTCGCACTGGCCGTATCTGCTCGGCGCGATCCTGCTGCACGTCCTCGTCGCGGCGATGTTCGGCCTGACGATGGTGGAATGGCAGCGCGACACACCGCCGCCGACACTCGCGATCCAAGCGGTCGTGGTGGACGAGAGTCAGCTGGCGCAGCCGCGGCGCGCGGAGCAGGAGCGGGCTCGCCGGGAAGCGGAGGCGCGTGCCGCCGAGGAGCGGCGTCGCCGGGACGAAGAGGCGGCGAAACGCGCGCAGGAACAACAAGCCGAGCAGCAGCGCCAGGAGGCGCAGCGGCAACAGGAGCAGGAGCGGCAGCAGCGCGAACAGGAGCGCGTGCGCCAAGAACAGGTCGTCCGCGAGCGCCAGGAGCGCGTCGCGAAGGAGAGAGCCGCGGAAGAGCAGCGCGCTCTCGAGCGCAAGCAGCAGGAGGTCGAGCAGCAGCGCAAGGCCGAAGCGCAGCGACAGGCGAAGCTCGAAGCGGAACGGCAGGCGAAGGCCGAAGCCGAGCGCAAGCGGGTCGAGGAGATCCAACGCAAGCAGCGCGAGCGCGAAGAAGCCGAGCGGCGGCGTCTCGCGGAGGAATCGAACGCTCGCGAAAAAGCGTTGCGCGACCAGCTCGCGGAGGAAGAGGGCCTCATGCAGGCGCGCTCGTCCGGCGCGATGAACCAGTATGCGGCGGCGATTCAGCAGCACGTGGAGCGCCAGTGGAATCGCCCGCCCTCGGCGCGCCCGGGCCTCGCGTGCGAAGTGAACGTCACGCAATCCCCGACCGGGACCGTGCTGCGTGTGCAGGTCGGCGAGTGCAACGGCGATCAGGCCGTGCGGCAGTCGATCGAGAATGCCGTGCAACGCGCCTCGCCGCTGCCGTTGCCGAGCGACATGCGTTTGTTCGAGCGCAATCTGCGATTTATCTTCAAACCGGCCGATTGATCGAGCCGACGGAGACATGACTGATGAGCAATGTGAGGATGCATTGGGTTGCACTGATCGTGCTGATGCTCGCGAGCACGGCCGCTCGGGCGCAGCTCACGATCGAGATCACGCGCGGCCAGGAGAATGCGGTGCCGATCGCGATCGTGCCGTTCGGCTGGGAAGCGGCGGGGGCGGCGCCGTTCGATGTCGCGCAGGTCGTCGCGGCTGATCTGTATCGTACGGGCCGGTTCGCGCCGCTCGATCGCCAGGCGATGATCGATCGCCCGACGAGCGGCGATCAGGTGCGCTTTCAGGATTGGCGTCTGCTCAAGAGCGACTTCATCGTCGTCGGCAAGCTCATGCCGGAAGGCGATCGTTACGCCGCGCAGTTCGAGCTCTTCAATGTGCTGACGGGGCAGCGCCTCGCCGGCCAGCGCCTCACCGCGAGCGCGGACTCGTTGCGCGCGATGTCACATCGCATTGCCGACATCATCTTCGAGCAGCTCACCGGCATTCGCGGCGCGTTTTCGACGCGCATCGCGTTCATTGCCGTTGACGGCACGCCGCCGAAGCAGAACTACAAGCTCGTCGTCGCGGACGCGGACGGCGAGAATCAACGCGTCATCGCGAGCTCGACGGAACCCTTGATGTCGCCGGCGTGGTCGCCGGACGGGCAGAGCCTCGCGTACGTCTCGTTCGAAAGCCACGCGTCCGCGATCTTCGTGCAGACGCTGCGCACCGGCGAGCGGCGCAAGGTGTCGGCGCGCGCGGGCATCAATGGGGCGCCGGCGTGGTCGCCGGACGGCAAGAAGCTCGCGCTCACGCTGTCGCGCAAGGACGGCGACGTCGATGTCTACACGCTCGATCTCGCGAGTCAGATGCTCACCCGCATGACGTTCGATCCGGCGATCGACACGGAACCCTCGTGGTCATCCGACGGACGCAAGCTGTACTTCAATTCGGACCGCGCCGGCGGTCCGCAAATCTATGAAGTCGACGTGAGCAATCCCAATCGCGCCACGCGAGTCACGTTCGAGGGCGGCTACAATGCGCGCCCGCGCATCTCGCCGGACGGCAAGCGAATGGCCGTCGTCTACCTCGATCGAGGCAACTACCGGATCGCCACCGTCGACTTGGCCTCCAAAGCGGTGCAAGTGCTGTCACAAGGGCGGCAGGACGAGAGTCCGAGCTTCGCGCCGAATGGGGCGACACTGATTTACGCGACCCAGGATCGCGGCAGGGGCGTGCTCGCGACCGTGTCGATCGACGGGCGGGTACAGCAGACGTTGGCAGCCACGAGCGGCGAAGTGCGCGAGCCGGTGTGGTCCCCGTTCCCCCCGTAACGCGGCCCGAGGTGCGGCATGCGGTCCACACATGGTGGCAGTGCAGCGCTTGTGGCAGAATTTCGCGCGATTTTCCTGCGGTTGCGTACGAACGAAGCGGATCGCGATCTGACTGACTCACCGGATGACATCCCCCGAGGAGATTTGCGAATGCGTGTACTTGTGCAGCGGTTCTCGATGATTTGTGGTGTGTTGGCGATGGCTGCCGTCTTGAACGGTTGCGCAAGCAAGCCAGAGCCGCTGCCCGACACGGGCGCGACACCGACGGATCAGAGTGCGACCACCGGCACGACCTCGGGCACCGATGTGTCCGGCTCGGAGCTCAGCGCGGAGCAGCGCGCGATCGAGGCCCTGAAACAGACAGGCATGATCGTGTACTTCGATTACGACCGCGCCGAGATCAAGCCGGAGTACGTGCCGGTCATCGCGGCTCACGCGAAATTCCTGAACGGCGGCGCTGGCCGCAAGGTGCGCCTCGAGGGTCATTCGGACGAGCGCGGCTCGCGCGAATACAACATCGGCCTCGGTGAGCGCCGCGCGCAGGCGGTGCGCCGCGCGTTGATGCTTCAAGGCGTCACGGACACCCAGATCACGACGGTGAGCTACGGCGAAGAGCGTCCGGCGGTCGCGGGCAGCGATGAGACCGCGTATTCGCGCAATCGCCGCGTCGAGCTCGTGTACGGACGATAGGTTGAAGACCCCCATCCCTAACCTTCCCCCGCTGCGCGGGGGAAGGGGAGTAGGATGAAGCCGTTTTTTTATTTGGGATGATTTCCATGCGCTCAGTGCTCGGTCTCGCGGTGTGTGTCGCTCTAGCCGGCTGCGCCACCTCGCCGGAGCAGGATCCGGTCGTGCAGCGGATGACGGAGCTCGACAGCCGCCTGCTGCGGATCGAGCGCGTGCTCGCGAACCAAAGCCTGCTCGATCTCTCGCAGCGCATCGAGGCTTCGCAGAATGAAGTGCGGGCGCTGCGCGGGCAGCTCGAGGAGCTGCAGCACAACGTCAACCGCTCCCAGGATCAGCTGCGTGAGCAATACGCCGATGTCGATCGGCGTGTCGCCGCGCTCGAGACGGGCGGAGCGGGCGGATTGGGATCGCCGGGCGCGGGCGCCGCGGGCGCGCTGCCGATCCCGCAGGGCGACGATCGTGCGAACTATCAAGCGGCGTTCGATCTGCTGAAGGACGGCAAGTACGCGGAGGCGACCGGCGCGTTCAAGCAGTTCCTGTCGACCTTTCCGGATAGCGCGCTGGCTGACAACGCCTGGTATTGGCTCGGCGAGTCACATTACGTGACGCGCCAATATGGCGAAGCCTTGAAGAGTTTCCGCACGGTCGTCGACAAGTTCCCGGCCTCGCGGAAGATGCCCGATGCGCTGCTCAAGATCGGCTACTGCAACTACGAGCTGAAGAATTGGGCGGAAGCGCGTACGGCATTGAATCAGGTCGTCCAGCAATATGCGGACACGACCGCCGCGCGGCTCGCGAGCCAGCGGCTTTCGAAGATGGAGGGCGAAGGGCGATAAGGACGGAAGCGGCTCATCGGCTCGCCGATGGCGTTTCACCTCCGATCGCTGCGCACGGCTGATGGGTCCCTCTCTCGCCAGCCGCCCTGACGACATCGCGTCGACCGCGGCGCCCCGCGTCAAACTCACCGAGATCTTTGTCTCGATCCAAGGTGAAGCCGACAGTGTCGGCTGGCCGACCGTGTTCGTGCGTCTCACGGGCTGTCCGCTGCGGTGCCAATACTGCGATACGCAGTACGCCTTCTATGGCGGCGAATGGCATTCGCTCGATGAGGTCGTCGCGCGGGTACGGGCGTTCGGCGTCGAGCACGTCTGCGTCACGGGCGGCGAGCCGCTCGCCCAGAAGCACTGCTTCGAATTGCTCACGATGCTTTGCGACGCGGGCTACAAGGTGTCGCTCGAGACCAGCGGCGCGATCGATGTCGAGCGGGTCGACACGCGCGTTGCGCGCGTCATCGACATCAAGACGCCCGGAAGCGGCGAGGTGGCGCGCAATCGCCTGGAGAACCTTGCCGGGCTGCGTGCGACGGACCAGCTCAAATTCGTGATCTGCAGCCGCGCCGACTTCGAGTGGTCGCGCGATTTCGTTCGCGCGCACGATCTCGTGGGGCGCTGCGCGGTGTTGTTCAGCCCGAGTGCGAACCAGGTGGAGGGGCGCGAGCTTGCGCAATGGATTCTGGATGAGCGCCTGCCGGTTCGTCTGCAGATCCAATTGCACAAGGTCCTGTGGGGCGATACGCCGGGCCGTTGAGGAACGAGATGTCGGAACGAGCAGTCGTATTGGTCTCGGGCGGTCTGGATTCGGCGACCGTGCTCGCGCTCGCCCGCAGCCAGGGCCTCGAGTGCTTTGCGCTGAGCGTCGACTATGGGCAGCGGCATCATGCGGAGCTGCTCGCGGCGAGCCGCGTCGCGAACAGCCTGGGCGCGCGCGAGCATCGCGTCATGCGCATCGATCTGGGCGGCATCGGCGGCTCGGCGCTGACGGACGCGAGCATCGCCGTTCCGGAAGCGCCGCAGATCGGCATTCCGATCACGTACGTCCCCGCGCGCAACACGGTCATGCTCTCACTCGCGCTCGGTTGGGCGGAGGTGCTCGGCGCCGCGCAAATCCACATCGGTGTGAATGCGGTCGACTACTCCGGCTATCCCGACTGCAGGCCCACGTTCATCGCCGCCTTCGAGCGCGTCGCACAGCTCGCGACGAAGGCGGGCGTCGAAGGGACGACGGCGTTTCGGATCGTCGCGCCGCTCATCGATCTCACGAAGGCGGACATCATTCGGCGCGGCATGGCGCTTGGGGTGGACTATGCCTTGACGGTGTCGTGCTACCAGGCCGATGAGGATGGGCGCGCGTGCGGCCGTTGCGACTCGTGCCGTTTGCGGCGCGAGGGGTTCGCGGCGGCCGGGGTACCGGACCCGACGCGATACTTTCGGTGAACTGCGGCGACGCTTTGGGTATGATGCGCGCCCTTCGAACAGCCGCGCGCAACGAACGGCTGTTCCTACCAGAGTTTTCTCTGGCCACCGCTGTCCTGGGTTGGTAGCTCAGTCGGTAGAGCATCGGACTTTTAATCCGCTGGTCGAGGGTTCGAATCCCTCCCAACCCACCAAATTCAAGCACTTGCATTCGACTCGTGCTCACAACCTGTAACTCTGTAACTCAAGGTCGTTACAGGTGACTATGTGAACGCGCTGAGACACAAGTGGCCGCATGCGCCGCCGACAGCGTTCACAGCACGATAAGGCTGACGAGCAGGCTTGAGTCCGCTGATTCGGCCGTCCGGCCGGGAGTGGTGGCGACGCAAGTACCGGTTCAAAGCGGAGGAGCCGGGCAATGCTCACGATCGTCATCGCATGGCAATGATCGCGGGCTACTTGTCCTGCGCGCGCGGTGCCGCTGATTTGTGTCGAAGCATTGCGCGCCTCATCACCCACGCCCCTGCCATGCTGCCAGCAATCATCAAGACGACCAGCACAAGTGCCCGAGGCTGCGTCCGACCGAGGCTCACGAGGGACCCGACCAGCACAGCGAGCATCATCAGCGCGCCGAGGATCACCAGTGCCATCGACCCGCCCGCCGCTCGGCGCAGCCGCCAGTGGGCGGCAAACACGGCGAGATAGGAGATCAGGAAGGTGATGCTGGCCACCTTGGCAATCGAATCGAGCGGGAAGAAAAGAATCAGCGCCAGCACACTGACGACCGCAGCGACGAAGCCGCGGGGCACGCGCGGCTGCGGTTTACGAGGATTCTGTCGCAACGGTTCCTTCTGCGCGAATGCGGCCACGAGATTGAGGATGCTGAACAGGGTGGCGTTGCTCGCAGAGGCAGTCGCCAATACGCCGCCGATCGATACGACAGTGACGCCGATTTTCCCGAGGACCGGCGCTGCCGCGGCGGCCACCGCGGTATTTGCATCGCGCGCGAGCTGCTCGGGGGCCAGGTTGCCCATGATGACGAGCGCCAAGCACAGATAAAGCAAGATGACGGTCGTGATCGCCAGTGCGATGGCGCGCGGGATCGTCGTCTGAGGCCGTGAAACGCTCGCAGCAGCATTGGCCATCATGCCGTAGCCGGCATAGGCGAAGAAGGTCAGGCCGACGCTCGCGATTAGAGCCGTCAGGTCTGCTGATCGTTCATGGGTCAGCCGCTGCGTGTCAAAGCCGGGCACACTCGCGACGATCAGCAACAGAAGAATGCCGAGCTTGATGCTGACGAGCAGCAGTTCAGCGCGACCGACTGCGCTCGAGCCCAAGACATTGAGAGCGGCCAGAGCAAGCACCATGGCACAGGCGAAAGCATCTGCGACGTGCGGGCGGGATGGATCTGCAAGGAAGGTGTGCGCGGTATAGACGCCGAAACTCTTGCCGACCACGGCAACGGTGACGATCAGCGTGAGGAGATACACCAGCGACAGCGTGCCGGCGACCGTGCCGCCGGGAAAGGCCTCGGTGAGATAGTCGATGACGCTCCCACGGCTCGGATAGCGTGCGGCCAAGCGGCCGAAAGTATGCCCTGACAGTAGGGCGATAATGCCACCGAGTAGCAGACTGAGAAAAATGTCGCGGCCTGCCATGACGGCCGCCTGCCCGAGCAGCGCGAAAATGCCGGCGCCGACCATCGAGCCGATGCCCAGCGCTGCGACGCTCCACAGATTCATGGCAGCTCTGGGTGTCTCGCGCTTCGAAGGCATCGCAGACTTCCTCATGCCGCTAGGTCAGGCTGACGTACTCAGGTTGTGCGACCTGATGTCATTCAGCTGTTGCAGCGATCCTCCGCTTCGAGAAGCGTTGCGCCAGCGGAAGTACGTCGAACAGGCATCGCGGCGAACAAGTTCCGCGGCCACTTGGGTTCTCGGTCGTCCGTCAGTCCACGAACTTGTATTGGATCGAGCCCTGAACGCGCGTGTCGTTGGCCTTCTCGCCGTTCTGTACGTCGAGCGTGCCATGCAGCACCTCCAGGCCGATGCTGAACGTCGAGGCGGGCTTCCAGATCAGGTTGAGCGCGCCGTAGGTGCTTTTCTTGAAGAAGGTGTCGGGCAGGAACTGGCTGCGCTGCAGCTGCATGGCGCCGTACACGAGGTTGCTGCTCCAATCGGGAGTCCAGTAGTGCTGATAGGCGGCGTACGCTCCCCAGATTTCGAGTGCTTCCAGCCTGCCATTGTTTTCCACGACCGCGTCGAGATTCTGATTGCTGGTTCCCTGGTCCGCGTTCTGGACATAGCGGGCGATGCCATTGCCCCAAGCGCCGCTGAAAAAGAACAGATCCCGACCAAACGTCTTGATTGCGCCTGTCAACGCCGGTCCACCGCCGAACGTATCGTCTTTGGCAGCGGCGGTCTCGTAGGAGAGGCGACGCAGCACCGTGGCGAGTTGCACGTGACCCCAGTGATGCTCGGTGCGAAGGCGAATGACTCCATCGGGCAGGCGCTGTGTGCCGGTCGCGCTGCTGTCGAAAACGTCGGTGATTTGTGAGCTCGGGTTCTCCAACGCCAGCCACAGACTGGTCCCTGCGCCGAGCTCGAAAGCCTGGTGGACACCGGCCTGGAACAGGAACAGCGCCCCGCCCGGGCCTTCGAAATCCAGCGTATCGGGTAACGCGTCGGCGTCCATGAAGGCCGAGTAGCCGAAGCCGGCCCAGGTGTTGCCAATCTGACCGTAGGCCTGCCGCAGAGAGAACGCATAATCACCGTTGCCGCCGCCAAAGAAGTCGAATTCGAAGTAGAAGCGCAGGTTGGTGCCGAGGACGCTCGGCCGACGCACCTCGAGGTTGAACTGCGTCTGGCGCGCATGCATCGTGAAGTTGGGCTCTCTCTGATTCGCCTGGCCGACCGGGAAGTTGATCGGGACGAACGCATCGGTGTCACCGGCTGCGTGGTTGTCGTAGATGGCATCCAATTTCGCGTAGCCACCCAAGCGAAAGCTCGTTTTCGTGCCAGGTATCGGCACGAAGCCTTTGAGCTCGGGATTGGTCGGCGGCGGCTGATTGCGGATTCGTGATACGCCGTTCGGATTGTTGGAGGTGATGTTGCGCGGCGGTATCACCGAGGGCGGGACGTCACCTAGCTCCACTGGTTCGGTCGCCTTGCCTGCTTCGCGTTGCACCTCGGCCAGCTCTGCTTCGATCTCAGCCAGTCTGCGTTTGAGCGCGTCGATCTGTGCGCGGAGTTCTTGCGATGTCTCCTGAGCGTGAGCGGTGCTTGCAAAGAGGGCAACGACAACGATGCGCGCGAGCGATCGTGCGAGGCGGTGCATGGCGTCACCTTGTGACCGGTTCACGTAAGGGCGTGGTGCGTGCGAATCGCCATTTCCAGTTCAACAACGCGTGCCATCTGCATAGTGCGATTGACCGGCGCACGCTCGATGCCGCGTACTTTGAATCGCTGCCGCTCGCAGGCAGCTTGGACTCGCAGGCTACGTCTTCTCCGGCCGGGCATTTCGCCGGCCGGAGACTTTCAATTCGTCACTGAATTGAAGTTGCGACGGCGACGCTGGGAGGCGCGGGGATGAACACGCCTTCGATCTGACCAATGAACAGTGCCACGCCAATGCCTGCCACGACCGCGCCGGCCAAGCGCACCTTGCCTCGCGTCGCAGCCTCGCCGGCCATCACCCAGAGAGTGCCGCGCGCGGCGAGTACGGCCACGAGAAGCTGAACCAGCGTGAAGCCGAGAAGATAGCCATTGAGCGGTGTCGGTTCCGCGCCGACGATCGACTCGCCGTATGCCCATCCGTGGAACAGCCCCGCTGCGGCGAACATGATCGCGAGCATGAGTGTGGACAGCTCGCGATTCGTGGCGATGATGGCGCCGAGCAGCAGCACGGTCGCTGCGATGACCAATTCGGCGACCGGTAGCGTGATGCCCGCGAGATGGACAAAGCAGCCAGCCAGCGTCCCGGCCACGAACGCGAGCGTCAGTGTCCAGATGCGTCCCGTGAGCGCGGCGGTAATACCGACGGCGACGACGAACGCGAAATGACCAATGTCGATCAGCGGATGGCCGACGCCGGAAAGCAGACCTTGTCCGAAAGTCTGCGGCATCTGACCGCCCATCACGTGGTGCGCAAAGGCCGGCAAAGTGCTCGCCGCAAGCGTCAGGGCCGTTGAATAGGCAGCGGCGCGAATTGCATCAGGACGTTGAGTCTGCATGTTTGATACCTCAGATGTATTGCACAAGCTCACGAGAATCTAGACCGCCTCGACTCGTGCTCGCACAGCGCGCATGCGGTTCGCGAGATCATCCTCGGTCACCAGCTTGCGGCTGAGCAGGATATGGACGAGTGCGAGTAGGTCGCTTTCCGGAGAAGGCACCTCGCCATACACCGAGTCCTTCAGCTCATCCTCTGCGTGGCGGCGCTCCAGGGATGGAAGCGCCCCGCTATCAGACAGACTCTCGCAGATGCCGACGAGACTCGTTTTCCATGGCGGGTTCGGATTGGTGACGCCGTAGAGCGGCGCGAGGACTTCCCACTCCTTCCCCTTGCTCCGTATCTCCTCGAGCAATCTGATGCGTGCGTAATCGCCAGGGCTTTTCGCGTTCATTGGACTGTCGCCGGTTGTGGTGGACGACGTGCCTTGTGAACCGGGCGACGAATATCTTCCTTCCTGTCAGCCCTCGGCAACGCTACACCGATCATGCAATCGCGCGTCACGATCTCGGCGAGTTGCTCCTCCGACCAATTATCGGTGCCCTCGGGGCGCATGGGCAT
>JAEYXD010000087.1 GCA_023428645.1 Pseudomonadota bacterium
TCGTGCAACAGACGGACAAGTACAAGCGCGCGTCGGACAGCGGCTTGCCGACGCAGTATCCCGATCAATACATGCGCATGCTGTTCTCGTTCGACACGGGCACTGAAAAGTACGCGTGGCTGAATCAGCATCTGTTCATTGCGCAGGGTCGCCTGGCGGGACCGAAGCAGCTCGAGTACTCCGTGTATCGCGTCGACTGACGCGCACGACGTGGCGTACGCTGATGCGCGCAGGCCACGCTCAAAAAAGCTTCTCGACGTTCTCCGGCGGCCGTCCGATCACGGCTTGATCGCCGCGCACGACGATCGGCCGCTCGATGAGGATGGGATTCGCCGCCAGCGCCTCGATCCATTGCGTGTCGCTGAGCGTCTTGCCGGCGAACTTCTGCTTGTAGACGTCCTCGCCTTTGCGGACGAGCGCCTCGGGCTTGATGCCGAGCTTCTTGATGATCGCCTGCAGCTCCTTCGCTGTCGGCGGCGTCTTCAGATATTCGATGACCGCAGGCTCGACGCCGTGCTCGTTCAGCAGCTCGAGTGTCGCTCGGCTCTTCGTGCAGCGAGGGTTGTGATAGATCGTGTATCCGATTGCCATTTGTTCACTCCTGATGCGTGCCGTCGCCTGCGTTCGCGCGTGACCGCTAGCGCAGACGCCGGCCCACGTACTGCTTGCGCTCGTTGACGGCTTGGCCCGTGAGCCGCATCTCGTCGCCTTCGACGACGCCGGTCAGTTTCACAGGGGCGCCTTCTTCGAGCGTGAAATCGACGTTGGCGCCGTGCAGCTTGCCGTCACGAATCCGCACCGTCGCGCCCGACGACGGTGCGGATTTCAGCTCCTGGAAATGCTGCTCGAACTGCACGCGGAAGGTCGCGCCGGAGACGTCCTCGCGAAACTCCCAGAGACCATCGACGCGCGCGGGCACGACCCACAGATAGGCGCGTGTGTTGCCGATCTCGGATTCGATGAATCGATCGGGGCTCCAATCGCCCATCTTGAAGGTGTTCGAGACGACGCGGGTGCCGGGTTTCAAATTGAGGATCATCGGGCGCAGTTTCATGTTGAGATCGCTCAACAGGTACAGCGTGAGCACGGTCGCCTGGCTGAAATCGGTCGTGAAAATATCGCCCTGGGCGATCTGCACCTTGTCGGTCAGCCCTTCGACACGGACGTAACAGCGCGCGAGCTGCACCATCTGCGGGTTGTATTCGACGCCGAGCGCACGGGCACCGAAGTGCTTGGCTGCCGCGATCGGGATCTTGCCGTCGCCGGAGCCGAGGTCGATGACGTAGTCGTTCGGGCCGACGCCCGCCGCCTTGAGCATGGCATCGACGAGCTCGTCCAGGGTCGGCACCCAGATCACGTCCTTGCCGGCCTGACCGCTCCGTGGCGAAAACTGGCTGTTGCACTGCTCGCGCGTCATCGTCGCGCCGAACGCGAGCGCCGGCGACAGCACGGCGAAGAGCCAGATGGCGAGAAGTCTGTGGTGCACGGTCATGGCTTGATCCACGGGTGGCCGCGAACGAATCAGGCGCGGAGTTTGACATCGCGCGCGACTCGACGCAGCCTCGCGCACGAAACCAACAGCGATAGGCAGCATGCAACCAGCTCGTCGACAGGTGCTTCTCGGGATTGTCGCGGCGCTCGCTTCAGGTTGCGTTCATCTTGGGGGGAATCGAACGATGTATGGCCTGATCGGTAAGGCGCTCGTGGCGCCCGGCAAGCGCGAGGAGTTCATCGCCATCTTGCTCGAAGGCACGGACGCGATGCCCGGTTGCCTGAGCTACATCGTCGCAAAAGATACGGCCGATCCGAACGCCGTGTGGATCACCGAAGTGTGGGACAGCGAGGCGAGCCACAAGGCTTCGCTCGAGCTCCCGGCGGTGCAAGCCGCGATCGCGCGGGGCCGGCCGCTCATCGCCGGATTCGGCGAGCGTTTCACGACCGAGCCCGTCGGCGGCGTGGGCCTGCAGCGGGGCGCGTGAGGATCTCGTTCGGCGCGTAGCGGCGGCGCGAATACTTCCGCCCGTCGTCGGAAATTCGTTCACGGCTGCCCCGGCCCTGGCAATTCTTCGCGTGGCCGACGCTGCGGCCGCGTTGAACGTGCCGCGTCCCGCGGCACAGAATACCGCCACTCCTAATTACAACGAACACGGCTCATCTCATGGCAGTGGCTCGAAAAGCGCAGCGCGTGCGTGGTCAAGGCGCGCGCGGTTCATCGCAGGCGGCGGATGCGCCGGTGTCTTCGTTGCAGCCGCTCGTGCTGCCCGCGGTGCTCGCGCTCATCCTCGCGGCCCTGTCGCTGCTGCCGCGCATCGGAGATGTGGCGATTCTCGCAGCGTCGTTCCGCGGCGCCGCGCTCGTGCTGGCGGTGTGGTGCGCGACGCTGTTCTGGCAGCTCGCGCGGTCCGGCGCCACGTTGCAGCTCGAGATCGTGGTGCGCAAGCAGCACTACATCCAGTCGCTCGCGCAGTTCAGCGTGTACGCGTACTGGGGTTATTTCTGGCGGCCCGTGTACGACCACCTCTGGCTCATCTTCGGCCAGCTCGTGTTTGCCTATGCGCTCGACATGTTGTTGTCGTGGTCGCGCCGCGGGAAATACACGCTCGGCTTCGGCGCGTTTCCGATCGTGTTCAGCACCAACCTGTTCCTGTGGTTCAAGGACGATTGGTTCTATCTGCAGTTCCTGTTGATCGCCGTCGGCGTGCTCGGCAAGGAATTCGTGCGCTGGCAGCGCGATGGCAAGAGCACGCACATTTTCAATCCGTCCGCGTTCACGCTCGCCTTGTTTTCGATCGTCCTCATCGCGACCGGAACCACGGACCTGACGTGGGGGCGCGAAATCGCCTCGACCTTGACGCTCGCGCCGCACATCTACGTGTACCTGTTCGCGGTCGGCTTGGTCCTCATGTATTTCTTCTCCATTACGCTCATCGCCGGCGTTGCGGCCGCCGTACTGTTCACGCTCAGCGCACTCTATGCCGCGGCCACGGGCGTGCCTTATTTCCTCGAC
This sequence comes from Pseudomonadota bacterium, assembly GCA_023428645.1. Taxonomy (GTDB): domain Bacteria; phylum Pseudomonadota; class Gammaproteobacteria; order Steroidobacterales; family Steroidobacteraceae; genus Steroidobacter. Next base: position 3,008 of record JAEYXD010000087.1, read on the forward strand.
TCCGAAATTCCGGCGGCGGTGTTCCTCGGCCTGCATCTGCTCGTGACCGACCCGTCCACCTCCGCGCGCACGCCGCTCGGCAAGGCGATCTTCGGCGCGCTCTACGGCGTCGGTGTGTTCGCGCTCTACACCCTGCTGACCTCCGTCGGCGCGCCGACGTTCTACGACAAGCTGCTGTGTGTGCCGCTCCTCAACCTCAGCGTGAAATGGATCGACGGGCTCGCGAACGCGATCGCGACGCGCGTCCCCGAGGTGCCGGCGTTCCTGAGCGCGAACCCCGTGCACATGGTTGCGTGGGCGGTCGTGTTCTTGTCGATGACGGCCGCGGGCAAGACCGACGGCCGGCATACGGGCGACAGCGTGCCGTTCTGGCAGCAGGCATGCGCGCAGAACAAACCGAATGCCTGTCGGCGCCTGCTGCAGCTCGAGGCGACCTACTGCGGTGACAACTCGGCGTGGGCCTGCAACGAGCTGGGCGTTCACTACCGGGAGGGCAAGCTCGTGACCGCCGATGCGACGCTCGCGATCGCGAATTTCGCGAAGGCCTGCGAGCTCCGGCTGCACGCCGGCTGCATGAACATGCTGAACGCGAGCGAGCTGCGTCACGACGATCCCCGCGAGCTCGATCTGCGCTTGCTGCTGCGCGAGGGCGGACAGAATCTGATGCAGATGCCCGCCGTCGATCTGTACGCGCGTGCGTGCGATCACGGCTGGGCGTTCGCGTGCACGCGTACGGCCGGTGTGCAATGAAGAAGCCGCAAGTCGAATCGAGCGCGCCAGCGTCGGCGACCGCTCCCGATCGAGGTCGGACGATCGGCTACGGCGTGCTCGCCGCGATCGTCGGCTTCGTCGCCATGTGGCTGTATGCGCACGGCCGGTCGGCCGTGAGCACGAATTCGCGGCCCGCGCTCGTACCGACCGTCGCATCGGCGCGGTTCGCCGACAACGTGTGGCATCTGCCGGGTGATCCGCTGCTCGGCTTCGTCGCGATTCCCGCGGGTCCGTTCCTCATGGGCAGCGATCCGGCGCACGATCCGAGCGCCTATGAGAACGAGCGCTGGTCGCAGGCAATGAAACAGGGAACGGTCGACTTGCCCGAGTTCTACATCGGCCGTTACGAAGTCACGATCGCGCAATTCGCGGCGTTCGTCGCCGCGACGCACCGTCCCGTCGACAGCCAGACGCTGCGCGGTGCGGACGATCATCCCGTCGCGAACGTCACCTGGTCGGACGCGATCGCCTACGCGCAGTGGCTCGAATCGGAGCTGCTTGGATCGGCACAGGCGCCGGCCGCGCTGCGAGCCTTGCTCGATCAGGGATGGCATTTCACATTGCCGAGCGAAGCGCAGTGGGAGAAGGCCGCGCGGGGCACGGACGGCAGGATCTATCCGTGGGGCAATGTTGCCGATGCCACTAAGGCGAACTTCGGGCGCAGCGGCGTCGCCGCGGTCGGCGGCGCGGAATGCGCGGAATGCGCACACGGGCTCGCGGACATGGCCGGCAATGTCTGGGAGCTGACGCGCAGCCCATTTCAGCCTTACCCGTGGGACGCGACCGATCAGCCGCGGGCGTCGGGAACCGATGCGTTGTTCGTCATGCGCGGCGGTGGGTTCAATGATGGGCCGGCCAACGTGCGCACTGCGATTCGCGGCGGCATCGATCCGGGCGCGCGCCGACCCTTCATCGGTTTTCGGCTGGTGCTGGAACAGCGCTAAAGGCTCAGGCGGGCGCCGTCTTGCGCGGCCGACCTCGCGGGCGGTGACGGGGCGCCAACGGCTGCGGCTCATAGCGCGGTTGCGGCTCTTGAACCGCGGCGCTGAACGGATTGCGGACGGTGACTGCGCCAAAGCTCGCGCCGTGCTGCAAGTCCTCGCTGAGCAGGACGGCGCAGTCCTGCATCTGGGCGGCGGCCACGATGTGACTGTCCCACCAGCTGATGCCATAGCGTTTCTGCACTTCGCGCGTTTGCTTCATCATGTCGCGATCGGACGCGATCGGCTCCCAGGCAAGCAGTGCGCTCACGACATCCCAGGCATCATCCTCGGTGTTTCTCGTGCGGAGCTTGCGCGTGAGCGTCACGTACAGCTCATCGAGCACCTGCATGCTCGTCCTGCCGCTCTGCTGCAGCCACAGCCGCCGAATCCACTGATCGGCCGCCAGCTGCTTCGCGGCGTGGCGGGCATCCAGCCAGGCGACGAAGACGCAGGTGTCGACGAAGGTTTTCATGCGCTCACCGCTCGCGCTCGTGCAGCTCCGCGCGCTGCGGATACGGGCGGCCGGCGCTCAGATCCCGGGGTTGAAATGCGAAAAACCGCCGCATGCTGCGTTCGTATTCGCGCGACTCGTGCATCTTTTCGTTCAGCACCTGACCCAGGAATCGCGACAGGCTGACGTTCCGCTGAGCGGCGTACACGCGCGCCCACGCGGCGGTCTCCTCGTCCAGCGTGACGGTGATGTTCTTCATGGGGCGATTAAACACGAGGCTCGTGTATTTAATCAAAGGATATGGAGGGCGGCCCAGCCTTTTTGCCGGGCTTTCATGCGGCGGCGGAGACTCGATCACCGCGCGCGGAAATTCGTCACCGGCGAGCGTTGCTCGTCTTCCACGCGAATGGCGTTGTGCACATCCTTCACGCCCAGAATGTCCTCGATCACGAACGCGGCGCGACGCTTCGCCGTGCGCGAGCGCACTTTGCCGGAGAGCGACACCTCGCCGTTCGCGACACTCACTTCGATCTCGGAGGCGTCGATGCGATCGTCATCGGCCAGGCGCTGGCACACGTCTTCGTACACGCGCTTGTCCTGGCGCTCGACGTTGCTCGGGCCGTTGCGAGATCGACGGCGCCGCACCTCGAAGAAATGGTCGGCGCCCTCGTAATGGCGGCCTTGCGGCGTGACGCCGCCGTAGTTGCCATAGGCATACCCGCCTTCGGTCGCATGCCGGCGATTCGGCCGGAACTCGCCGCCCGTCAGATCCGCATCGAAGCGGTCGTATTCCGTCAGCGTGTCCGTGAACGGCAGACCGCCTTGCTGCTCGCGTTCGTACTCGCGGGCGAATCGCCGATGCTCGTCGCGCACCGCATCACGATATCTCCGCAGGTTGTCGCGGTCGCCGTACAGGCTGTCGCCCGACAGCGGCGCGTCGCGCCATCGATCTCGCTCCGCCATATCGCATCTCCTCGGCAGCGTGCCTGTTACGAACGGGTGAACGAGCGCGAGAGTTCGCGAGTCGCGCGCTCAGGAGCGCTTCGGGCTGCGCGAACGGGCTTGACCTGACGTCCGTAGTCACCTCGAGAGTTTGCTCGGGAGGTACAGACATGACCGATGACGACTTCGTGAGCGCTTTCCTGGCCTGTCGCCTCTCGCCAGACGACTTCGGTCACGGCGCGCATCTGCGCATCGCCTGGCTGCTCGTGCGGCGGCATCCGCTGCCGCATGCGATCGAGACGATCTGCGACGGCCTCGAACGCATCGCGCAGCACTTCGGCGTGCCGGCCAAGTACAACCGTACGGTCTCGGAGGCGCTCGTGCGTCTCGTCGCGCACGCCATCGCCGGTGGGCCAGCCGACGCGACCTTCGAGGAATTCGTGCGCGCGAACGTCCCGCTCGTGAACGATGTGCGCGGCGTGCTCGCGCAGTACTATTCGGCAGGCCTTCTACACTCCGCGGACGCGCGGCAGAGGTTCGTGATGCCGGATCGCAGGACATTGCCGTGACGAAGCAACTCACGCTCGGCCGCCTCGCGCGCGCGGCCGGATTGGCGCGAGCTTCGCTGCTGCACTATGAAGCACTCGGTCTGCTCGCGCCGCTCGGGCGCAATGCGGCGGGGTATCGCTACTATGGCGAGACGGAGCTCGCGCGTCTGCGATCGATTCGCAGCTATCGGAGGGCGGGGCTCTCGCTCGCGGCGATTCGCGATCTGCTCGCGCCGAGAACGACGGCGACGCGCTTGGCGTCTGCCGCGTTACTCGAAGCGCGGCTGGTCGACTTGAGCAATGAAATCGAGTCGCTGCGGACGCAACGGCAACTGCTGGCGCGGCTGCTCGCGACGCGCGAGTTTCGCAACGCGTCGCGCTGCCGTGACAAGGAAGCGTGGACGAATCTCCTGCGTCGCGCCGGCTTCAGCGACGCGGAAATGCGTCGCTGGCATGCACGCTTCGAAACCGAAAGCCCCGTGCAGCACGCGGCGTTTCTCGCGTCGCTCGGCTTGGGTCGTGCCGAGATCGCCGCGATCCGGAAATGGTCGAAGCGAGCGGCCGCGTAGCGAGCTGCTCAGAGCGACTCGGCCGGCGACTCGTTCATTCCGGCCACATCGAGCACGAATGCGTATCGCTCCGCGACCTCGCGGTAGCGCTGGAAACGCCCCGACTTGCCGCCGTGGCCGGCTTCCATATTGATGCGAAAGACGAGCGGATTCTGGTCGAGCTTCGTCTTGCGCAGCTTGGCCACCCATTTCGCCGGCTCGAAGTACTGCACCTGCGAATCCCACAATCCCGTCGAAACGAACAGCGCCGGGTACGCCTGCGCCTTGACGTTGTCGTACGGCGAATAGGCAAGCATGTACTCGTAGTACCGCTTCTCCTTGGGATTGCCCCACTCGTCGAACTCGTTCGTCGTCAACGGAATGCTTTCGTCGAGCATCGTCGTGACGATGTCGACGAACGGTACGTCCGCGATCAGGCCGCGGTACAGGTCGGGTGCGAGATTCGCCACGGCGCCGATCAGCAGACCGCCGGCACTGCCGCCTTCGGCGAACACGCGCTTCGGGTCCGCATACTTCTCCGCGACGAGATGCTTCGTCACGTCGATGAAGTCGTCGAACGTGTTGCGCTTGTTGAGGAGCTTGCCGTTGTCGTACCAATCACGCCCCATCTCCTGTCCCCCGCGGATGTGCGCGATCGCGTAGACGAAGCCGCGGTCGAGCAGCGAGATGATGGAATGCGAAAAGAACGGATCGACGTTCGAGCCGTATGACCCGTAGCCGTATTGCAGCAACGGTGCCGTGCCGTTTCTTGGCGTCGTCTTGCGGTAGACGAGCGACACGGGGACTTTCGTGCCGTCCCGGGCCGGCGCCCAGACGTGCTCGGTCGTGTACTGGTGCTGTTCGAAGCCGCCGAGCACGGGCTCCTGCTTCAGCAGCGTCTTTCCGTCGTTGCGCGTGTCGTAGTCGTACGTCGTCATCGGCGTCGCGAGCGAGACGTGCGTGTAACGCAGCACCGGCGTGCTCATTTCGGCATTCATGCCGAGCCGCGCCGTATAGGCGGCCTCGTCCGCGCGGATGACGCGCTCGTTCTTGCCGTCCCACGGTGAGATGCGAATGTTGCTGAGACCGTCCGAGTGTTCCTGCACGGCGAGGAACGCGTCGAATACGTCGAACGTGTCGATGAACGCGTCGGCCCGATGCGCGACCACATCGCGCCATTGCGCGCGATCCGCCGCCTGGGCATCCGGCGCGGACACGATGCGGAAATTCTTCGCCTGCCAGTTCGTGCGGATGATCCATCGATCACGGACGTGCTCGGCGCTGTACTCATGGTCGCGCTCGCGCGGGATCAGCGGCTTGAACGCCAGGCGAGCATCGTCGCTGCGCGCGACCTGCATTTGCGTCGCGACCGTGCTCGAGGAGTAGATCACGAGGAACTGCCAGTCCTTCGTCGCGCCCACGTAGGTGTAGTAAGACTTGTCCAATTCCTCGTAAACGAGCGGATCGCGCGCGGCGTCCGTGCCGAGCACGTGCTTCTTGACCTTGTCGCCGAGCAGCGTCGTCGGATCTTTCGAGACGTAGAGGAGCGTGCGATTGTCGGCGGCCCACGCGATCGTCGGCTCGACGTTGACGATGCGATCGTCGAACACCTTGCCGCTGTCCAGGTCCTTCACGCGAATCGTGTACTGGCGGCGTCCGACCGCATCTTCGGCCCAGGCGAGCAGCTGGCCGTTCGGGCTCACTTCCCAGGCGGCAACCTGGAAGAACCCCTGGCCTTGCGCCATCTCGTTCACGTCGAGCATGACTTGCTCCGGCGCTTCGAGCGAGCCGTGCTTGCGTGCCCAGATCGGATACTCCTTGCCCGTCTCGAAGCGGCGGTAATACCAGTAGCCGCGATCGCGATAGGGCACGGACGCGTCGTCCTGTTTGATGCGGCCGACGATCTCCTCATAGAGCCGCGCTTGCAGCGGTTTCGTGTGCGCCAGCATCGCATCGGCGTAGGCGTTCTCGGCGTTCAAATACGCAAGCACGTCCGCGTCCTTGCGCGTGTCGTCGCGCAGCCAATAGAACTCGTCCGACCTTGCGCCGTGTGGCGAGGTGACCTCGTACGGCCGGGCGGCGGCGGTCGGCGGTTGGGGCTTCGCGGCGGTTCGCGCGGTGTTCGATGACGCGTCCCGCGAGCAACCCGAGGTGAGCTGCGCCAAGGCCGCGACGAGCAGGAAGGCGAACGATCGAAGCATGAATTGCGACATGGGAGTGCCCTTGGGACCTGTCGAGAGAAGTGCGAGTGTAGCCTCATCGGTGCGGCGTTCGCCGCTGCGCGAAGGCGCTCCGTCGCAGTACACTCCCGCGGCACAAGAACCAACGATCATTCGGGGGGTATAGATGAGCGACAAGAATTCACCTGCGGTCGCGGCCGTCCTGGCCTGCGTTGTGTTGTCCAAAGGCGCGCTGGCTGAATGCGCCATCGAGGAACGCACGAAGACGCTCGATCCCGTCGAGGTCGGTTACTGCGAGTCCGATGCCGTCTTCGTCGGCAAGGTCGATTCGCGGCTCGAGACGATCCGCGCCTTCACGCCCGAAGGCTCGACGACGACGAAGCATTTTCGCATCGAGATCAGCACCGTGAGCGTGGCCAATGCCTACAAGAGCAAGCTGCCCGCGAAGGTCACGATGATCACCGATCTCTACGACAAGAAGAGCGGCGCGTTCTCGTTCAAGAACGGCGAAGAGTACCTCGTGTTCGCGAAGCGCCTGCCCGCGGCGAACGAATACGCCGGTGCGAGCGCGGCGTGCTCCGTGCAGCCGACACTCTTGCTGGCCGACGCCCAGAAGGCGCGCGAGCAATTGGAGCAGCACCGCAAGGGCAGCAAGAAGATCGACTGCGACAACATCCGGCCGAAGGCAGCGGGATAACTCCCGTCGCGGTCACTCTCGCAGGGTGCCGTCGACGTATCGCCAGCGTCCGTCTTCGCGCAGGAAGCGGCTGCGCTCGTGCAGCCGCGCGGCCGAGCCGCCGCCGATCCGATAGCGCGCGATGAACTCCACTTCGGCCGCGTTCTCGCCGAGCGGCTGATGCGCGATGATGTTGAGCCCGAGCCACTTTTGCTGCGGCAAGAACTCGATCGACTTCGGGCGCGTGCTCGGGTGCCAGGTGTCGAGCAGATAGGGCGCGAGGCACAGCACGAATGCCGCATAACGAGATCGCATCAAGGCTTCCGCGGTCGGCGCCGCCTCGCCCGCGTGCCACCGCCCGCAGCAGGCGGCATACGCAAGTCCAGATCCACAGGGGCAGCGCTCAGGCGTTTGGCTCACGGAACGAGAATCTCCAAGGCGACGGCGGCGCATGGTAAGCGCGATCGCCCAATCCCGTGCGGTTACGTGCCGAGACTGACGGCGCCGTCCACGTTCATGATCGTGCCCGAGCACATGGCGGAGCGCGGCGAGGCGAGAAACAGGACCGCCTCCGCCACATCCGCAGGCTCGATCCACCGGGCGAGCGGAAAATCCGCGGCGGCGCGTTGCGAGCCCTGCGTCAGCAGCGTGCGCGTAGGCCCCGGGCACACCGCGTTTGCACGAATGCGCTCGCTCGCCCATTCGTACGCCGTTTGCCGCGTGAGCGCGAGCACGCCGGCCTTGGCGGCCGCATAGGCTGCGCCGCCGACGGGCGAAACGTCGTGCGCCGCGATCGAGGCCACATTGACGATGGAGCCGCCGCCGCGACGCCGCATCGCGCCGAGCACGCCCCGCGTCGCGATGAATGCGGAGCGCAGATTCAGCGCGACGGTCTCGTCCCACTCCGCGACCGTCATCGCGGCGAGCGCGCGCCGCGGTCCGCCGCCGACATTGTTGACGAGCACGTCGACGCCGGGCTCGGCGCGATCGATGTGCTCGAAGACGTCCTGCAGCCGTGCCGCGTCGCGCGCGTCGGCCGCATGACTGCTGCCGCCGACTTCATGGGCGAGCCGTTCCGCCGCCGCGCCGTCGAGATCCACGATGACGACACGCGCGCCCAGCCGGGCCAGGCCGCGCACGATCGACGCGCCGATTCCGTGCGCGCCGCCCGTGACGACGGCGATCGCGTTCGCAAGCTCAGCCACGCGCAACCTCCGGCTCGTGCCCGATCACGACGTGCGGCTTGTAGGGTGCCTCGAGTGCTGCACGATCCTGCGGCGACAACTCCAACGTCAACGACGCGCACGCGATATCGACTTGCTCGACGGAGGAGAAGCCGAGCACCGGCGCGACGACGGCGGGGGAGCCGAGCAGCCACGCGAGCGCGACGCGCGCCGGCGGCTCACCGCGCGCCGCGGCGATAGCATTCAAACGCTCGATGACCGGCGCGTCGAGCTCGCTGACCAGGCGCGCCTGCGCCAGCGGATCGCCGGCCAGCCGCGCGACATCGACCGCTGTCCCGGCGAGCAGGCCGCGCGCGAGCGGTGACCACGGCGTCACGCCGACGCCTTCTTCGACACACAGCGGCAGCATCTCGCGCTCTTCCTCGCGATAGATGAGGTTGTAGTAGTTCTGCATGCAGATGAAGGGCGCGAGCCGCAGCGCGCGCTGCAGCGACAGGGCTTTCATGAAGCGCCAGGCCGACATCGATGACGCGCCGAGGTAGCGCACCTTGCCGGCACGCACCAGGCCATCGAGCGTTTCCAGTGTCTCTTCGAGCGGCGTGTCCGGGTCCCAGCGATGGACGAGCAACAGGTCGAGGTAGTCGAGCTGCAAGCGCCGCAGACTGCCATCGACGCTCGCCAGAATGTGCTTGCGCGACAGGCCGCGCTCGTTCGGACCGGGGCCGGTCGCGAAGTAGACCTTGCTGGTCACGACGTACGCTTCGCGCGCGCCGAGCCCGCGCAGCGCCGTGCCGAGAATCACTTCCGCGTCCCCGCCGCCGTACGTCGGCCCGGTGTCGAAGAAATTCACGCCGCGTGCGAAGGC
>JAEYXD010000102.1 GCA_023428645.1 Pseudomonadota bacterium
CTGCCCATCCGTGCAATTGCCCGTGCACGCGGTCGGCGCGATACCCTCCCGCGAACGTTGTTGCGACGCGGGCGCGCCGTGGCCACGGCGGAACAATCGGATTCCGCGACGATTTCTTGAATCATCACCGCGTGGACGGAAGCGCGAGGAGCTTTACATTCATGAAGATGAAAGACGCATTGATCGCTGCCATGGGCATTGGCGCGACGAGCCTCGTGCTCGCGCAGGCAACGCCGTCGTTCGCATCGCTCGACAAGAACTCGGACGGCCAGATCAGCATTCAGGAAGCGACGGCGAATGACGATCTGTTCGTCGCTTTCAAGCAGCTCGATACGAACAAGGACGGCCTGTTGAGCCAGGAAGAGTTCGCCGCCTGGAAAAAGTGAATCGCCTCGTCCCCTCCCCCGCGAAGCGGGGGAGGGTCAGAAGGGGGGCTCTTCGGGGTATTCACCTCCCATCCCGAGTCCGCGCCTTGTCCTTCATCGCCTTCTTCTGCAGCTTGCCGAAACGCCGGCCCGCTTCGCGTCGCTCGCGTTCCGTCTGCGCCGCGTGCCTCGTTTCGCGTCTCAGCTTGAGGTAACTCTCGAACCGGCGTCGTGCAAGCTCGCCGGATCGCAGCGCCGCTGCGACGGCGCACCCCGCATCGCCTTCGTGCGTGCAATCGCGAAAGCGGCAGCGGCGCGAGATCGCTTCCACATCGTCAAACGTCGCCCGCACGCCGTCTTTGGCGGCGCCGATGTTCAGCTCGCGCATCCCCGGCGTGTCGATGATCCAGCCGCCGTTCGGCACGGCAATCATGTGGCGTGCGGTTGTCGCATGTCGGCCGCGGCTGTCGTCCTCGCGAATGGCGTACGTCACCAGCTGTTCGCCAGTGAGCGTATTCGTCAGTGTCGACTTGCCGACACCGGACGATCCCAGCAGCACCGCCGAGCTGCCAGGCCGCAACCACGGCAGCAGCGCTGCGGCCTGGGTCGGATCGAGCGCATTCATGGCCAGCGCCGCGACGGTCGGTGCGATCTGCGCGAGTTGCGCGAGGAGATCGTCGACGCCCTCGGCAAGATCCGCCTTCGTCAGCACGATGACCGGCTCGATGCGGGCCTGGCGTGTCAGTGCGAGATAGCGCTCCAGTCGCGACACATTGAAGTCGTGATTGCAGGACGTGACGAGAAACGCCGTGTCGATGTTCGCGGCGATCGGTTGTTCCCGCTGCTGCGATCCGGCACTGATGCGACTCAAGTACGTTTCACGCTCGAGCACTCTGACGAGCCGATGCGAGGCGGTGTCGAGCAACGCCCAATCGCCCACCGCGATGCGCGCGTCGAGAGGCGCCGCCTCGACGACACCGCGTTCCGACCAGCCGATGACGAGCGAGCGATGGACGTTCGCGATGCGTGTCGGGAAGGCGTGCTCGAACTCTTCGAGCGTCAGTTGCTGTGAAAAACAGGCGCGCCAGCCGAGCGCGGCGAGCGAGAATGGAGCAGATGACATTGAAAAACCCCAATGCAAAGGAGATCGCATCGCCTGTGGAGACGATGAGCCGATGCCGGGGGTCGGAGCACGCCGCGTCGAACGCGGCGAAATGAATCAGCTCGAGACGCGCCCGGCGGAGATCGGGGATCGAACAATCATCGTTCTCGTGACCTCTCGCGTGGGTGAATGACGGGCGTGCGCGTACAACCGCGTTGCGGACGATAGCGCGAGCTGCACGGCAGCAGCAAGCCGCTACGGACCGGGTTGAGGAGATTTAAGAGATTCGACCTCAACGGCGTGGCACAGTCGGACGAACGATTCCGAGTGGCTCTCATGCGAAAGAAAACGATCGTCTTGGCCGCGTGCTGTCTCGTGACATTGGTGGGTTGCGGCCGTGAAGCACCTTCCGGGCAATCGGCGACTCCGGTAGTGAGCGAGGCATTCAAGCCGGTTGCCACCGTGAAGCAAGTGATGCTCGGCATCACGGTGCCGGCGTCCAATGTCGTTTTTGCCGTGGCCGGAGAGGCGCCCGCCAGCGATGAGACGTGGCAGGCGGTCGAAGCGAGCGCACTGGCGGTCGCGGAGTCCGGCAATTTGCTGTTGATGAAGCCGCGCGCCGTCGATGAGCACGAGTGGCGGCAGTTCGCGCTCGCGCTCATCGACGCGGGAGCGGGCGCCGCCGCTGCGGCTCGCGCGAAAGATGTCGAGAAAACCGGCATCGCGGGCGACGACATGTACACCGTGTGCGAGCAGTGTCATGAGAAGTACCTGCCGAAGGCACCGCCCGCTTCGCCGTGACGCACGTTGAGGAGTCAACTAAAACGATCTGCTGACGACTGCGCTCCCTGAGTTTCGCGGGTGAGCGCTGCGCCGCCGCTGCTTGTCATAACCCGGGCATTGCGGTGCGCGTTTGTAAAGAACTGCGACGGATGTCACGAAGCGAAAAGATCGCTACGCTGACCACGTCGAAAACGTCCTGCTGCCCGGGGGAAGAATGAAAAGAACGTCCGTATTCGCTGCGCTCGTGCTGCTCGTTGCTTGCGTGACGGCGCAGGCCGACACCGATCTTGGCTACGATCCCGAAGCCGATCCGTTTGCGCAGTACGAGCAGGCCATCGCCGAGGCGAACGCGACCAACAAGCTCGTGCTGATCGTGGCGGGCGGCGATTGGTGTCGCTGGTGCCATGTGCTCAATCGGTTCGTAGAGAAGAACGAAGAGGTGGAGCGGCGCTTGAACGACACCTTCGTCGTGATGAAGGTGTACGTCGGGCCGGGCAATTTCAACGAGCTGTTCTTTTCACAGTTGCCGACCGCGTACGGCGCGCCACATTTCTGGATCGTCTCTCCCGGGCGCGAGGTGCTGGCGTCGCAATCGACAGCCAAGCTCGAGCGCGGCAAGAGCACGTACGACAAGGCCGGCTTCCTCGCTTTCATCGATTCCTGGCAGAAGGTGCAGGGCGATGCGCAACGCCACGCGCGGGCGTCGGACAGCGCGGCGGACATGCATTTCTAAGCTCGCAGCCGCTCCCTCGCGAGCGGTTGCGGAGCGCGCGCACGGAGAGGTGTCGCGGCGCCTCCTACAAAACGTGGGCTGTATGCAGATTGCCACGGTATAACGTGCTCTTTCCGCGCGAACTCGGAGCGAGCCCTTGAACAGCGAAGCCCTCTCGACGGCCGGTCACGTCGCCGGCCAGCAGCGCCTGCCGCGTCAGGTGCCGTACATCATCGCGAACGAAGCCTGCGAGCGCTTCAGCTTCTACGGCATGCGCAATATCCTGACGCCGTTTCTCGTCAGCACGCTGTTGCTCTACGCGCCCGAAGCCGAACGCGCCGGTATCGCAAAGGATGTCTTCCACTCGTTCGTCATCGGCGTCTATTTCTTTCCGTTGCTCGGCGGCTGGCTCGCGGATCGGTTCTTTGGCAAGTACCGCACGATCATGTGGTTCTCGCTGTTGTACTGCGTGGGACACGGCTGTCTTGCGATGTTCGAGGACAACCGCACGGGCTTCTACACCGGGCTGTTCCTGATCGCCCTCGGCTCGGGCGGTATCAAACCCTTGGTCGTCTCGTTCGTCGGCGATCAGTTCGATCAATCGAACAAGCAGCTTGCGAAAGTCGTATTCGACGCATTCTATTGGACCATCAATTTCGGCTCGTTCTTCGCCTCGCTGTTGATGCCGATCTTCCTGCGCAAGTACGGTCCCGCCGTCGCTTTCGGCATCCCCGGCGTATTGATGGCGGTCGCGACACTGGTGCTCTGGGCCGGCCGCAACAAGTACGTGCGCGTGCCGCCCGCACCGCCGAATCCGCACTCGTTCATGCGTGTCGTGCAGACGGCGCTCATCGCGCGGGCGCCAGGGCAAGGGCGGGGTGGGCTCATCGTCGCCCTCGTTGGCGCGCTCGCGGCCCTCGTCATGCTCGCGCTCACGCCGCGGCTGGGATTCGTGGCGGCGGCTTGTCTGGCGCTCGTGTGCGTACTCGGGTTCGGCGGCTGGGGCGCGGCCCTGCAGCTCGAACGCGCTCGCGGGGCGCATCCCGATGACGCGGTCGATGGCGTTCGTGCCGTGCTTCGGATTCTGATCGTGTTCGCGCTCGTCACGCCGTTCTGGTCGCTGTTCGATCAGAAGGCATCGACGTGGGTGCTGCAGGCGGACGAGATGACGAAGCCCGACTGGTTTCAGTCGGCGCAGATGCAGGCGCTGAATCCGATCCTCGTGCTGCTGCTCATTCCGTTCAACAACATCGTCCTGTATCCGCTGTTGCGCCGGATGGGCATCGAGGTCACCGCACTGCGCCGCATGGGTTTCGGGATCGCATTCTCCGGGCTCGCGTGGATTGCGGCTGGCGCGATCCAGCTCGCGATCGATGGGGGTACTCCGGTCTCCGTCACCTGGCAGGTCTTGCCTTACGCGCTGCTGACCTTCGGCGAAGTGCTCGTCTCGGCGACGGGTCTCGAGTTCGCGTACAGCCAGGCGCCCGCGTCGATGAAGGGCGTCATCATGGCGTTCTGGTATCTCGCGGTGACGGTCGGGAATCTGTGGGTGCTGCTCGCGAACGCGAGCGTCCGCCATCCGGCGGTGATCGCGAGGATCGAGGCGACCGGGCTCGGCGAAACCGCCTTCCTGATGTTCTTTTTCGCCGGTTTCGCGCTCGCCGTGGCGCTGATTTTCGCCTGGTACGCCCGGCGCTATCCGATGCAGGATCACTACAGGCCGGCCTGACCTGTCGGTCGCGCGGGCGGGCTGCTTTGCCGTGGCATCGTCGGCCCGAACTGCCGATAATGCGCGGCCCTGTTCCCCGCCGACCGACGACTCGAGGACTTATGCCGAATTTGCCTTCACTGCGCGCGGATGAGCTGCGCGGCTATCACGCCCAAATCCGCCAGCGCTACGACGCCTTCGTCAAACGCGGCGTGAAACTGAATTTGACGCGCGGCAAGCCCTCGGCGGAGCAGCTCGACCTGTCGAACGAGCTCCTGAGTCTGCCCGGCCAGGGCGATTTCAGCGCCGGCGCCATCGACTGCCGCAACTACGGCGAGCTGCAGGGCTTGCCCGAGCTGCGCGCCCTGCTGGCTCCCGTCTTCGGCGTCACGCCCGACCGGGTGATCATTGGCGACAATGCCAGTCTCTCCCTCATGCATGACGCCGTCGTGTACTCGCTGCTGAAGGGCACCTGCGATAGCGAACGGCCCTGGTCGCAAGAGTCACGCATTGCCTTCCTGTGCCCGGTGCCCGGCTACGATCGCCATTTCGGCATCTGTCAGGAATTCGGCATCGAAATGATTCCCGTGCCGCTGCTCGCCACCGGCCCGGACATGGATGTCGTCGAGAAGCTGGTCGCGTCCGATCCGCAGATCAAGGGCATGTGGTGCGTGCCGAAGTACAGCAATCCCAGCGGCATCGTGTACTCGAACGAGACGATCGAGCGCATCGCCAGAATGCCGACCGCGGCGCGCGATTTCCGTGTGTTCTGGGACAACGCGTATGCCGTCCATCACCTGACGAGCGAGCGCATCGAGATCGCGAACATCGACGAGCTGAGCGCGCGCCACGGCAATCCGAACCGCGCCTTCATTTTCGGTTCGACCTCGAAGATCACGTTCGCTGGTGCCGGTGTCGGCATGTTCGCGAGCTCGAAGGACAACGTCGCGTGGTATCTGAAGCGCATGGAGAAGCGCACGATCGGCGGCGACAAGATCAATCAGCTGCGCCACCTGCGGTTGCTCAAGAGCACCGACGGCATCGCGAGCCTCATGGATCGCCATCGCGAGATCCTGGCGCCGAAGTTCGCGAAGGTGCTCGAAGCGTTCGCGGAGCATCTCGGCAACACGGGTGTCGCCGAATGGACGGTGCCTGCGGGCGGCTATTTCATTTCGCTCGACGTGCTGCCTGGCACGGCGAAACACGTCGTCAAGCTCGCGAAGGAAGCGGGCGTCGAGCTCACGCCGGCCGGCGCCACGCATCCGCTCGGCAACGATCCGCTCGATCGCACGATTCGCATCGCGCCGAGCTTCCCGCCCGCGAAGGAAGTGGAGCTCGCGGCCGAAGGCGTCGTGTTGTCGGTCTTGCTCGCCGCGGCGGAAAAGCTGCTCGCAAGCGCGAGCTGACAACCGCAAGCACCGAGGGAGCGCGCCGCTCGGCGCGCTCCGTCCCCTCGGCACCCTAGAGCCGCATGCCAGTCGCGCGCGGCTGGCCGAACATTCACTGGTGCAAGCGTTGCAGGAGCGAGATGAGCTGTTTGCGCTCGCCTTCCGTAAAGCGCCGGATGAATTTCTTTTCGTGCTCGAGCATTTCGCGCTTCAGTGATTTGTAGGCCTTCTGGCCTGCGGATGTGACGGAAATCTCGTGCCTGCGCCGATCCGCCGCAGAGCGTTTGCGCGCCACCCATCCTTGCGCTTCGAGCCAATCGATCAGTGCGACGACACTTGCTTTGTCGATATCCAGCTGATGCGCGATGTCGATCTGCGCGATGCCCGGGTTCGAGTTTGCTAGCGACAGCACGCTGAATACACCCGGACGCACCTCACCTTCCGCGACACTGCGCGTGAAGTCGCGCCACAGTGCGATCTGCGCCCGCCGGATGTTGTAGCCGAGCAGCGTCGGCAGCACGTCCAGATTGATGGCACGCAACGGCTCGGCAACCATCGCTCGTTTACGCGGTGCGGGAGTTCGAGTCCGAGGCATGGGTATCCGAAGGGCAGGCGAGATGGGCGGCAGGTGTGACGCCGCGACCGTACTTGAGGTGCGCAAGCAGAGTCAATGTAGAGCGCACTGCACTGCTTGCCGAACATTGCGCCGCAGTAGACCTGTCCACGTGACTCGAGAATTCCTCGCTCCATCTTGCGCCGCCATCCCGCCGCATGCGCGCATGCATCATGCTTTGCAACGTGGCTGTCGTGATCGAGGAGATGGTTTGCGTACGAAACTATTTCCGTTGCGGCGAACGCGTTCTTACGTGGCGTCGGGCTGCGCTTCGGGGCGTGCGGCGGCAAACGCTGGCAGCGATTCCAAGTGCGCCGAGATCGCGACGAGCGTCGGGTACGGCGCGAGGTCGACCTTGAAACGGCGCGCGTTGAACATTTGCGGGACGAGGCACACGTCGGCAAGCGAGACGCTATCGCCGAACAGATGGCGCTGCTCCGAGGAGAACTCGCGCGCCTGCGTTTCGAGTGCGCCGAAACCCACGGCGATCCAATGCCGATACCACGCGTTCACGGCGGCCTCGTCCTGCTGCAAGTCCTGCTTGAGGTACTTCAGCACGCGGAGATTGTTGAGCGGATGAATGTCGCATGCGACCGCCAGCGCCATCGAGCGCACGTGGGCGCGAGCGAGCGGATCGTGCGGCAGCAGCGGCGGCTCGGGATGCGTTTCCTCGAGGTATTCGACGATCGCGAGCGACTGCGACAGCACGGTACCGCCGAGATCGAGCGCCGGGATCAGCCCTTGCGGGTTGACGGCCAGATACTCGGGCGTGCGGTGCTCGTTCTTGATCAGCGCCGTCGCGATCGGCGTGTATGGGAGGCCCTTCACGTTGAGCGCGATGCGTACGCGAAAGGCCGCCGAGCTGCGAAACATGGTGTAGAGCTTCATGGGTTCTCTCCGCATCGCGAAGCTCAGGCGATCGTGGTCACCAGGGTGTCGAGACCCGCGACGCCTCCTTCCATTCGATCGCCTGATTTGACCGCGCCGACGCCAGCTGGCGTACCGGTATAGATCAGATCGCCCGGCTTCAATTCGAACAACGTCGACAGCTCGGCGATGATCTCCGGCACGCTCCAGATCAGCTCGCTGAGATCGCCTTGCTGGCGCATTTCACCGTTGACGGCGAGCCAGATCCTGCCGTGCGTGGGATGGCCATACTCGCTTGCGCGCGTCAGCGCGGTGATCGGGGCGGAGTGGTCGAAACCTTTCGCGGTGTCCCACGGGCGCCCCTTGTCCTTTGCGTCGTTCTGTAGATCACGGCGCGTGAGATCGTTGCCGACCGCATAGCCATACACGCATTGCAGGGCCTCGCTTGCGCGGATGTTCTGGCCGCCGCGGCTCAGCGCAACGACGAGCTCGATCTCGTGATGCAGGCTCGAGGTTCGCGACGGATACGGAATGCTCGCGCCGTTCTCGACGATGGCGTCCGCGGGCTTCGTGAAAAAGAACGGTGCTTCGCGATCGGGGTCCTTGCCCATCTCGCGCGCGTGCGCCGCGTAATTGCGGCCCACACAGAAAATCCGATGAACCGGAAAGCGCTCGCTCGTGCCCTTGACGGGCACCGAAGGCTGCGCGGGCGGCGCGAACACGTACGACATCGTAAACCTCGGGCAGAAATGCGCTTGGCGAACCGGTAGAGCCTACTCCTCTCCGAGTGACAGCGTGACGACGAGCTCATCGGTCAGCCACCGCTTGAGACAGGCGGCGGCTTCGCGAGGAACCTCTTCCTCGTCGTAATGTTCGAGCAGGATCGCGCACATGCCGCCGAACGTCGCGCCGCTCGCGAGCGCATCGAAGGCCAGCGACTCGGTCGCTGTCATCGCGCGGTAGCGGGGCGTCAGCGCTTGCCGCCAGATCAGCCACTGTGTGGGCTGCGGCTCGCGCCGGCCTGCCGCCGGGCCACGCCCGTCGGCGGCGGATTCGTAAAGCGCCGGCGCATTGGTACAGCAGGTCACCCGATGTACCGACCGCGCGAACTGAAATTGCAGCCGCGCCCACTGGTTCGGCTCGATATGCGCGAGCGCATCCAGGTTGAGCGCGGGATCGTCGGGCACGTCGAACGCGCAGCCGAGCGTCCATTCGAAGTGCGCGAGCTCCGCAAGCCACGGCGCCGCAGGTTCGTGGCGTTCGAGCCAGTGCGCGAGCGCCTCGCCGAACAGGCGGATCGACGGCTGCGTCGAAGGATGCGCATCGAGATGAGCGCTGGCGAGAGCGCCGAACGCCGCATCGCCAAGATGCGCGCACAACATCGGGAAGTTGTGCGCGAGCGCCTCCTGGAGCCGCAGTCGATAGGCGGAGGTGTAAATGCCGAAACGCAACGCCCGGTCTTCGGCATCGCGGCCGCGGACGGTCGCGGGCGGAGGAGCGGCCGCCATGATCGCGCGCTGCATGTCGCGCTGGAGCCGCTGCAGGTCGCTGCTCATGCGGCCTGCGCTTGGCGACGCGAGATGCGCCGCGCGCGGTCGAGCTCGCTGAGCAAGTCTTCGAGCGGCGGGATGTTGTCGTCGCGCTCGATCATCGTCGCGACCGGGCCGAAGCGGGTGATCGCTTCGCCATACAGCGCCCACACCGGCTCGATGACGGGCGCGTCGTGCGTATCGACGAGATACGCGCCTTGCCGTGTGTGCCCCGCAAGGTGAATCTGTTGCACGCGATCGACCGGCAGGCCGAGCAGGTACTCGTGCGGATCGAAGCCGTGATTTTCGCTGCTCACGTAGACGTTGTTGACATCGAGCAGCAGCAGGCAGTCGGCGCGCGCGGTGAGCTCGGCCAGGAACTCGTGCTCGCGCAACTCGCCGTGAAGCGTCACGTAGCTCGAGACATTCTCGATCAGAATGCGTCGGCCGAGCGTGTCCTGCGCTTGGCGTATGCGGGCGGCAACGTGCTCGAGCGCGGCCTCGGTGAACGGCAGCGGCAACAAGTCGTGAAGGTTGGTGCCGTCGACGCCGGTCCAGCACAGGTGATCCGAAACCCATGCGGCTTCGATGCGATCTGCGAGCGTGCGCAGCTCGCGCAGGTAGGCCATGTCGAGCGCGTCCGTGCCGCCGATCGACAGCGAGACACCATGCAGTACGATCGGATAGTGCTCGCGCAGCCGCGTCAGATAGTGCAGCGGCTTACCGCCAAGACCCAGGTAATTCTCGGTGAGCGCTTCCAGCCAATCGACGCAGCCGCGGCGCTCGCCGAGCAGCGCTTCGTAGTGCTTGGGTCGCAGTCCCAGGCCGAAGCCCAGGCGCTGCGTCGGCAGCGCCTCCATCGCGGTTCCTTCAGGGCTTCTTCGCGGCATCCTGGTTCGCCGCTTGCGCGGCGGTGCATGCTTGTTTCGTCAGCATGACGTAGCCCTTGCCTTTGCAGCTGTTCTGACCGGCGCACGCGTTCGTCGCCGTCGAGCATTCCGATTTTCCTTTGCAGGCATTGCCGCCGTCGCAGCGGATCTTCGCGTCTGCGGCGACGGCATCCAGCGCGGGCGTGGTGGCAAACAAAAGCGCTGCGGCCGAGGCGAGCAGGGTGCCGGAATTACGTGTCGTCATGGGGTCCTCCGAAAAGGCCCGGAGTATACGTGAGGGTCTTTTCACCGAGGCACCGGGCCGCAAACGAAAAGAGGCGGGTCGGCCCGCCTCTCGCGATTCGGATGACGTCGCTGTCAGCCCGCGCCGCGCCGGACCTGCATCGCGTCCTTCACATTCCTGACGCCAGCGGTTTCCTTCGCGAGCTGCAAGGCGCGTGCGCGCGCCTGCTCGGTTTCCACGAAGCCGCTCAGCTGCACGGTGCCCCTGAAGGTATCGACGTCGATCTGATGTGCCTTCGTCACGGGATCCTCGCTGAGCTTCGCCTTCACTTTCGCCGTGACCACCCCGTCGTCGATCGCCTCCGCAGCCGGCTGTTGCGTCGGCATGGTGGTGCAAGCGCCGAGCATCGCGCCCAGCGCGATCGCGGCGAGCAGCGCGCGAAACTTCCTGCTCAGCATGGCCAGTGCCCCATGGATGGTCCTAGTCCCTCCCCCGTGGGCGGGGGAGGGTTAGGTGGGCGCCTTGTGTGGCTCCCAGGTCGTTGAATCGACTTAGTCCCTACATTGTCAAATCAGGGTGCGATCCAGGCGTTAGCCCGTTCCGTCGCGACGGCGCTCGGCCTGGCGCTTGGCGCTGTCGAGGTCGGCATCAGCACGGTCCTTACAGTCTTCCTGCGCGCTGCCCGTCAGCGCTTCGCATTTTTCGACGGCGATCTTATGGCTCGCCTCGGCTTGCGCGACCGCCACTTTATACTCGCCGTTCGCGGCTGTCTCGCTCGCGTCGCGCGCGGCGTCCGCCGCGTCGTCGGGATCGTTGTTCGCGGCAGCTTGTGCTGCATCGAGCTGGGCGTCTGCCATGTTTTCGCGCGCATCCGCTTGCGCGTCCGCTACATCGCGATGCGCGTCCGCCTGCGCCGACGCGACATCGGCCTGGGTCTGCGCGGGCGATTCCGCCTTGTTGCAACCCGTCAGCGCCAGACCCGCAAGTGCCGCAATCCAAAATGCATTGAGTCTCATGTCTCTACCCTCGTGCTGTTAGAAGAAATGGCCGACTTGCCGCCCATTGAGCCCGAGGCTCGTCAGCGCGGTTCGTCTCGTGTGCTGCTCAATCGCGCGTCAGGCGATCAGCAGAGTGCTTACACGACCTCGGCTCGTTAACGTTCGGTTAGAAACCCGTGTTCCTTGCGGCGCGCAACGCATGCTCCATGCGCGCGTGATCGGCTGCGTGCGGAACACGGCAAAGGGACTGCTCGTTCATGCGTTCTTGCGCGGCGCACGTGGTGCCGCGCGTGATGCCAAGGAGTCGCGCGGACACCCTGGTGTTTGCATTCGACGCGGAAGCTCCGTTCGTGAAAGAAACATCGCCCTCCGAGACGACGAGTTTGTCGCTCGATCCAGACAACGAAGCAGTACATGCGCGTGAGGCGGAACTCACAGTGCTCGCACGGCATTTGTTGCTGATTGCGGAAGAAGAGAAGGCTGAGCTCGCGCGCGAGCTGCACGACACATTCGGAAGCAATCTCACCGCAATCAACATGGACCTGAACTGGATCGCGAAGCGCCTGCCCGCCGAGCGGCCGGAATTGCGGGAGCGGCTGCAACGGGCGTTGCGGATGCTCGGCGAAACGGTCGCCATCAAGCAGGAAGTGATCGACCGCCTGCGGCCGAGCCAGCTCGACACGCTCGGACTCGCGGTTGCGTTACGGACGCACTGTCGCGAGCTCGCGAAGCGTGCGGGCGTGAGCTGCGAAGTCGATTCGCCCGAGGACTTCGACGATCTCGATCGCACGTCGTCGATCGCGCTGTTTCGAGTGGCGCTGGCAGCGCTCTCGCACGTCGAGCCGCGGCCGGATGCGGGCGTGCGGATCGATGTGTCGCGCGAGGATCAGGGAGTGCGGCTGCGGATTCGGGACGATGGTCCCGGGCTCGCGCGCGCAATGAGCGCTGGCGCGGGTCGCGAAGGGCTCGTCGGCATGCGCGAACGCGTACGAACGGTCGGCGGCACGTTGCAGATGTCTGTCGATGAACGTGGGGCGCTCGTCGATGTGTTCGTGCCAGAGGGCGGAGACGACGGTAGGTGAATCGACCACGGTTGGTCTCAAGTGGTTTTCCGCGACTGTGTGCGGTCATCGAGGAGAGACATTCTCGAACCAGTGGTCGGGGAAGTTCGGGGGTTTCGCAAGATATGGAGATGCTGACGATGGTTGAAAATGTACAAGCAGAGAGCCCGGTGGGGAGCCTTCGAAGCGCACCTGATAGTTCTCGCGAGCGGCGGGCGGAAACTTCCGCGGCCGGTCTCGGTCGCCTGCTTGGCGGCTCCGCGGCCATGCGAGGCGTGTTCGACCAAATACGTAGCGTCGCGCCGACGAGCGCGAGCGTCCTGATCGTCGGCGAGAGCGGCGTCGGCAAGGAATTGGTCGCCCGCACGATTCACGAACAGAGCCCGCGCGGCAGTGAGCCATTCCTTGCCGTGAATTGCGGCGCCATCGCGCCCGCGTTGATCGAGGCCGAGTTGTTCGGTCACGAGCGCGGTGCGTTTCCCGGAGCGACGCAAGCGGGCGCAGGTTATTTCGAGCGCGCGGGCGGCGGCACCCTGCTCCTCGATGAGATCACCGACCTGCCGCTCGACATGCAAGTGAAGTTGTTGCGAGTGCTCGAATCCGAAACGATGGTGCGTGCCGGCAGCGAGCAGGAGGTCGCGGTGCGCTGCCGTGTGCTGGCGGCGACAAATCGCGATCCGGAGCGCGCCGTGGCGGAAGGCAAGCTGCGTGAGGATCTTCTCTATCGGCTTTCGGTGTTTCCGCTGCGAGTTCCGCCGCTGCGTGAGCGCGAGGATGACGTCGAACTACTCGCGCACTATTTTCTGGCGAATCTGAATAGCGAAGGCGAGACCGCGAAGCACTTTTCCGGCGACTCCTTGCTGTGCCTGCGCCAATACCACTGGCCCGGCAATGTGCGCGAGCTGCGCAACGTAGTGCACCGCGCCTTCATCCTTGCGCCGAACGAGCTCGACCTGCGCGGCATCGTAGGGCGTCCAATGATCCAGACCGCAGCGGGCGATGAATTGACGCTGCGCATTCCCGTCGGCACGAATCTCGCTGACGCGGAGCGGTGGATGATCATTGCCACACTTAAGAAATGCGGTGGAAACAAGACGCGCGCGGCGGCGTTATTGGGCGTAAGTCTTAAAACCCTCTACAACCGTCTCAATGCCTACAGGGCCCAGGGGCTCGACATGGGCGACTTCGACGGTGAACTCACGGAGGTTGCAGTCTGATGTTGAACACGAGAGAAACCGAAGTCTCCGAACCCCACCAAAACGTGCAACACCCAATTCGCGTCTTGATCGTGGACGACCACGCGATCCTGCGCGCAGGTGTGCGCGAGATGCTCGCCGACGAACAGGATCTACAGGTCGTCGGCGAGGCGGGCTCGGCCGAGGAAGCGTTGCAGCTGATCAGCAGCGGCACTGAAGTCGATGTGGTGATCCTCGACGTGACGCTTCCGGGTCAAAGCGGCATCGAGCTATTGAAGACGCTGCGTCGTGATCGCCCGGATCTTCAGATCCTGGTGCTCAGCATGCATCCGGAGCGGAGCTTCGCGGTGCGGCTGATGCGCGCGGGCGCGAATGGATATGTGCCGAAGATGATCGTCCCCGAAGAGCTCGTGCGCGCCGTGCGCGCGGTCGGTTCGGGTCGCCGATACATCACGCCGATCGTGGCCGAGCTGCTTGCGTCCGAAGCTGCGGCCGAGGAAGACGGCCCGTTGCACAACCGTCTATCAGAGCGCGAATTGCAGGTGTTCACGCGCATCGCGCGTGGTGTCTCGCCTGCGGTCATGGCGAACGAACTCGGTCTGAGCGTAAAGACCGTGAGTACGTATCGAGCGCGCATTCTCGAAAAGATGGGTATGCGCAGTAACGCCGAGATCGCGGCGTACGCGGTACGCAATCAGCTCGTCGACTGAGCCGGTAAGGAAGCGAGAGTCTCGAGGGTATCGGCGGGCGTCGCCGATGCCCGGCTGCGGCTGACTGCGGCGACGCCGCTGCGTTCGGATGGATGCGGATGATGCGGATGATGCGGATGACAAACGAGCGGCGAACCGACTCGCCGCTCTCGTGTGAGCGTGCGTTCAGTCATTGCAGTCCGTGACGTGACGAGAAGTCTCTGACCTGACGCTCCGCTTCCTCGCGCTCCCAGCCGTAACGTTCCTGCAGTTTGCCGGCAAGGATCTCGACGTTACCTTCGACCTGATCGATCTCGTCATCGGTCAGCCGGCCCCATTGCTGTTTGATCTTCCCCCTCAGCCGGCTGAGATTGCCGCGAAGGATGTCTCGGTTCATAGCGCACCTATAACGTAGTTCGCAGGGATGGCATTGGCATCGGACCCAACGAAGTAGAGGCCCGAGCAGTTCGGATGTCCATCCGTGAGTCGCGGACGAGCGCGTTGTCGGAAATTTTTCATTTCTTGCGGCTGTTCGAGGGACCCAAATCGCGCTTCGATGCGTTGCATGAACCGCGGACCGGTCGGCTCGTTTGCTGTTGCGGACGCACAGTGCTCAGTCCGCACCGCATCAGACAATGCACAGCACGCCGCGGGGACCTCCCAGGACGATGGGACACCCGCTGAGAACCCATCGGACGCCTCGATGGCGGCTGTGCACTTGGGGCCGCGCCTTAAGGCGCGGCCTCTTTTTTTTGGGCGATGGGCAAACGCATCCGATGAATCCCGAATGGCTCGGTTGGGCAAGCTCCGGTGTGTTACTCGCGACGCTGGGACGTCAGGTCTACTCGCAGTGGCGGCAGCGCTCCGTCGAGGGCGTGTCGAGTTGGCTGTTCATCGGCCAGCTGACGGCCTCGACCGGTTTTCTCATTTACAGCTGGCTCGTCGATAACTGGGTGTTCGTAGTGACGAACGCCGCCCTGCTCGTGACGGCGCTGCTCGGTCAGTACATCTATCGGCGCAACGTGCGCTACAAAAATCGCGACAGCGGAGTTCGAGCTCGCTAGCAATCGAACCTCGAGGCGGACCGCCGCGCGTCCATGCGGCGGCGGCCGTTCGCTGCCCGCGTCAGTTCCTTCTGCCCGAGCCTTGCGATGTGTTCGGTGACGAGTTCGTGCTCGTGCCGCCTGCGGTCGTCCCGGCGGTGGAGCGCGTGTCGCTTCTGCCACTCGTCGAGCTCGCGGACGTGCTGCTCGATCCCGCTTCCCAATCGCTGCCACCTCGCGCTTGCTGGCCGCTCGTTCCCCAGCGAGAGGATTGCACGCGGAGCTGATTGTCGATGTCGCTTACGCCGCCGCAGCGCTCGATCAGCTCCTCGATCTCGTACTTCGTGTTGCGATCGTCGACCGTGCCGGTGACCTTCACGATCTGGTCCTTCACTTCGACCGTTACGTTGCTCGCATCGATGGTGGGGTCGTCCGTGAGGCGTTCGCAGATCATTTCCTTGAGCCGCTCGTCGGAGCGCCGATAGCCCTGCGGCCCCCGGCCGCGGAACGACTGCGAGCTGCGCGACGACCCGTAGTCCCAACTGCTGCGGCCTTCATAATTGCCCTGCTGCTCGCGGCCCCATGGCGCGCCCGCGTCCTGGCCCCGGCCATAGTTCGACTGCGAGCCGTAATGAGAGCCGACGTAATTGCCACCAGTCTCGCGGCTCGGGCCGCGGCCGCCCATGTCGTACTCTTGCCGCACGCGAGCTCGAGCGCGTTCGAAGTCGCGGCCAAAGCCGCGCAACGCGCCGCCGTCGTCGATGTAGTTGCCGGTGTCGAAATAGCCGCCACCGTCGTTCGCATCTTCGCGCCAGCGGCTCGTGGTGGTGCCGCGGCCGCGCGCGAGCGCGAACTCGGTGTCAGTATCGCGCTCGCCGTAGTCGCGATCATCCGCGCCCTGGCGGAAGCGATTGCCCTCGTCGAAGCGGCCTTCGTCATAGCGCGATCGACCCTCGCGGTCGTAATCACCGCCGTAGCTACGGCCGCTCTGGTAATTCGCGCCGGCGGAGCCGCGCGTGCGGTAGTTGCGGCCGCCGAAGGCGCGGTCGTCGTAGTCGTCCCGATCGGGCCCGCGCCGATAGCCGAACTCTTCGGAGTAGCCGCCTTGCGTGTACGAACGCTCGCCTTCGAAGCCGCCCGATTCCCGGACGTCGTCGTCCCGCTCCGGCAGAAAGCGTTGCTCGCTTCCCGTGCGATAGCGATCGCGATCGCCACTGGTTTGATAGCGGCCGCCGCGCCCACGTTCCGGATGATTATCGTTCGATTGATTGCGATAGTTCTGGGCCATGACTGTCTCCTGAAGGTTGCAGGTGAAGCTGCGCAGCTGCGCGCGGAGCTTCGATCTGGCATCGATTCGCACGTAGTGGCATGCCCTCGTGAGGCAAACCTTTCACGCTCGCACGGACGTCATTCGCAATGTCGATGCGGCGGACGCTCCGATGCGGCGACTCGTGAAATCTAATCGCACGCGAATGCAGAGGTTCCAATGCGAGGGCGTCGGTGGTTCGAGCGCGTGCGCGCGTAACACTTTTGCCTGCGAACTAGGGAGTCACGACGCCGCGTGTGTGTGCTTTTTTCACGGCGAGAATGCGCGCCGCTGCAAGATGGGCGGCTGAGAGAGTAGTTGTCCGGGCGCGGCGCGCTCGCGGCTATGCTGCTTATCGGTCCTCGGTCACGAGCAGCCGGCTCCATTCGGCGCGGCCGCGGGTCGTGTCGAGCTCGACCGCGGTCTCCGAGTGTGTCGAACGGCATTCGTCATCCCAACGCACGACGACGTAACGTCCAGTACGCACCTGCCAGACATCGCCGCGTAGATCGAGGCCGCTGTCCTTCAATTTCACCGGATCGCCGACGCGCAGTCGGGGCGCGTTCTTGCTCATGTGCTCGCTCCAGATTTTCCTTGGGGCGAGATAGTGGATGCGAATAGACGCGCAAGCCATGGGAAGATCAGCAAGCTGCGGAGCGGATCACGTCGCCTGTGGTGCGCTCCGGTGTCGATGTGTGAACTCGGTCACACGCCGCGAACCTCCGTCTATCGCGCCCGAGGAAACTTGCTGCCGAAGAAATCCTTCGGTTTCCAGCTGGGCGGTGCCGGCGTGTTCGCGACTTCCCAAAGCAGGCGCAAATTGACGCGGGCGAGATCCGCTGCTCCGGCGAAGTCCATCGGCATACCGACCTGATCGGTCGGCTGATGGTAGTGCTTCTTCATGAACTCGGTGCGCAGCGCCATCGCATCGATGCTCTTGTCGCGGGCCTTGTAGCCGCTCACGAGGACGAGCGAAGGAACCCCGCGCCGAATGAACGAGAACTGATCGCTGCGGATGAACGACACCTCCTCGGGCGACGGGTCGGGACTCAAGCGATAGCCGTGCGCGGCGGCGGCCGAGCGCGCGACGACCCCGAGCGTGGAATGCTCCGCGCCACGCGCGATCAAGTCGGTCGTCGGCGTGAGCGCCACCGGCATGTCGATGTTGATGTTCGCGACGAGGCCGTCGAACGGCAGCGGCAGATGCTCGGCCAGATAGTCCGACCCGACGAGGCCCTTCTCCTCGGCGGTCACCGCCGCAAAGATGATCGAGCGGCGCGGGCGCATGCCGGAGGACGACAGGCTGCGCGCCATTTCGAGCAGAATGCCCATGCCGAGCGCGTTGTCGTGCGCGCCGTTGTAGATCGAGTCGCCTGCGACCGCCGCGCCCCGTCCGAGATGATCGAGATGCGCGGTGACGATCACATACTCGCTCTTCAATGCGGGATCCGCGCCCGGCAGCATCGCGAGGACGTTCGTGCTTTCGGTGCGACGCAGTCCGGACGTCGCCGATAAGGTCATGAGTCCCGGCAGCTCGAATCCTTGCACTTCACCCGCTTCGGCTGCCGCGAGTATCGCCGCGAAGTCCCGGCCCGCGCTGTCGAACAAGCGTGCCGCCGCGGCTTGATTGAAGCGGAAGCGCAGCTTCAGCTGCTCGAACGCGTCGTGCGGCGCGCCTTGCTCGTCGATCCAGCGCATCTGCGGCGTCCAGCTCATCGCGACGCTGCGCTCCCAGGGCACTCGCTTCGCATCATCGGGAGATTCGATGAGCAGCGCGCCGACGGCACCGTGCTCCAACAAGGTGGCGAACTTGCCGTTGCTCCAGGAGTAGTAGGCCCGTTGATTGTGGGGAAATTTCGCGGGCGCGCCGCTGAAGATCACCGCGATGCGGCCCTTCAAATCGACGTTCGCGAGGTCGTCGTGACCGAGCTCGGGCGCTTGCACGCCGAAGCCCGCGAAGACGAGCGGCGCACTCAACGTGGAGCTTGCGGACGAGAAATCGACCGAGGGCAGATAGTCAGTGCCGTATTCGAAGCGCCGCTCCTCGCCGCCGATCAGCAGCTCCGCCGAAGAGCCCGGCAAGACGGGCGTGCCTTCGAGCAGCGGCACGGCTTGGAAATAGGTGTCGTCGTCGCCGGACGGTTGCAGTGCACACTGTCGAAAGTGGGACGCGACATAGGCCGCGGCGATGTCGTAGCCCCGCGAGGCCGACGAGCGTCCTTCGAGCAAATCGCTCGCGAGAAACTCCACGTGACTGCGAATCGCATCGGAGCGGACGAGCGACCACGGCTCACGCGCGGGTGAGTCGGCCCACGCGAGCGGCCCCACCGCGAGGAGTAGAACGAGTGCCGATATCCGCATGTACGACCCGAGGGCGAATGACGGACGACACACTACCCATCGCCCGAGGGGCGGCGCAACCTCGACATGTGCGGCTGCTCGCGGCGTCTCGAGATTCATTGCCACTTCAAGGGTTGGAACTTGCGTTCGCGCACGGCATTCTTCGCACGATGCGACCAGGTATGCGTAGCTCTGCATCGAAACTCATCCGTGTACTCGCCTTCTGTGCGGGCGCCGCTTCGCTGCAGGCCTGTGATACCTCGCCGTACCAGCCCACCGCGCCGCAACCGCTGGTCGTTCCGGCCACGCCTCCGCCGCACGTCGACATGGAGCTCGTGCCCTCGGGTTCGAATTACGAGCCGAGCGTCGGCAGCGAAATCGTGCTCCGAGCGATCTCTCTGCTCGGCGCGCCATATCAATGGGGCGGCAGCGGTCCGAAGGCGTTCGATTGCAGCGGGCTCGTGAAATTCATCCACGGCGAGCTCGGCATCGACGTGCCGCGCACGGCCGAAGAGCAGTACCGCGCCGCCACGCGCGTCGACATCGACGATCTCGCGCCCGGCGATCTGCTGTTCTTCAGGATTCGCGGCAAGCGTGTCTCCCATGTCGCGATCTACGCGGGATCGGGCCGCTTCGTCCATGCGCCGCAAACCGGCCGGCCAATCGAGCTGCGCACGCTCGACGACGGCTATTACCGCCCGCGGCTCGCCGCCGCCGGGCGTTTGTTCTAAAGCCCGCTACTTCGGACGGTTCATGCGCGCGGCGACGAGCGTCTCGACGACGCCCGGGTCGGCGAGCGTGGACGTATCGCCGAGCTGATCGTGCTCGTTCGCCGCGATCTTGCGCAGGATGCGACGCATGATCTTCCCCGAGCGCGTCTTCGGTAGACCGGGCGCCCATTGAATGAAATCCGGCGTCGCGATCGCGCCGATCTCCTTGCGCACCCATTCGCGCAGCTCCGTGCGCAGTGCCTCGCTCGGCTCAGCGTCCGCATTCAGCGTGACGTACACGTAAATGCCCTGACCCTTGATGTCGTGCGGAAAGCCGACCGCGGCGGCCTCGGCAACCTTGCTGTGAGCGACGAGCGCGCTTTCGATTTCGGCGGTGCCGAGACGGTGACCCGCGACGTTCAGCACGTCATCCACGCGACCCGTGATCCAGTAATACCCGTCCTCGTCGCGCCGCGCGCCGTCGCCCGTGAAGTACTTGCCAGGGAATGTCTTGAAGTACGTGTCGATGAAGCGCTGATGATCGCCGTACACCGTGCGCATCTGGCCCGGCCAGCTGTCGGTCAGCACGAGATTCCCTTCGGTCGCACCTTCGAGTGTCTGCCCATCGTTGTCGACGATCGCGGGCCGGACGCCGAAGAACGGCAACGTGGCCGAGCCGGGCTTCTGATCGATGGCGCCGGGCAGCGGGGTGATGAGGATTCCGCCGGTTTCCGTCTGCCACCACGTATCGACGATCGGGCAGCGGCCATCGCCGACGACACGGTGATACCACTCCCACGCCTCCGGATTGATCGGCTCGCCCACGCTGCCGAGCAGGCGCAGCGACGCGCGCGACCAATGTTTTACGGGCTCCTCGCCTTCGCGCATCAGCGCGCGAATCGCCGTCGGCGCCGTGTAGAACAACGTGACTCGGTGCTTGTCGATCGTCTGCCAGAACCGGCCCGAGTCCGGGTAGTTGGGCACGCCTTCGAACATCAGCGTCGTCGCGCCGTTGGCGAGCGGTCCATACACGACGTAGCTGTGGCCCGTGACCCAGCCGACGTCGGCCGTGCACCAGAACACGTCCTCCTCTCGCACGTCGAACACGAGCTCGTGCGTGAGCGAGGCGTACACGAGATAGCCGCCGCTCGTATGCAGCACGCCTTTCGGTTTGCCCGTCGAGCCGGACGTATAAAGAATGAACAACGGATCCTCGGCGTCCATGGGCTCCGGCGCGCATTCCTTCGGCTGGGCGTCGACGAACGGCTCGAAGTACCGGTCGCGCGAGCCATACATCGGCACTTTGGAGCCCATGCGGCGCACGACGAGCACGTGTTTCACGCAGTCGGTGCCGGGGGCGGTGAGCGCCAGATCCACGTTCATCTTGAGCGGAATGCGTTTGCCGCCGCGAATGCCCTCATCGGCCGTAATGACGACGCTGGAGCCGCAGTCCGCGATGCGCCCCGCGAGCGAATCCGCGGAAAAGCCGCCGAACACGACGGAGTGGACCGCGCCGATGCGCGTGCAGGCGAGCATCGCGATCGCGGCCTCGGGAATCATCGGCAGATAGATCGTGACGCGATCGCCCTTCTCGACGCCGAGCGCCTTCAATGCGTTCGCGCACTGACACACACGCTCGTACAGCTGCCGGTACGTGATGCGCTCCGTCAGCTTCGGGTCGTCGCCCTCCCACAGGATGGCCGTCTTGTCGCCGCGCATCGGCAGATGGCGATCGAGACAGTTTGCCGCTACGTTGAGCTTGCCGTCATAGAACCAGCGGATGCGGAAATCGTGTTCGTCGAAGCTCGTGTCCTTCACCTTCGAGAACGGCTGCAGCCACTCGATGCGCCGGCCCATGCGTGCCCAGAAGCCGACCGGATCGCGCAGCGATTCCTGATACAGCCGCTGATAGTCGGCGAGCTTGAGGTGGGCGAGCGCCGCGAAATCCTCGGAAACTTTGTACAGTTTTTGGCTCATGTTGCGGGTCCGGCCGAGGCCGCTCGCGCGGCGAGCGGCCCCGGATGAACGATGGCTGCGGACGTCAAGAGGCGAGCTCGCGCTTCACTCGTTCGGCATGTTCGGCGAGCACGGCCTTGTCGGCCATCTCGCGCGAATGGCTTTTGAGCGCGCTGCCCTCGTAGCAAGGAACGATGTGAAAGTGAATGTGAAACACGGTCTGCCCGGCCGCGGGCTCGTTGAACTGGATGATGCGCATCCCGTCGGGCTTGAAAGCCTTCTGCACCGCTTTCGCCACGTGCTGCGTCGCCTTGATCAGATCCGCGAGCGCGTCCGGGTCGATGTCGAAGAAATTGCGGGCGTTCGTCTTGGGAATGACGAGCGTGTGCCCCTCTGATTGCGGCATCACGTCCATGAAGGCGAGCGTGCGAGCGTCTTCGTACACCCTGAACGCGGGAATCTCGCCGCGGAGAATTTTCGCGAAGACGTTGTTCGTGTCGTACATGTCCGACTCTCAGATCCCGGCCTTGCCGAGCGCGTCGATCACACGGCGGATCGCGTCGCCGAGCGCCGGATGTTCGGCCTCGAATTGCACCGCGAGCCCATCCAGCCGTTCCGTCAGCGATTGTTCCGAATCCGCCGGCTCCGATTCGAGCAGGCGCGAGATGTCATCGAGCAGCGCGGTCAAGAGCTCGCGCGAGTCGCGATCGACGCTGTTCGTACGGGCCAGCTCGCCGTGCAGCGATTCGAGTTGCTTGCGCAGGTCGGCATTCACGATGGGTCGTCTCCTAACTTCTGGGCGAGCCTATCGTAGTACGCCGCTTCGACTCGCGCATCGCGAACTCCGCCGCGCAAGGCCGCGAGCTTCAGCAAGAGGAACTCGAGCCGCCGATGTGCCGCGCGGCGCTCGTCGGCCCCGAGCGCCTGCGTGAGCAAGCTTTCGGCGCTCGCGATGTCGCGTCGCAGCTCGACCTCGGGCGGTACGAACCCACTGTTCTTCAAGATCCGATAGGCGACGCGCAGCTCGGCAGGCACGTCCGCGTCCTCGTCCAGCGCGAGCGGTTTGCCGGCGCCGGCGAGATGCTCGAACTCGCCGCGCTCGATCGCCTCTCGAATGCGTCGGTCCGCGATACGTTCGATGATGTTCATGGTCGACCACCGCCGCTCATGGGCGCGCCAGGAAGATTCGGCAGGTTCTGCTTCGTGTAGCCCGCGGGGATCTCGAACAACGCGGCGGCGAGCGTTTCGTTGCGAATCTCCCTGACGGTCGCTTCTTGCACGGCCTGGCCGGCATCGAACGTGCGGGTATGCACCGGAATGCCGCCGAGCTTGTCGAAGTTCTCCATCTGGCGACTTGCCATCTGTTTCAGCATGGGCAGGTCGAGGCTGTCGACCATGTCCTTGAGCAGCGTGCTGACTTTCGTGGCGACGTCGTACAGCTCCTTGCTGCCTTTGAGGCTCGCCGCCGGTACGACGCAGGCTTCGGATTGCAGCGTGCCATCGTGCAAGATTTCCGAATAGGTGCACGTCTGCCCGGCGAAGGTGCCCGTGCGCGAGGTTCGGCGGATTTCCTCGACCGGCTCTTTCGTGCCTGGCAGCTTCGTGCCCAGCATGCGTTCCATCTGCGCCCGCTGTTCCGGCGACATGTTCGCCATCTGCTCCTGCAGCATCTTGAGGGCGGGATTCAGCTGATCGGCGAGCAGCTTGATCGTCGCGCGATCCATCGAGACGTATGTTTTCTGCCGCGGATCGAACGTATAGATCGTGTCGTCGCGAAAGATCGCGAACGAGTCCTGCGCGCCACCGGATTCGATGCGCAGCCGACCGTCCTGGGCATAGGTTTTCGCCGCGGATTCGGTCTTGTTCACGAGATCGCGGTTCGTGATGTCGAGGACGGTGCCGGCCTGAAGGGCGCCGGCGGCCAGGAGGAGCGAGCAGCCCAAGAGTGGTTTCAGCATGGAGCAGCACCGTTGCGTAGGGAAATGCATTTTGCCTCCGCGCCGATGGGACGTGAATCGGGAGCTTCTGACGGCTGGAGGGCTCCGCGAGCTCTGATGCTTCCTGCCGGGGAGCCTTCATCCTCCGGCCGGGCTTTCAGTCCCGGCGCGCCCTTGGCGACGGGATCTCAGGTTCCGCGCGGCTTGGCGCGCGCCGTCGGCGCTGCCGTCAGCGGGTCGTCGGGCCAATAGTGCTTGGGATAACGGCCCTTCAATTCCTTTTTTACTTCCGGATAGCCGCGCTCCCAGAAACTCACGAGGTCCTGCGTCACTTGCACGGGACGATGCGCGGGCGACAGCAGATTCAACGTGAGTCGCACATTGCCGACCCCGATCGTCGGCGTCGTGCGCATCCCGAACAGCTCCTGCAGCCGCACCGAGACCGCTGGCGTCGCGCCCGAGTAGTCGATCGGCACGCGTGAGCCGCTCGGCACGGACAGGTGCGTCGGCGCGATTTCGTTCAGGCGCTGCTGCCGGTTCCAATCCAGCAGCGCGAGCAGCGCGGCATGCATGTCGAGGCGCATCAAGTGATCGCGCCGCGTGACACCCTCGAGCCACGGGGCGAGCCATACCTCGATGCTCGCGAGCAGCGCGTCGTCGGACACGTCGGGCCACGCGGGCTGCGCCTGCGGATCGACGCGCCGCGCGAACTCCATGCGCGCCTGCAAGGCCCGGGCTTCCTTGGACCAAGGGAGCTGTGCGAGCCCGAGCTGTCGAACGCCGTCGAGCATCGCCGTCGTGAGATGCGCGGCTGCTTCGGTACGATCGAGCCGCTGCTCAGAGAGCTTCAGCGCACCGAGCCACCGTTCGCGCTTCGCGAGCACGGCCTGTTCTCGCGCGTCCCATTCGACGCGCTCACGCGTGTCGATCGAGCCGGCGAAGAGTCGTTCGAGCGCGCTACGCTCGATCGGTGCGGCAAGTCGAATCGTCGCCTCGCGCTCGCCGGCGTCGAGATCGGCGACGACGAGAAATTCGGCTTGCGCAAGGCTGTGCGTGCCGGCGAGCAAGGCGCCGCGACCGCTCGACAGCACGTAACGGCCGCTGCCGCCGCGCGACATCGCGATGCGGTCGGGATAGGCAAGCGCGAGCAGCACTCCGGTGTCGTGATCGATGGCCTCCGTGGCGTTCCCCTGAGCGCGCGAGGTTCGGGCGCCTGGCCCACCGTCGCTCGATCTCGTGCGCAACTGCCGCGCGAGTTGCTCCGTCGTGCGCAGCACGCGTTGTCGAGCGGCCGGATCGATCGATAAGCCGGGCGGCAGCTGCCGGCGATCGTGCAATGCTTCGATCCGCAGGCGCAAATCGATATCGCGCGTCGTGCCGCGCGCTTCGCTTCCGCGCAGCACGTCGCGCTCGCCGAGCAAGGCGGCGATTTCGAGCGCGAGCTGCGTGTTTCCCCATTCGGTCGAGCGCACGATCATGTGCGCGAGCCGTGGATGGGTGCCGAGTGCCGCCATCGCGCGGCCATGCGCCGTGATCCGGCCATGCGCATCGAGCGCTTCGAGCGAGCGCAGCAGGTCGCGCGCCTGCGCGAACGCGGCGCTCGGCGGCGGATCGAGCCAGCGCAGTGTCGCGGGATCGGCAACGCCCCAGCTCGCGAGCTCGAGCGCGAGCGGCGCGAGATCCGCTTCCATGATTTCCGCCGGTGTCTGCGCGAGCAGCGCCGCATGCTCGCTCTCCGACCAGAGGCGATAACACACGCCCGGCTCGAGGCGTCCGGCGCGGCCGCGGCGTTGATCCGCGGAAGCGCGCGAGATGCGCGTCGTTTCGAGACGGCTCATGCCGGTCGGTGGATTGAAGCGCATGCGGCGCTCCAGACCCGAGTCGACGACGATGCGTACGCCCTCGATCGTGAGGCTCGTTTCCGCGATGTTCGTCGCGAGCACGACTTTGCGCGTGCCGCTCGGGCTCGGCTTGATCGCTTCATCTTGTTGTTCGATCGGCAGATCGCCGTACAGCGGCAGCACGCGTGTGCCGCGCGGGAGATCACGGTCCTGCAGCAAGCGCAGCGTGCGTTGAATGTCGGCTTGGCCCGGGAGGAAGGCGAGCGCGTCACCAGGCTCGGCGGCGAGCGCGGTCGCCACGGTCGCGGCAACGATCTCCGGCAGCGGACGTTCGGGTGCCCGAGCCACGCGTCCGAGCGGCTCTCGATAGTGCGTCTCGACAGGATAGGTGCGGCCGCTCGACGTGACGATCGGCGCATCGTTGCTGGACGCGACGCACGACTGCGGTGAATGCGTGGGCGTGGCGCCGCCGAGCACGCGCGCGACCGCCTGGCCATCGAGCGTCGCCGACATCACGAGAATGCGCAGGTCCTCGCGCACAGTAGCCTGCGCGTCGAGCGTCAAGGCGAGACCGAGGTCCGCCTGGAGGCTGCGCTCGTGGAACTCATCGAAGATGACGATCGCGACGTCTTCGAGCGCCGGATCGCGTTGCAGCCAGCGCGTGAGGATGCCTTCGGTGACGACCTCGATGCGGGTGCCGGGACCCGCGCGGGACTCGAGTCGCGTGCGATACCCGACGGTTTGGCCCGCGGGCTCGCGCAGCGTGAAGGCCATGCGCGCGGCGACCGCTCGAGCCGCGAGCCTGCGGGGCTCGAGCATGACGATCTTCCGGTTCTGCAGCCACGGCGCGTCCAGCAGCGCGAGCGGCACGCGCGTCGACTTGCCCGCGCCGGGCGGCGCTTGCAGGACGGCGTTGCACGAGTGAGCGAGCGTCGCGAGGAGGTCGGGCAGCGCGTCTTCGATCGGTAAACGAGTCGTCACTTGAACCTGAATCAATCACTCACGCGCGTCGATGGCGCGAAAGCGTAGCGAAATTCCGCGATTCGGAGTAGGGAAAAGCGCGCGAAGCGCGCTCGCATCAACACTGAGGCGCAACGATACGCGCGTCCGCGCGCGCAGATCCTCGAAGTTGTGCATTAGACTTGCGGGCATGACGACATCCAATGCCCGCATTCCGCCTGCACCGCGCCATCTGCATGAAGTGCTCGAACTCGAGCAGCTGGATACGAATCTCTTTCGCAGCCGTGTCAATCAAATCAATCGCAATCGATCGCTGTTCGGCGGTCAGATTCTCGGACAGGGACTGAAGGCGGCGGCGCTGACCGTCGATCCGTCGCGCACGGCGCACTCGCTGCACGGCTACTTCCTGCTCGCGGGCATGAGCGATATTCCGGTGATCTACGACGTCGAGCTCACGCGCGACGGCGGCAGCTTTTCCACCCGCCGTGTCGTCGCGCGCCAGCGCGCAAAGACGATCTTCCACATGGAGTTGTCGTTCCATCGGCCCGAGAGCGGGTTCGAGCACGAGATCGCGCTGGACGTCGACGTGCCCGATCCGGATCAGCTGCAGAACCTGACCGAGCTTGCCGGCGTGTATGCCGATCGCGTCCCTCAGGAGGCGATGCCGTTGTTCGAGAACGCGATCGTCGAGATGAAGCCCGTCAGTCCCGAGGACTACTTCATGCGCAAGTCCGCTACGACGCGCGGCTTGTATTGGATTCGATCGGTGTCGAAGCTGCCGGACGATCCGCTCACGCAGATGGCGGCGCTGGCTTACCTCTCGGACTATTTCTTGACCTCGACGGTGATCCTGAAGCACACGCTGTCGGCGATGTCCGGCGAAGTGATGATGGCGAGCCTGGATCACGCAATGTGGTTTCACGGGCCCGCACGCGCCGACGAGTGGGTGCTCGTGGATACGCTGAGTCCCTTCGCCGGCGGCGCTCGCGGCTTCACGCGCGGCCAGATCTTCGATCGCGGTCGGAAGTTGATCGCCTCGGTTGCGCAAGAAGGCCTGGTGCGACCGATCGGCGATCGCCCAGCGCCGCGGGGTTGAGCTACAGCGACAGCTTGATGTCGATGCCCAAGCTGCTCTGGATGCGCGCGCCGCGAGCCGACAATATTTCCACCCGGCCGGATTCGTGGACGAGCCAGACTTCATGGGCGCCGGCGGTGAGATAAGCCGTCACCTTGTCCAGCACGTGCATGCGCCGATTGAGATGCGAGAGCATCTCCACGCACAGGTCCGGCGCGGACGGCAGCGGCGTGCCCAGGCCGTTCGAAAGCACGAAACCGGCGCTGGCCCACGCGACATCCGGTACGCGCACCCCGAGCTCCGTTTCCACGGCGCACTTCGTCAGCGTGACGCCGTCCGGCTTCAAGCGGCGCAACTCGCTCGCGAGCTGCGTCTGCAATGAAGCGTGCC
Organism: Pseudomonadota bacterium; assembly: GCA_023428645.1. GTDB lineage: Bacteria > Pseudomonadota > Gammaproteobacteria > Steroidobacterales > Steroidobacteraceae > Steroidobacter. The sequence goes on from JAEYXD010000102.1 coordinate 27,683, forward strand.
GCCCGGTGGCGGGACTGACCTCCATCGAGCCGCGCTCGTTCATTTCGAGCTTGTACGGTATTTGCGCGAGCAGCGGATCACGCGTCATCTCGATCCAGCGTGCGCGCAGTTCCTCGGGCGAAAGACGGTGTGTCAAAGGGTTCGGCTGAGTGCGAGCTACCATCGCCATACAATCCCTGAATGTGCCGATGCCACGAACTCTACGCGTGCGACATCCCGTAGCGCAAATGCACGTCACAAAAACGCCGGGCGCCGGCGCGGCCGACGGGGAATTCTGCTAACTGGTTCGCGCCAGTGTTGCAGCGCGCAGCTTCTCGACATCGCGCTTGCCCAGCAGCTTCGCCTGGCCCTGCTTGAGGTCGGGAGCTCGTAACGGCCCGATCGCGACGCGCTCGAGGTCCCGCACCTTGAGACCGACACGCGCGAGCATGCGGCGGATCTCGCGATTTTGGCCTTCGCGCAGCGTAATACTGAGCAGCGTTCGATCGCCGCGGCTGCGGTCGACGAGCCGCTTGAGGATGCGCACGGATTCCATCGAGGCCCGCTTCGACGACTTCGTGCCGGTGCCGGTCGGCGTGATGAGATACATGCCTTGCTTGAGCTTCTGGATCTGCTCGTCCGTTGCGAGCCCAACGCAGTTGACGCGGTATTCCTTGGGAACGCCGAACTTGGGGTGCGTGAGCTGATAGGCGAGGTCGCCGTCGTTCGTGATCAGGAGCAGGCCGGTGGAATCGGCGTCCAGCCTGCCGACCGGGTACAGCCGTTCCGCGTGGCGCACTTGCGGCGGCAACAAATCCAGCACATTACGGCGGCCTTCCGGATCGCGAGTCGTCGTGATCACGCCCTTCGGCTTGTTGATGAGGTAGTACACGAACGCCCGGGCGGGCGCGGCGTCGGCGACGACGTCCGGCAGGTCGACGCGGGCCTCATCGACCTGCACGACATCGCGGCGCGGATCGACGAAACAGGGCAGCTCCTGCACGACTCGGCCGTTCACCTTGACCCGGCCGGCCGTGATCATCTCTTCGCAGTCGCGGCGTGCGCCGATACCGGCGTCCGCCAATGCCTTTTGCAGGCGTACGCCTGCGGGTTTGGAACGATGCACAGCCATGAGATACGTGGTCGCAGCCAGGAGGGCGCGAAGAGTACCCGACTTGCGCCGCGAGCGAAGCCGTTGCCGTCCTTCAGGCGCTCGCGGCGGCGTCGCGCGCTTTGGCGAACTCGTGGTTGAGCATCGCCCGCAGTCGCACCGCCTTGAGTGGCTTGTGCATGAGCGTCAGGCCGGCGGCGCTCACTTTGCGCAGCTGGTCGGTGGCGGTGTCGCCAGACACGAGCACCGCCGGGACGCCGTTGCCGAGCTCGGCCCGCAGCGCCTTGATCGCCTCGATGCCGGTGTTCTCGCCACGCAACCGCAGGTCCGCGATGATGAAATCCGGTATGCGGCCGCTCATGCCCGCGAGGGCTTCCTCCGCGTTCGACGCGGTCAGGCAGCTGCAGCCCCAGCTTTCGAGCAGGCTCTGCATACCGAGCCGCACCGAGGCTTCATCGTCGATCACGACGATGAATTTGCCGCGGAGCAGATTCGGAATCTTGTGCTCGACCGTCGCCGAGGCGGTCGGGACGCGGGCCGGGTCGGCGATGGGGACCTCGATCGAGAAGCGCGATCCGCGGCCGACGCGCGATTGCACCTGGACCGGGTGATCGAGCAGCTGCGCGATACGGCGCACGGTTGCCAGGCCGAGGCCCAGGCCGCGTGTGCGATCGCGCTCCGGATTATTGAGCTGATAGAACTCCTCGAAGATGCGCTCCTGGTGCTCGGCCGGAATGCCGATGCCCGTGTCCCACACCTCGATCAGCACCTTATCGCCGCGCCGCCGACAACCCACGACGATGCCGCCGGACTGGGTGTAGCGCAGCGCGTTCGACACCAGATTCGAGAGCACTCGAAACAGCAGCGTCGAATCCGTATGCACGTGCAGCGCCGAGGGCCGCAGGCGCAGCTTGAGGTTCTTTTCCTGCGCGGGAATCGTGAACATGCTCCGCAAGCGTGTGAGCACATCGTTCAACGGCACGATGTGCAGCTTCACCGCGACCTGACCCGCATCCAGTCGCGAGATGTCGAGCAGATTGTCGAACAGCCGTTCGAGCGAATCCGTGCATTGCAGGATCTGATCGACCAGCTTGATGCCGGCGCGGCCCTCCGAGCCGTTGCGTAACGCGGTGGCGAACAGGCCGAGCGAATGCAGTGGCTGGCGGAGGTCGTGATTCGCGGCGGCGAAGAACCGCGATTTCGACCGGCTCGCTTCTTCGGCGGCGATGCGTGCCTGCTCGGCGATCGCGTTTTGCCGGCGCAGCTCCGCGACCAGTTCCTCGTTCTCGACGCGCAAGCGGATCTGCGTCGTGATCGCGCGCGCCTGCTTGTCGACGAACAACAGGATGTAGCCGAGCACCGCGATCCACATCACCCCGAGCGCCGCGTTGCTGTAGCCGCCGTTCATCACGTAGCGCAGCGCGAGCATGCCGAAGATCGGCACGGTGAAGCCGTTCATCGCCGCCGGATAATACGCGTGCGTCATCGTGGTGACGGTCGCGCGGCCGGCGAGACATGCGGAGACCAGTGCGAGCGTGAGCGGCTGATGGTCCGGCACGAGCACGAACACGGCGGAGCCCCAGACCGTGCCGGCGATGATGGACGAGCGGGAGAATCGGCTCGCCCAGACGTGCGGATCGACGTCACCGCCGGCGTGCTTGCGGTAGGCGGAGGCGAGCGCTTGCAGGCCGGCCTGAATCGCGACGACCACGCCGCACCAGCTCAAGACGCGCAACGGCGTCGAGTTCGGCCACGCGACGATCGCAATGAGCGCGGTCATGATGAGCGCCGAGCTCGAGACGGCCCAGCGGTTCGCATAGAGCATCGCGACGCGTTGCTGCTCAACGCGTCGCAGGGAGCTTGCATCCATGGCTTGGGGGAGGCGGTGCGACTTACTGCGAGGCGGCCGCGTAGCCGTTGTTCGAGGCGGGCAGAAAGCCGCGACGTTGAGCGACCAGCACTGCTTGCGTCCGGTTGCGGACGTTCAGTGCTTCGAATACGGCGCTGACGTGCGCCTTGACGGTGCGCTCGGCAACGTCGAGGGCACGGGCGATCTCCTTGTTGCTGAAGCCACGGCCGAGCATGCTGATGACTTCGAGCTGGCGCAAGGTGAGCGAGGTGCCGTCGCTGGCGGCCGCGTGCGGCGTCGGTGTCGGCACGAACACGTCGCCGTTCAGCACTTTGCGAATCGCCCCGATCATCTCGTCGGCGGTGAAGGACTTGGGAATGAATCCCGACGCTCCGGCCGCGATCGCGCGGTTCACGACCGCTTCTTGCTCGTCGCCCGAGATCATGATGCAGGCGGTCGTGGGGAATTTCTCGCCGATGACCTGCATCGCGTTGAAGCCGTCTTCGCCCTTCAGGTGAATGTCCAGCAGGACCAAGGCCACTTCGCCGTCGCGTCTCAAGACCTGCAGTCCTTCGGCAACCGAGGAGACGCTCAGCACCTCGGCGTCCAGGTCGCTCTGTTCCAGTACGGCGTGAAAACCGGCACGAAACAAGGGATGGTCATCGATGATGAGGATTTTCATATTACCCTGCCCCAAAACGATCCGAATGTCCTGTATTTAGCATTCCGCGCCATCCGTTGCTGCGCGGATCGTTTCATATGTTTAGGTCCGCGTTATGTCATCGTACGTCCGCGTTAGGGGCAGGGGCAATTGCCCGTTAGGGACGAGCTGAGAGACGACACTCGGCGACTTGACCGTGCGCCGTTGTTTGTCAGCGAATTGAGCAACAAAGGCACCTCGTTTTCGCCTTGGTGCCGACTGGACCCGGTCTCGCCCTGCGGCCTAGTGATAACCGCTGTTCGCGGTGACCTTGCCTCTGAACACGGAGTACGACCAGTACGTGTAGCCCAGCACGGCCGGCATCAGGATGAGCGTGCCGACGAGCACGAATCCTTGGCTCGACGGCGGCGCCGCGGCCTGCCAGATGCTCAGGTCCGGTGGAATGATGTTCGGCCAGATGCCGAGCACGAGACCCACGAAGCCCAGCGCGAAGAACGTGAGCGCGAGTATGAACGGGGCGTATTCGGCACGATGCATCACCGCGCGCCACAGGGCGATCGCGTTCGCGAGCGCGAGCAGCGGGATCGGCGACAGATAGATGAAATGCCCGCTATCGAACCAGCGCGACATGATGTGACCGCTGAGGAACGGCAGCCACGCGCTGACGAGCGCCATGAAAGCCACGACGACGGCGACGAGCGGCCGCGTCAGGTCGAACGCGATGTTCTGCAGTTCGCCAGTCGTCTTCATGATGAGCCACGTGCTGCCGAGGAGCGCATAGCCGAACACGACGGCGCAGCCGGTCAGCATCGAGAAGGGGCTGAACCAGGCGAACGGCCCGCCCAGATACTTGCCTTCCTGCAGCGGCATGCCCTCGACGATCGCGCCGAGCATGAGCCCCTGCGCGAACGCGGCGCAAATCGAGCCGACGCCGAAGCAGATGCCCCAGAGGCGCTTCGATGTATGCGCCTTGAAGCGGAACTCGAACGAGACGCCGCGCAGCACGAGCGCAATCAACATGAGTAGCACGGGCAGATACAGACCGGAGAGCATCACGGCGTATGCCTTCGGAAAGGCCGCGAGCAGCCCGGCGCCGCCGAGCACGAGCCAGGTTTCGTTGCCGTCCCAGATGGGCGCGGCGGTATTCATCATTTGATCGAGCTGCGGCTTGCTCTCGGAAAACGGGGCGAGAATGCCGATGCCGAGCACGAAGCCGTCCATGAGCACGTACATCATGACGCCGAAGCCGATGATGCCGAACCAGACAACGGGCAGGACGATATCCACTCAATTCTCCGTGGCTTCGACGGACTCTTCCGGCACCGACAGGGGCCGCGCGGGGCGTTGGTCTTCCGGATGCCGTGACGGTTCGTCGACGGGTTGCGGTCCCTTGCGCAGCAACTTCAGCAGGTAGTACGAGCCGGCGATGAACACGAACAGATACACGGTGCCGAAGGCGACGAGGGACGTCACGACGCTGGCCGCGCCGATCACGGTCGCGGCCTCGTCGGTGCGCATCAGTCCGTAGATCACATAGGGCTGACGGCCGATTTCTGTCGTGTACCAGCCGGCGAGCACGGCGATGAACCCGGCCGGTGACATCCACGCCCACAGTCGCAGCAACGACCGTGTTTCGCCGAGCTTGTCGCGGCGCCAGCGCACGAGCGACCACACCGCGGTGATCAGCATCAACACGCCGATCCCGACCATGATGCGAAATCCGAAGAACACCGGGGCAACGGGCGGGCGCTCGTCGCGCGGCACTGCCTCCAGACCGCGCACGACGCCCTCGGGATCGTGAGTGATGATGAGGCTGCCGAGTTTCGGCACGCCGATTTCGTAATGGTTCGTCTCGGTGGCGGCATCGGGAATGGCGAACAGCAACAGCGGAATGCCGCGCCCCGTTTCCCAAAGGCCTTCGATCGCTGCAAGTTTTACCGGTTGATACTTGTGGACCTCGAGCCCGTGGAGATCGCCGACGACGATTTGCAGCGGCACGGTGATGGCGGCGAACGCGGTCGCGAGCTTCAGCATCAGCGTGGCGGCTTCGCGGTGTCGATCGTGCAACAGATAGATCGCGCTGACGCCGCCGACGACGAAGCAGGTCGTGATGAATGCGGCGAGCACCATGTGGGTGAGGCGGATGGGGAACGACGGATTGAAGATCACTTCCCACCAGTTCGTGGCGTGGAAGACGCCGTCGCGGATCTCGTAGCCGGCGGGTGTCTGCATCCAGCTGTTCGCGGAGATGATCCAGAACGTAGAGATGAGCGTGCCGAGCGCCACCATGCAGGTCGCGAAAAAGTGCAGCCGCGGGGAAACGCGCCGCCAGCCGAACAGCATGACGCCGAGGAAGGTCGCTTCGAGAAAGAAGGCCGTCAGAACTTCATACGAGAGCAGCGGGCCCAGGATATTGCCGGCCCGCTCGGACAGGCCGGCCCAGTTCGTGCCGAACTGGAAGCTCATGACGATGCCGGAGACGACCCCGAGCGCGAAGGACACGGCGAAGATCTTGAGCCAGAAGAGATACAGCTCGCGCCATAACGTGCGCTTCGTGCGCAGGTACATGCCGGCGAGAAACGCGAGCCAGCTGGCGAGGCCGATCGTGAAGGCGGGGAAGATGATGTGAAAGCTCATCACGAATCCAAACTGGATTCGGGAGAGGAGTACGACGTCTGCATCCGCCATGGCGTCGCATTCTCGATGCGGGTGCGAGGCTCGGCAATTGCGGCAAAGACCGACGCCGGATTGGACGAAGGCTACCTTCGCATTCAGTACGGATAGTTGCCGATGCCATTTTTCAAACGCGAACGTTGGCTCGGGAATTCCCGTGAGACCAGCTACGAGCGAGGGGAGCTGGCCCGGTGCGCTGCATTCTCCATGCCGTGAGTCGGCTGGCCGAGCCAGCGCGCGCCCGGCCGGATCGCGTCGATGAACGACACCAGCAGTGCCGCGGCGTAAGGGATCGCTTGAATGAGCAGCACGGTCACCCAGATCGACACGTCAGGCCCCTTCAGTTCCTCGGGAAGTCCGAGCACCAGGTTCGGTCCCACGCGAACCTGGTGCGTGATGAAGTAGGCGCAGGCGAGCAGCAGCAGCAAAAACAGCGTTTCCGAACGAGCGGCCGTGAGCACCCGCAGCGCCGAGCCGCGCTCAGTGCCCTTCGGCGTGCGATGAAATGGCTCGTTCCGTGTGAACGCGCTCTTCAACACCGCCATCCCGATCGTGTGCGACAACGCGAGCCCCGCGATCGCCGCGGCCAGCGTCTGCCGCACGTTGGCGCCGATCCGGGTGATGTACAGATGCGCGAGCTTCACGAGCTTGAACGTGAACAAGGTGAGCGGCACGACCGAGAACATGATCAACGGCGGATCGATCCGATGTGGCGCGACAATCATCGCGACCGACCATACCAACGCCGCGAGATTGAAGAGGAGGCTCAAGCCATCGGCGAGCCATGGCAGCCAGCCCGCGATGAAGTGATAGCGTTGGCCGCGCGTCAACCGGGTGTCGCTCGGCAGCAGTAAGGCCCGCGCATGCTCGCGCAAGATCTGCATCGCGCCGTACGCCCAGCGAAATCGCTGCCGCTTGTAATCCATGAAGCTGTTCGGCATGAGTCCCTTGCCATAGCTGCGCGGAATGTAGTGAGCCTCGAAGCCGTGCTCGAACATTCGCAAGCCCAGCTCCGCATCCTCCGTGATGCTCCATTCCGCCCAGCCGCCGACGCGCTCGAGCGCATCGCGCCGCACGAGCGACATCGTGCCGTGCTGAATGATGGCGTTGCGCTCGTTGCGCGTGATCATGCCGATCTGGAAAAAGCCGCGGTACTCGGCGTAGCACATCGCCTTGAACGCATCCTGCTCGTCATCGCGATAGTCCTGCGGCGCCTGCACGATCGCGACGCGCGCGTCGTCGAACGCCGGCACGAGATCCCGCAGCCAGAACGGCTCGACCTGGTAGTCGCTGTCGATGATCGCAATGATCGTCGCATCCGCCGCCGTCTGCTGCAGCGCGAAGTTCAACGCGCCCGCCTTGAAGCCCGCGAGCGGCGCGACATGGAAGAACCTGAAGCGCTCGCCCAACCGCCGGCAATGGGCCTCGACAGGCTGCCAGATCATCGGATCCTGGGTGTTGTTGTCGACGATGATGACTTCGAAGTCGTCGTAGGCGAGCCGTGCGAGCGCATCGAGCGTCGCGATCAGCATGTCCGGCGGCTCGTTGTACGCCGGCACGTGAATCGACACTTTCGGAACATGCGCTGCCCGCGAGCTCGTGCTCAATGTGCGGCGGCGCGACGTGAACCAATGCGCTTCCGCCCATTCGTGCGCCTCGGCGATCAAGATCGCGATCACGCCCAGGGTCCCGAGGATCATCAGCGTGCCGATCAGCACGCTCGTGAAGGTGAGGTACCGTTGCGAATAGTCGTACACGATCCACACGGCGGCCGCGGAGACCGCATACACGACGATTGCCAGCAGGCTGCGCCCGCGCGTGCCGAGCGTGCTGCTGTTCATATAGAACATGCCGAGCAGCACGACGGCGATCGCGACCGAGATGCCTGCAAGCGTCTGCCACGCGGGCACGCGCACGATCGGCGCGACGAATTCGAACTTGGGTCGGCGTTCGACGTCATAAACGCCCCAATACGCGCCGACCGAGCCTTCGTAGCGGGCCTTCCACGGCTGATCGAACGCTTCCATCAAGTAGTAGACGTAGCCCTCTTGCTGCGCGCGCTCGAGGAAGCGGCGCAGGAACAATGCCTGGTTGCTTTTCGATGCATCGGCCGCGCCGCGCGTGCGGCCTTGCGACGGCCAGCCCGCCTCGGCGATCACGATCGGCTTGTCCGGAAACATCTCTTTCAGGATGTCGATGCGCGAGACCAGGAAGTCGACCGCCTCGTCGACGCCGATGCCCTCCCAGTACGGCAATAAATGCACGCCGATGAAATCGACATGCTCGGCGAGCTCCGGATGATCGACCCATACGTGCCAGGGCTCCGCCGTGCTCACCGGTTGATCGACGGCCGCGCGTACGCGGTCCAGTTCCACACCCAATTCGGCGACCGTGAGGTCGCCGCGCAGAATCGTTTCGTTGCCGACGAAGACGCGAATGACGTTCGAGTGACGATTCGCGAGCTCGATCGCCGCCGCGATCTCGGCCTGATTCGTCGCGCGCGCGCGATCGAGCCAGGCGCCGACGCTCACGAGCATCTTGTGGCGCGCGGCCAGCTCCGGAATGAGCGCCAGCGAGTCGAGGGACGAATAGGAGCGCACCGCCCGCACGCGCGCATCGGCGAGCATCTTGAGGTCGGCGTCGATCTCCTCGCGCGAGGGGAGCGTGCGGTCGAGCGGATCTTGCCCGGCGCGGAACGGGGACAACGCCATGCCTTGCACGCCATTCGCGGGCCAGCTCGGCTCATCGATCGGACGGTTCATGTAGGCGAACAGTCCGAACGTCAGCGCGGCGAACAAGGCGAGCACGAGCAGCGCCGAGACTTTCAAGGGTCGATCCTCGTGGTAACTTACGCAGCCACGTTCGCTCTCGACGTCGACGAATGGCGACAAGAGCCGTGGAGCATCAAGGAGTTTTGCATGCGCGACCGGTCGTTGGTACTTCTGAATTCTCAAGCCGCCCACGGAGTTCGTCCGCTGGCGCACCGGCGCCGGATCGCCGCGCTCGCCGCGACGGCCGCATTGATGATGTTTGCGCCGTTCGCGCACTCTCAAGCACAGGACGAGCGCGAGCCGAACGCCGTCGAGATCACGCCCTTCTTCGGCTGGATGGGGGGCGGCGGCTTCGAAGATCCCGCGACCGACGCCAAGCGCGACATCGATGCGGACTCGACCTACGGCGTGTTCCTGAACTTGATGGCCGATGTTCCGGAGCGCCAATACGAGCTCTTCTACGCGAAGCAGGGCACGAAGGTCGACGGCGGTGCGCCGATCGATCTCGACATCGAGTATCTGCAGCTCGGCGGCACCGTTTCCTATCCGCAATCTCGCTACGTGCATCCGTATTTTGGCGTCACGGTGGGCGGCGCGCGTTTCTCGCCCAAGGCCGCTGGACTCGACGATGAAACGAAGATCGCGTTCAGCGTCGGGGGCGGCATGCGGTTTCCGATCACGCAGCGCTTTGGCCTACGGCTGGATTTTCGCGCGTTCGTCACGCTGCTCCAGGACGACAGCGAGATCTTTTGCGTGTCCGATCCGGCGAACACGTCCGGTTGCGCGATCAAGCCGAAAAGCGACACGCTCGTGCAGTACACCGGTTCTCTCGGCGTGTCGTTCGGCTTCTGATCCCTCTCCCGAGGGGGCGACTGCGCTCGCCCGAGACGTGACTCAATCCACCGATGCTGCACGTCGATCATGTTTCGAAGTCCTTCGGCTCACGCCGCGTGCTCGAGGACGTGTCGCTCCAGCTCGCGCCCGGCCATTACGTCGCGATCATGGGTGAATCCGGTGTCGGCAAATCGACGCTGCTGAATCTGATCGCGGGCCTCGACGTTCCCGACACCGGCCGCATCATGATCGAGGGCGAGGATCTCGCGGCCCTCGACGACGCGGCACGCACGCGGCTGCGTCGCGCGCGCCTGGGGTTCGTCTTTCAGGCCTTTCATCTCCTGCCGCATCTCACGATCGAAAAGAACGTTGCGCTCCCTCTCGCGCTCAACGGCCGTGCGGACAGGCACGCGCGCGATCGTGTCGATGAGATGCTTGCGGCGGTCGGCCTCGAGGCGCGCCGCGATGCGTATCCACGCGAGTTGTCCGGGGGCGAGATGCAGCGGGTCGCGATCGCCCGCGCGCTCGTGCATCGTCCGGCGCTCGTGCTCGCCGACGAGCCGACCGGCAATCTGGATGTCGACTCGGCCCAGCAGGTGCTGACGCTGCTCGCGACGCAGCTCGAGCGGGATCGTGCCGCGTGCATTCTCGTCACGCATTCCGAAGTCGCCGCGGCGACGACGCAGCGCATTCTCAAGCTCACGCGGGGCGGCCTCGCAGCCGACCGTTGATGCGTGCGCAGCTCATCGTGTGGCAGGCCGCGGTCTTCGGGCCGATGATCCGCGCGCCTGGCCGCACCGTGCTGTCGGTGTTCGTGATCGCGCTCGGCGTCGCCTTGGGATTCGCGGTGTTCCTCATCAACCGCACTGCCGCCGACGAGATCTCGAAAGCGGCGCGCAGCCTGTACGGGCTGGCCGATCTCGCGGTCGAGGGCGACGCGGCGGGTTTCGACGAAGCGCTGTATCCGCGGATCGCGCGCATCGCCGGCGTCGCGGCGGTCAGCCCCGTCGTCGAGATATCCGCGCAGCTCGCGGATCGCCGCGGCACGCTCAAGGTGCTGGGGATCGACGCATTTCGAGCGCGTGAGCTGCAGCCGTCCGTGGCGAATCTCGCGCCGACGCTCGCGGGCGGGGGTCAGACCGTCGGTTCGCAAGCGCTCGTACTGTCCGCACAGGCCGCGCGGGATCTGGGGTTGCAGGCGGGCGATTCGCTCGAGCTGCAGGTCGGCACGCGGCGCGAGCGCTTCGACATCGCGTCCGTACTGCCGAGCATCGCGCTCGAGGATCGCGCGGCGCTGCTCGACATCGCGACGGCGCAATGGAAGTTCGGCGCGCTCGGCAAGCTGCGGCGGATCAATGTTCGCGTGGCGCCCGACGCGAACAGTTCCGCCGTGCGCGCGGCGATCGAGCGCATCCTGCCGCGGAACGTGCGCCTGCTGACGCCTGGGCAGTCGACGGACGACGCGCTGCGCCTCTCCCGCGCGTATCGCGCGAATCTCACGGCGCTCGCGCTGGTCGCGCTGTTCACCGGCGGATTCCTCGTCTACTCGACGCAGACGCTCGCGATCCTGCGGCGGCGCCGCGAGCTCGCGCTGCTGCATGCGCTCGGTGTGACGCATCGCGAGCAGTTCGTGCACACGATCGCCGAGGCGGCCATCGTCGGCGTCGTGGGCGCCGGTGCCGGCGTCGCGCTGGGGTATCTCGTGGCGAATTACGCGCTGCAGTTGACCGGCGCCGATCTTGGCGCCGGCTACGTTCGAGCGGCCGCTACGTCCGTGAGCGCGGGCATGCTCGAGGCCGGCGGCTTCATCGTGCTCGGTACGTGCGCGGCCGTCGTCGGCGCGGCCTATCCAGCGTTCCAGGCGACACTCATCGCGACGGCGACGTCGCTGAAATCCGGCGACGCCGCGCAGGCGCCCGTGCGCGCGCACGGCTTCGTTGCGCTCGTGATCGCGCTCGCGGGTGGCGCACTTGGCTTCGTGCCCGCGATCGGCGAGTTGCCGCTCGCGGGCTACGCCGCGATTGCGCTCATCATCCTGGCGACGATCATCGCGATTCCCTCGTTGCTGCAGCGTCTGTTGCGTCCATTGCCAACGCTGCCGAGCGTGCCGGCGGAGCTTGCGATCTCGCATCTGCGCGGCAGCGGCCGCTACGCGACCTTGAGCGTCGCAGCCATCGTCGTGAGCTTCAGTCTGATGGTCGCGATGCTGATCATGGTCACGTCGTTCCGCGGCTCGCTCGACGCGTGGACGCAGAAGATATTGCCAGCGGATGTGTACCTGCGGGTCGGTCACATCGGGCAGTCGGCGTTCCTGGATGCCCGACAACTCGCAGCGCTCGCGGCGATCGAGGGCGTCGAGCGCGTCGCGAGTGCGCGCTTCGCGCAGGTCACGTTGGACCCGGCCAAGCCGCCGCTCACCGTCGTCGCGCGGGATCTCGATCCGCGCACGATCGAAAACGATATCTGGTTGGAGCGGCGCGCGCGCGATACGGGGGCGACCGGCTTGCCGATCTGGATCTCCGAGGCCGCGGCGGATCGATTCGAACTCGCACCCGGTGACGAGATCGCAATGCCGCTGGGAGCCGTCGCGCAGGCTGCCTCGGTTCGCGGGGTGTGGCGCGACTACGAGCATCCGAACGGCGCATTGCTCATCGATCGACGCGACTACGTTCGGTTGACCGGCGATGCGGCGACGAACGCCGTGAGCTTCTGGCTCGCGCCGAATACGAGTGTCGAGTCCGTGCAGCAGCGAATCCGCGCCGTGCTCGGCAACGACGTGCAATACGACATGCGCACGCCGCGGGAGCTGCGCCGCATGTCGCTGCAAGTCTTCGATCGTACGTTCGCGGTGACGTACGTTCTCGAGATCGTCGCGATCGTCATCGGGCTGTTCGGCATCAGCGCGGGCATCAGTGCGCAAGTGCTGGCGCGTCGCAGCGAGCTGGGCGTGCTGCGGCATCTTGGCGTGACGCGCGCGCAAATCGGGCAGATGCTCGCGAGCGAGGGCGGCGTGCTCGGCGCGCTCGGCGTCCTCGTCGGACTGCTGACGGGCGGCATCGTGAGTGCCATCCTGATCTACGTGGTGAATCGACAGTCCTTTCACTGGAGCATGGACGTGTTCGTCCCCGCGGGCACGCTCGTCGCGTGCAGCGCGACATTGATCGCGGCCGCGACGTTGATCGCCGTCGTGAGCGGGCGCTCGGCGATGAGCGGCGATGTCGTACGAGCCGTGAAGGAAGATTGGTGATGCGCGTGCGCGTGCTGATCGCGTGTTGGATCGCGCTGCTCGTCCCAGCGGCGAGCGCGGACGTGGAGTATTCGCGAGCCGTGCCGGGCTATGCGATCGAGCTGCCGCGCGATGAGGGCAGTCATCCAGACTTCATGACCGAGTGGTGGTATCTGACGGGCTGGCTTGCCGACGAGACGGGCCAGCCGTTCGGCTTCCAGGTGACGTTCTTTCGTCATCGACCGGGCTTCGACGAGAGCAATCCTTCACGCTTTGCCGCGAAGCAACTGCTGGTTGCGCACGCTTCCCTCAGCGATCCAACACACGGCCGGCTGCGCCGGGCCGAAAGGATTGCTCGCGCTGGCTTCGGTCTCGCCGAAGCTCTTGAAGGCGCGCTCGACGTGCACATCGACGACTGGTCGCTGCGCCGCACGAGCGACGCGGCGCTCGCCGCCGATCTCGCGACGAGCGAGTTCCGTTTCGAGCTCGAGTTCGAGATGGCGCAGGCGCCGCTGTTGCATGGCCGCGGCGGCTACAGCCAGAAGACGCCGGACCCTGCCGCCGCGAGTTACTACATGAGTCTTCCGCAACTGAAAACGAGCGGGCGGATCTGGATCGGCGATCGAGCGCATACGGTGCAAGGCGTCGCGTGGCTCGATCACGAATGGTTCAGCTCGATCGTCGACGACGTCGCGCGAGGATGGGACTGGACGGGGATCAATCTCGACGACGGCTCGGCGCTGATGGCGTTTCGGATGCGCAATGGGGAAGGAGAGGCCTATTGGGCCGCGGCAACGACGCGAGCGGCGAGCGGGGCCGTACGCACGTTCGAACCGCAGCAGGTCGACTGGCAGGTCGTCAGAACGTGGCGGTCGCCGCGCACGGGCATCGAGTATCCGGTGGAGATGCGGGTGCGTGTCGGCGAGCGCACCGTTCACCTGCGGCCGCTGCTGGATGATCAGGAGAACGATGCTCGCGCGAGCGCCGGCACGATTTATTGGGAAGGTGCGATGCGGGCGTTCGACGAGGAGGGGCGACAGGTCGGCAAGGGTTATCTGGAGCTCACGGGCTACGGCGAACGAATCCCCCTATGAAGAACGGCCTCATCCAACTCCCCCTCCCCCGCGAAGCGGGGGAGGGTTAGGGGAGGGGGTCTTCTCCGGGATAGTTGAGGCGGAACCTTCTCGACACGGATCGTGACGGTGTCAATCTGGAAGGAGAGTCTTTCGGGCCGTAACCCGCATCAATCCGCGACTTACATCTTCGCGCCCGGCTTCATGGTCCACACTTTGCACCAGCCGTTCGCGTTCACGAGCTTGCCCTGGAATATGTTGCAGGGCCGCCATTCATCGCCTTCCTTGCCGACGAGCTGTACGCAGTTCGCGCAATGTGCTCCCGGCTTGTACTGCGGGTTCTTGCTCGCATCCACCTGCTTCGCGTTGTGCACGTAGCCCATCGACTTCGCGAGCGGGTCCGATTCTTCCAGGCGTGCTGGCGCGTCCGCGGCTGCTGCTTCGCGTACGAGTCCCGCGGCAGGCAAGGCTACGATTCCGACGAGGGCGTTCTTCAGGAGAGTACGACGATCGAGGCGCGAGTCGCTCATGATGAACCTCGGTGGCTGGCGATTGCTGGCGCACGCGATTCTAGTCATCCCTGGCGCGGCGGCCATACGTATAAGAGAAACTCATGGGCGTACGAACGGATCGTGTGCTCGCGGGTGCGATGACACGAATGCGAGCACGTCCTGCTCGCGCCTCTTTCTCGTTGACAGGTCAATTCACACGAGCTTGCGAGGCGCGACGAGAATTCCATCTTCGTCCGCGTACAGCCAATCGTGCGGGGCGAATGTCGCGTCGGCAAAGCGAACCTTGACGTCGCGCTGTCCCTCGCCGCGCTTGTCGGTCTTGACCGGATGGGTGCCGAGGGCTTTCACGCCGATCGGCATGCGTGCGATGGCGGCGGAATCGCGAATACAGCCGAAGATGACGAAACCGCTCCAGCCATTGTCGACCGCTTGCTGCGCGAGCAGATCGCCGAGCACCGCGCGTCGCATCGAGCCTCCCGCATCGACGACGAGCACCCGTCCAGCGCCTGGCTCCGCGACGAGCTCGCGTACGCGCGAGTTGTCCTCGAAGCATTTGAGTGTCGCGATCGGGCCCGCGAAGCGGACGACACCGCCGAAATCGCGGAACAGGGGTTGGCACGCTTGCAGCTCGTCGCCGAAGGTGTCGGAGAGGTCTGTCGTCGCGAAGTCCATGGCGGTCTCGATGAAACGATCGCTGCTCGATCGGCCAGCAGCATGCCTGCAGCCGCCTGCAGGCTGTCAACCGTCTAGCTCTTCGTGAGCTTGCCGAACATCTTGGACAGCAGGGAATCGCTCTTCGGCAGCTTGCGAATGCCGCTCTCCGACAGCTCCACTTCGCGGGCCTCGTCCAAGAGCTGCTCGTTCAGGCTTTTTTTCGACTGCAGCGCCTTGTGCCGGCCCGTGGCCAAGCTCTTCGTCGCGACCGGGGAGCGCTTCGTCGGCGGGAGGGTCGATTTCGACGCCACCTTCAGGGCCTTGTGCGAGCCGCTCGCGCCGAGGGCGCGATGCGCACCGGTCGACGTGGCAAGTGCCTTGTGTACGCCCGTGGAGGATGCCAGCGCGTTGTAGGCCCCTGTCGCGGACGCCAATGCCTTGTGCGCGCCGGAGGCGGAGGTCTTGAAGCCGCCCGTTGCGTTCGGATCGAAGCGTGGAGTGGCGACCTCCATCGTCACCGTCGGGATCGGCTTCGACGTGCGCTCGCGCGCATGGCTGAGATCGAGCACTTCCGCTTTCGGTGCCGGCGTGTGCTTCTGCGCCGGGGCATCCTTGAAGCGCGCTTGTTCCGCAATGCTGATGCGCACGACCGTCGGCGAGGCGAAGAACGTCTTCAAGTAGCCGGAGACGGCCTCGGCCGACACTTCCTCGCGGAAGAAACCGATGCGCAGCGAGTGCGTGATCTTGCCGCTGCCTGCGCTCGCGACCGAATACAGGCGATAAGCCTCGAAGATGTCGAGCCGCGGCATCGCCTCCAGATTGACGGGCTGATCGGAGACGGCGAGCTGAATCGCAAACCATTTTTCCTGCGACTCGTCCTGCAGTTCGGCGCTCGTCAAGGCACGGATCGTCTGCGTCGAATCGAGCTCGGGCACGTCCGCGAGCGACGGACGTGCACCTTGCTTTACCGCCGCAGGCGCGGCCGCGTGCGCGGCCTTCATCTTCGTGGTGTCTGATGCCGAGGCGGCAGGCGTGGGCGCCGCGACCGGTGCGGCGGGTTTTGCCACGGGTTTCGCCGCCGCGGCCGGCGTGATCGCGCGCATCCTGTTCGTCGATTCGAGCGACAGCGACGTGGTCGGCAAGTCGATGCCTTTGCTGACGCGGAACGGCTCGTTGGCGGGCGTGCTCGCAGTGACTTGCGGCGTGGGGGCTGGTGTCGGCTCGGACTCGAGCGACAGTTCGATCGCGGCCCGCAGCTTCGCGGGCGGATCGATCGTGGCCCGCGGCGGAGCCTTCGGCTGCGCCGCGGGTGTCTTCGCTGTTGTAACGACGGGGGGCGTTGCGACCGGCGCTGGCTGTGAAGGCTCCCAGCTCAGCTCGATCTCGACGGGCGCGGGTGTCGCCGTCGGGGTCCTCGCCGTCGCGGTGGACTTCGCCGCCGGTGTCGGTGCCGCGGTCTTCGCTGCTGGCGTTGGCGCGGGAGCCGCGGGCTTCGCTGCGGGTACTGGCGTTGTGGGCTTCGCTGCAGCAGGTACGGGCGTCGGCGTTGCAGCCTTCGCTGCGGGCGCTGGTAACGGAGCAGCGCCCTTCGCTGCGGCCGCGGGGATCGGGGCGTGGGTGACTGGCGCGGGCGCCTTGCGCTCCACGATGGTCATCTTCGCGGGCGCGGCCGGCGTGCCTGGCTCGGGTGTGAAGCCACGCGCGAACTTGCGGTCCTCATCGCACAGACAGGCCGTGAACGCAGTGGGGTATGCATCTCGGACGGTGCTGAGCACCCCTTCTGCATCCGCTTCACTCGTGAAAAAGCCCAGCCGCAGTCGGTAGCGCGTACGGCCGTCTTCGCGGCGGGCGACCTGATACAGGCGATAGGCTTCGAGACCGGGCAGGGACTTGCCGAGGTTGGCGGCCGGCGCCATCGAGGCGCAGAGGTTGATCACGAACAGCGAGGAGCCGGTGCCGCTCGCATTGATCAATGCGGCGCCCGCGAGGGTGGTGTCCGCTACGCGCGCCTTGCTCGTGTGCTTGTCCACGCCAACTTCCCCATGTAAGCGGCAGCAAACGCCACCGGCAGCCATCGATCAGGCCAAGTCTTCACGGGCGGGGAAGGCGCGCTTGCGCGAGCGCGCTGAGAGTCCACGTCCGGTTCCGCTCTTGTGGCGGGCCTGAAGGCCCGTGACGAAACCGGCGGCCGCAGCTCGTGCTGCGTCGGTGGCGACCCCGCTGTCGTAGGAAAAAATCCTTTAGACCGGAAGCTTTGCGTCCCCGCCTTTCGGCGGGTTTGCCCTTGGCACTTGCAGGGATCTTTCTGCAGCCGACCTCAACAAGTCAAGCGAGACGGTCGCTTTCAGCCGACGTGGGATGATCGCGACAGGGCCTCCCCGGCTGGCGTTTGCGGTTATGTAGTACAGAGACGCTACACCGCGATCCGAGTCCAGGCTTCCTTGCTGACGCTGGCGGGCTCGCCCGCCATGATCCGCGGCGCAAGCTGCGACACGATGTGGACTTGGGCGGCATCCGACAGGCCGAGCGCCCGCAGTGCACCCTCGAGACCATCGATGAGCTGGCGGCGATCGCTCTCGGTGGGGCAGCCGTCACGCGCCAACGCGGCGAGTTCATCCCCGACGCTCTGAATCGTCTCGGCGATCGACGGCGCGAACTCGCTCAGATCTCCCCGCAGCCGAGCTGCAAAGCGGAACGAGTTGTACGCGCACACGTATGCCCGGTGACGAAGCTTCAGATTCTTGAGCAACCCCATCGCGCTCCTCCTGCGGCGAAATGCGCGCCAGAAAGTGTGGACTGCGTCGCACTGAACGTGGTGTGCGCTAGATCCCAGATCCGGGGCGGGTGGCCGTGTTGCGCAAAAGACACTTTTAAAATCAATAAGATCGACGGCCGGCTGCGACGCAAGCAAAACCCGCGGCCGCGCCGTTGACTTTCGTGCGGCTACCGGCGATTTCAGGCCCGGCCGACGTTCCGGTCGGTAGGCGAGTGGAAATATTCGCTCTCTTCGGCGAACTGGCGCATGAGTTTGCGCAGCTCCTCGAGGCGGCTTTCGGCCGTGCTGATCGCGAGGCATTCCTCGCACTCGGGGTCGGAGCAGGGCTGACGCGAATACAGCCAATACTGGACCGCTCCCGCCAGAAGGCCGTCTGCGATGTCCCAAATATCGGCCTTCTGGTCCGTGTCCGCGATCTTGTTGCCGAGATCGACCGCTTTGCCAAAGGCCTCGCTGAAAGGATTGTCTGATTGCTGCATGGCGAAGGGAGCCGTGAAAAATAGGGCGGCATTGTAACCGCGCTGCCGACCTTGCGTTGGCGGTGCGTCTTCGCTCTTTACGAGGCCCGCATCGGGGTCTACTGTCCTCGCCCCCCAAGATGAACGGTTGAGGACACGATGGCAGACGAACGCAACGCAGACCCGCAAATGGACAGCGCGGCCCTGTATCAAGAGGAGATGTTCACTGATCGCAAAGTGGGCGCCATCCGCCGTCTCACGCCGGTGACCAGTGAAGGCAGCGTCGATTCCAGCCGCCCCGTGCTGTTCATCGGCCAAGCCGAAATCATGACGAACATGGGCCCCGTGCCGATCAACTTCGAGATCGAAGGCAAGACGCTCACGGAGGCGGTCGCGGGGTTTTCCGCCGCCGCGACGGCCGCGATCGAGCGTACGGTGCAGCAGATCCAGGAGATGCGCCGCCAGCAGGCTTCGCAGCTGGTCGTGCCGTCGGGCGGACTGCCGCCGAATCTCGGCGGCGGCAAGATCCAGATGCCCTGATCGGTTTGCGCGCGGCCGGCCGAAACACTCGGAAGGTACGCGCCGCGCACCGAACGCCAATGTTCGGTGCGCTCAATTTGCGTCACGCACCAAAATAGCGCCGGTCCTGCGCTTTCTGCGTCCCACCCTCGCGTTTTTGCGCCCCAAATTGGCTCCGACGTCCATGAGGACGGCTGGCACGCTTTTCGCTGACTCCGTTGGACTTCCAACGAACAACAGATCCGCGAATGGGGCAATCACCATATGACGAGATGCACGCCGAGGATGGCGGCGTGCGTGAGCATTACCGTGCCTTTGCGTCCTGGCTCGCGAAGACGCCGGCGGCGCACGTCGCGCAGAAGCGTGCCGAAGCCGACACGTTGTTTCATCGCGTGGGTGTCACGTTCGCGGTCTATGGCGAGGAGGCGGGCACCGAGCGGCTGATCCCGTTCGACATCGTGCCGCGCATCATTCCGGTCGATGAATGGCGGCATCTCGCCGCAGGCTTGAAGCAGCGCGTGCGCGCGCTGAACGCATTCATCAACGACATCTACCACGACCAGGAAATCCTGAAGGCCGGCCGCATTCCGAGCGAGCAGGTGCTGTGCAACGGACAGTACCGACCGGAGATGCAGGGCATCGACGTGCCCGGATCGATCTACGCGCACATCGCGGGCATCGACGTCGTGCGAGCCGGTCCCGGCGAGTTCTACGTGCTCGAGGACAACTTGCGCGTGCCGTCCGGCGTCTCGTACATGATCGAAGACCGCCGCATGATGATGCGTCTGTTCCCGGAGCTGTTCGCGCGGCAGCCGATCGCGCCGGTCGAACACTATCCCGATCTGCTGCTGGAGAACCTGCGCAGCGTCGCACCGTCGGGCGTGAACGATCCAACCGTCGTGCTGCTGACCCCAGGCGCGTACAACAGCGCGTACTTCGAGCATGCGTTCCTCGCGCAGCAAATGGGCGTCGAGCTGGTCGAAGGCCAGGACCTGTTCGTCGAAGACGAATTCCTGTACATGCGCACGACGCGCGGACCGCAGCGCGTCGACGTGATTTATCGCCGTATCGACGACGACTTCCTCGATCCGCTCGTGTTCCGCCCCGATTCCATGCTCGGCGTGCCGGGACTGCTCGCGAGCTATCGCGCCGGACGCGTCACGATCGCGAACGCGATCGGCACCGGCGTCGCCGACGACAAATCCATCTACCCCTACGTGCCCGACATGATTCGCTTCTACCTGGGCGAAGCGCCGCTGATCGCGAACGTGCCGACGTACGTGCTACGGCGCAAGGAAGAGCTGGAGTACACGCTCGCGAATCTGCACGAGCTCGTCGTCAAGGAGGTTCACGGCGCGGGCGGCTACGGCATGCTGATCGGGCCGACGGCGACACGCGAGCAGATCGAAGCCTTCCGCGAGCGCATCCTGCGCGCGCCGGAGAAGTACATCGCGCAACCGACGCTCGCACTCTCGATGTGCCCGACGTTCGTCGAAAGCGGCGTCGCGCCGCGGCACATCGATCTGCGCCCGTTCGTCCTGTCGGGCCGCGAAGTGACGCTCGTGCCGGGCGGTCTGACGCGCGTCGCATTGCGCGAGGGCTCGCTCGTCGTGAATTCGTCGCAAGGCGGCGGCACGAAGGACACCTGGGTGTTGGAGGCCTGATGACGAGCCGGATCGGAACACACGCATGCTGAGTCGCACGGCGGATCACTTGTACTGGATGGCGCGCTACACCGAGCGCGCCGAGAACCTCGCGCGCATGCTGGAGGTGAACCAGCGCATGTCGCTGCTGCCGCAAGGCGGCGAAATCGTCGGGCAGGCCTGGGCGGCGACGCTCACGATCATTGGCCTGCTCGACGCATTCAAGCAGCGTTACGACGCCGTGACGCCCGCGAACGCGCTGGCGTTTCTCGCGTTCGATCGCGACAACCCGATCAGCATCTACAGCAGCGTGCGCGCCGCCCGTGAAAACGCGCGCGCCGTGCGTGGCACGCTCACGTCCGAGCTCTGGCAGACGTTGAACTCGACCTGGCTGGAGATGCGCGTCGCGGGCATGCGCTCCGCGTCCGCCGCGGAGATGGGCGATTTCTTCGAATGGGTGAAGCATCGCTCGAACCTGACTCGCGGTGTCATCCAGAGCACGATGCTGCGCGACGAAGCGTGGCACTTCATCTGGCTCGGCACGTACCTCGAGCGCAGCGACAGCACCGCGCGCATCCTCGACGTGAAATATCACCTGCTGCTGCCGCGCGGCGAGCGGGCCGGCGGCGCGACCGACTATTACCAATGGAGCGCGCTGCTGCATTCGGTGTCGGCGTTCGAGATCTATCGCCGCGTCTATCGCGAT
The DNA here is from genome assembly GCA_023428645.1 of Pseudomonadota bacterium. Lineage (GTDB taxonomy): Bacteria > Pseudomonadota > Gammaproteobacteria > Steroidobacterales > Steroidobacteraceae > Steroidobacter. The sequence continues at coordinate 49,128 of JAEYXD010000102.1, forward strand.
CTCATCACGCCGCGGCGGGTCGCCGAACTGTTCGTTCTGCGCGACGACATGCCGCGCTCGCTGCGGCGCTGCATGTCGCAGGTGTTCACGCATCTGTGCGCCGTTCGCAACGCGCACTCCGCCGAAACGGAGCGGCGCGCCGGCGAATTACAGGCGTCGCTGAACTTCGGCCGCATCGACGACATCTTCGCGATGGGGCTGCACGAATACCTCATGCAGTTCGTGGGGCGCACGCGTGATCTTGGTGAGCGCGTGGCGCACGATTTTCTGGTTTCGGCGGCGGATTGATTGGGGACAGCATGCAATTGCACATTCGACACGAGACGCTGTACCGCTATCGCGAGCCCGTCAAACGCAGCGTGCAGAATCTGCGCATGACCCCGCGCCGCGAGCCCGGTCAGCGCACCCTGACCTGGAAGATCTCGGCGCCTGGCCGGCAGCACGCGCAGATCGACGCGTACGGTAACGTCGTGCACTTGCTCACGCGCGACGATCCGCATCGCGAGATTCGAATCCTCGTGAGCGGCGTCGTCGATATCGAGGATGCGGCGGGCGTCGTGCTGCCCGATGAAGGCAGGCTGTCGCCGCTCGCGTACCTCGCCGAGACCTCGTTGACGCGCCCCGACGAGGCGATGCTGAGCTTCGTCGCGCGGAGCATGCCGAAGACGGGGGACCGCCGCTCGGATCTGCTCAAGTTGTCGGAAGCGGTGCGCGAGGCCGTGCAATACGAGCAAGGCGTGACCGATGTGCACGAGTCCGCCGCGCGTGCGTTCGCGCGCGGCAAAGGGGTCTGTCAGGATCATGCTCATATCTTCATCGCATGCTGTCGCGCCTCGGGCATTCCGGCGCGCTATGTCAGCGGCTATTTCTACACGGGCAAGGATGGCGACGTCGCGAGTCACGCGTGGGTCGATGTGTGGCCGGGAGACGACGCGGGCGGCTGGTTGGCGATCGACGTGACCCATAGCGCGCTCGTGGGCGGCCAACATTGCAGACTCGCCGTGGGCCGCGACTATCTCGATGCCTGTCCCGTGCGCGGGGTGCGTCGTGGCGGCGGGCCGGAGGAAATGCACGTCGCCGTGAGCGTTGCCAAGTCGGCGCAGCAGTGAGTGACGTTGACCTGGCCGTCACTGAGCGTTCAGGATCGCCGCTCTTTCTCTCGCTATTGTCGAACCTTCAATCATGACTTACTGCGTAGGCATGCTGCTCGATGCAGGGCTCGTGTTCCTCGCCGATTCGCGCACGAGCGCGGGCGTCGACCAGGTCAACACCTTTCGAAAGATCAGCGTCTTCGAGAAACACGGCGAGCGCGTCCTGGTCGCGATGACGGCGGGCAATCTGGCGATCTCGCAAGCGGTCATCAGCATTCTTCGCGAGCGCATCCAGGCGGGGGAGGAGAACCTCTTCACCGCTCGGAACATGTTCGAGGCGGCGCGCGAGGTCGGCGAGGCGTTGCGCGAAGTTCATCGGCGTGACGCCGAGGCGCTCAAGGAGCATCACGTCGAATTCAACGCGCAGGTCATCTTCGGCGGCCAGATCGACGGTGAGCTGCCGCGTCTGTTCAGCATTTACGCGCCGGGGAATTTCATCGAGGCGACCGCCGATACGCCGTATTTCCAGATCGGCGAATCCAAGTACGGCAAGCCCATCCTCGACCGGGTCGTGAGCCGCAGCACGAGTCTGGCGCAGGCGGCGAAGTGCGCGCTGATCTCGATGGACTCGACGATTCGCTCGAACCTGTCCGTGGGCCTGCCGCTCGATCTCCTGACGATTCAGCGCGACACGTTGCGGGTTCATACGCATGTGAACATCACGGAGGAGCACGCGTACTTCAAGATGATTCGCACGCGCTGGAGCGAGAGTCTGCGCCACGCGTTCCATGAACTCCCCGATCCGGACTGGGTGCGCAAGAGCTGATCCTCTGCACGAAGGCGCGGAGCGCCCTCGTGCCGCCGCGCCTGCGAGCGGGCGATCCAGTGTCGGATTGCCCTTGCTCTCTTCCGTCGTTACCGCAGGCTCTCTTCTGTCGTTACCGCAGCGCCGCGACTTCCGCCGGACGATGCTCCGCCGGGTCCTGCACGCTGAACAACGCGCCGTTCTCCTGGTAGATCGCGTCTTCGGTGCGCTTGTTCATCACGATGATGCTGATGCGGCGATTGATCGGGCTATCGGGCGCTTGCGCATCGAGCAGCACGCTGGACGCGAGCCCGACGACCCGCCCGATCTTCTCCGGCGGCAGGCCGCCCGACACGAGCGCGCGCCGCGCCGCATTCGCGCGGTCGGCCGACAGCTCCCAGTTGCTGTAATTCAGCTTCACGTACGGGCGAATGTCCGTGTGGCCGCTGACGCTGAGGCGATTCGGCACGCCATTCACGATGCCCGCAAGCTCGCGCAAGATCTGCGCGCTGAACGCCTCGAGCGTTGCGCTGCCGAGCGGAAACATCGAGCGGCGCTCGTGATCGACGATCTGAATGCGGACGCCCTCCGGCGTCACGTCGAGCAGGATCTGATCCTTGAACTTGGCGAGCGTTTCGCGAGTGTCGATCGCATCGCGCAGCTGACCCATCAAGCCCTCCAGTCGCTCCGCATCCGCTTGCAGCTCTGCCATGCGCAGTGCCTCCTCGGATGTCGACGCGATGTCCATGGGGTGCGCTTCCTCGGCCGCTGCCGCGGTCTTGTGCAGCTCCATGCCGCCGCCGAGCTGGATCATGCTCGTGCTCGCGCCCCCTGGACCCTGGATCGAGGTCGGCGAAGGCACGGTGCTCGATCCCGGCACCGCGCTCGGGTTGTTGAAGTATTCGGAGATCGCGCCCTTCTGCTCTTCCGACGTCGAGCCCATCAGCCACATCAACAGGAAGAACGCCATCATCGCGGTCGCGAAATCCGCGAACGCGACCTTCCACGAGCCGCCGTGATGACCGTGCCCGTGCTTCTTCACGCGCTTGATGATGATCGGCGCGCTGCCCTCGTGATTGGCGGCCATGGGCGGTTACTTCTTGCCGCGCAGCTGAGCTTCCAGATCCTTGAAGCTCGGACGGCGATCGCCTGGCGTCGACTTGCGGCCGAACTCGATCGCGACCTGCGGCGGATGGCCCTGCAGGAAGCCCATGATG
>JAEYXD010000108.1 GCA_023428645.1 Pseudomonadota bacterium
CCGGCGACAGTGCGAGATGCTGTATCGAGCGCATCTTCGTGACGTGGTCGATGTCGAGCGGCCGAGCAGTCGTCGCCGCGGATGCCATCGAAAATAGGCTCGCGACCAATGCGAAACCGGCACCGCAGGCACTTGATTTCATGGCATTCATACGCAGCCTATCGTGGGCACGGTTGACCTTCTGTATCGTTCCGATCACAGAGAAAAACACCGGCGACTGAGCGCCCCCGGTGCCTCAGCACGACGTGTCGCAGCACATCGGTCTGACTGATTGCGCAGATGCGCACTCGCTACTGAAGAGCAACGCGTGCGCGCCCGTGACTACGACGCAGCAGGACAGAGCCGCGCGACCCACTCTTACCATTGCGCTGATCGACATTTCACTGCTCACTCGGCTTCCAGCCCGCTCCCAGGTACATCTGCAACCAACGCTCCATTTCCCAGAGTTGATGCAGCACGGACTCGTAGGCGATGTTCGAGTGCTCCTCCAATGGAAACTCCACGTAGCGCGCCGTCTTGCCGAGACCCTTCAGCGCACCGAACAAGTTCGCGGACTCGGCCGGATGGATGGAGGGATGGTTCTCGTCCTGCCCTTTGAGGATGAGCAGCGGCGCCTGGATCTTGTCCGCATGGAACAGCGGCGACATCTCGATGTAGTTCTTCGGTACCTGCCAGAGCGACCGCTCTTCGAACAGCGCGACCCCGAACGGCGAGAGCGTGCGGTTGTACAGCCCGTTGCAGGCGATGCCGGCGCGGAACAGATCGGAGTGCGCAAGCAGGTTCGCAGTCGTATAGCCGCCCCCGGATTGACCGCCGGCCGCGACGCGCTTCGGATCGACGATGCCTTGCTCTGCGAGGTACTCGATCATCCTGCGAGTGCCTTCCACCATCTGCTCGTTCCAGCCCGCCTCGTAGGGAGACTGTTCCGGCGTCTTTGGCAGGATCGGTGGATTGAAGACCACGTGAGCGTACCCCGCGAGCGACATGAGGCGCATGTCGAAGTGCAACGAGCTTTCATCGTTCACTGCGGCTGCGTCGATCGACGCGATGGAGTGATCGTAGTCTTGGCGCGTCTCATAACGTCGCGCATAGACCCAGAACATCGCGGGCAACGGACCTTGCGCCTTGGTCCAACCCGGCGGTGTGTAGACCTTCGCGCGCAGCGGCAATCCATCCGCACGGGATGTCGTCACCACTTCGAGCTTCGCTGTCTCAGGTAGCAGATTGCGACGGGGGAACGTGTAGGCGACCGCTTCTTTCCCTGAAGCAAGATCGCGACGAACCAGTGTGTTGCCCTTGCCCGGTCGGTTCGCGAAGAACAGCGCCACGCGTTCGTTGTCATCCACGAAGTCGATGAACGAGCCTGAGAACTTGGATTCCTTGATGAGCGGCTCTAGCCGCCCCGAATTCAGATCGAGCCGCGACAAGCCGGTGCGGAAGAAGTCGACCGTGTAGCCATAGCGGCCATCGCTGGACAGGTGCGGCACCTCCCGGCCAAACGCATTGCGACGCATGATGGGCGTCGGCTCTCGAAACGGGGCCATACGCGGGATGATTGCGCCGTCCGGCGGTCCCGTGTAGTCGATCACAGGTTTTACCTGCGCAACTCCCGACACAACGCGGACACGTGCGAGTCGTGAGGTCTTCGTGCCGACCTGATTCTCGAACGCCAGGAACTCGCCTTGCGGCAGCCAGAAGATGTCCTGGATACGGCGATCGCTGCGATAGAGCATGCGCGGCTCGGCGGAGAACGGCGCATCGAGCACATACAGCTCATCGATACCCGTATCGCGCTTCGCGGCGTCTTCGCGCGCGACGAGCCATTGCAAGCGCGCCGGCTGCTCGGGATGCCAGACGATGTTGCGACGGCCCGGCGTGACGACGTCGTAGTTAAAGAAGCCGCCATCAGTCACTGCCTCCCGACGATCGAAGACCGTGATGATGCGAGCGCCGCTGCGATCGTATACGTCGACACGACGCGGAGCACCATCGGAGCCCACCAACGGATCGTAGACCTGATCGACCAGCAAGTAGCGTCCATCCGGCGATGCCTTCACCAACAGCCCAGCGCCTCGAATGCCGGTGTCACGCATCGTGCCTTGCAGATCCACCGTCACGAACTCTGCATCCTTGAAGGCGATGAGCTTCTCGCGCTCGTCCGGGCGCAGCGGTGCAACTCGAACGGAAGAGCTCGAATAGCCGTCCGGTGTCTTGGTGCCGTCGAAGTCGGCGATGTCAGGTTCCTTCGGCACGCGCGAAATCACGTCCTCGCCTGGTGTGCGTGCGATCTTGGCAACGAGCAACGTCGTTGCATCCACCCACTGCATGAGCGGATAGCTGATCGAGTTCACGATTGCATCGGTGAGTCGACGAGCTCGACCACTGCCCGCATCGACGACCCACACCTCGCCCGGCGCATTGCGATAGAGGACCACCGCAAGATGACGTCCGTCGTGAGACCAAGCCGTTGCACCGACGCGCGCATCGGCAGGCAGCTCGACGGTGCGCAACTCGCCCGATGCAATCGTCAAGAGCTCGAGCTTGCGCGCCGTGATGCTGAAACCGGCGTACCTGCGAGTGAGCGTATTGATCGAGAAATTGAGATCGCGCGTCCTCCAAACGCTCTGTGCATGTTCCGCAAGGGGCGCGAACGCTTGCGAGGAACCCAGAGCCATGAACTTGCGATCGGGGCTCATCTGGCTCTGCATTTGAGAACCCTGATCGAAGTTGTCGGTCGTCGGTGCGAGTCGATTCTGACGGTCGACCGCTTCGACAAGCGCGTGCGAGGGACGCTGATAACCATTCGATCCGGACGTGTCGGCGAACGCACTGGCGCTCAATGCAATCGCCGTGGTGGCGAGCAATGCAGGAAGTCGCAGCATCTTGGAGTGCTCTCGTGAAATTGGCTTGAAGACTTTCGAGTCGGATCCTCAGCGAGGCACTTGCTTGCGCCACGCGTCGTACTCGGCCTGCTTCTTCTTGTCCGGATACGGCTTGCCTTTGATCCAGTAATCGAACCAGGCGATATGGCGGCGGAACGCATCCTGCTTTAGCAGCGGCTCGCCCCAGCCATGTCCCGAGCGCGGATAGACGAAGAACTCTGCCGGCACGCCGAAATGCTTCAAGCCGCGATAGAACTGACGATCGCCTTCCCAAGTCGACAGCTCGCCCGCTTCGACGATGACGGGTGTCCGCACTTTGTCCAGGCGATGAACTGCGGTCTGCTCGAACGCGCTCTTCTGCACGGCCGGATCGTACGGATTGCCGAAGCCCCACATGTCGCGATTGAGGCCGAGGAACTCCGACGCGCCGTAACCGAGGATGTCCTGCAACACGTTCGGCGAACCCTCGCCGTAGATCGCGGCTTTGAAGCGATCCGTGTGCGTGATGATGTTCGCGGTGAGCGTGCCGCCGTAGCTGAACCCGAGCACACCGAGGCGCTGCGGATCGGCGACACCCTGCTCGATGAGCATATCGACGCCGCGCAAGGCATCGCTCATCGGATTGAGCACGTAGCTTTTCTCATCACGAATCGCATAGGTGAAGTCCATCCCGTAGCCCTCACGCCCGCGCGTATTCGGCATGAAGATCACGTAGCCCTGCTCCGCGAGCGTGAGCAGCGGATAGT
>JAEYXD010000235.1 GCA_023428645.1 Pseudomonadota bacterium
TTTCCAGATAGTTCTCGATTGCCATTTGTGCGATCGCGTCGGTGTTCGGGCGGCGCAGCTGCTCGTAGGTCGCGAAGGCCCGGGCGAGGTCGCCTTCGCTCGCCAACAATGTTGCGAGCTGTGCGCAGTCCTCGAACGCGCAGTTCATGCCTTGGCCATGGAACGGCGTGATCGCATGCGCCGCGTCGCCGATCAGCATGAGAGCATCGCCCACCGACCAACGCGCGCAGCGCACCGTTCCCATGACGCCCGTCGGGCGCGCGGCGAATTCCGCTTCGATGTTCGGAATGAGCGCGACGGCATCCGGAAAATGGCGTTCGAAGAACACCCGCACGCGCTGTGCGCTCGTCAGCGTTGCGAAACCATCCTCACCCGTGTTCGGCGCGAACAACGTGGCGGTGAAGCTGCCGTCCGTATTCGGTAGCGCGATGAGCATGAAGCCGCCGCGCGGCCATACATGCAGCGCGTGCGCCGCGATGCGATGCTCGCCATTCGGGGCCGGGGGGATCGTCAGCTCCTTGTAGCGATGTTCGAGCAGGTCCTCGCTGTGTTCGACGCCGAAGCGGCTCACCAGTCCGTTACGGAGCACCGAGCCGGCGCCGTCCGCGCCGATGACGTGGCGCAGATCGATCGCGATCTCGGCGCCGGACTCCTCGCGCCGAAGCAAAATCTTGCGTGCGTCGAAATCCACGGATGTCACCGCGTGACGGAACGCGATTTCCACGCCAGCGGCCTCCGCGGCGTCGAGCAGCAGGCGGTTCAGCCCCGGGCGCGAGACGGAATAGATGGCCTCGCTCGCGTCCTTGCCGTACGGCAGGAAGGTCTCGGCGCCGCTCACGTCGTGCAGCATGCGCCCCGGCATGGCGATGAGCTGCCGCTCGACGGCGGGCATGACGCCCGCGAGTTCGAGCGCGCGAATGCCGCGTGCGGCCAACGCGAGATTGATCGAGCGACCGGCGGGAATCGTTTCGCGACGTAGATCGCCGAGCCGCTCGAACATGCGCACACGATAGCCGCGCTGGGCGAGCAGGATGGCCATCAGGCAGCCGGCGAGCCCGGCGCCGCAGATCGTGATGCCGTGGTCGGTGTCGAAGGCGGGCGGAATTGGGGGCATCGTTTGGGGCTAGGAGGAGGGAGGAGATGAAGAGGAAGAAGAGCCCCCACCCCTAACCCTCCCCCGCGGCGCGGGGGAGGGGGAGTTGGATGAGGCCGTTTTTAATAGGGAGCTCAAGGCATCCACGAACTCCCATACCTCGACGAACGTGTTGTACAGCGGCACGGGCGCCACGCGAATCACGTCCGGCTCGCGCCAATCGCAAATGAAGCCGAGCTCCGTGAGCTCGACATGAAGCGCGCGCGCGGCCTCGGCCGAGCTCAGCAGACGCAGCGACAATTGGCAGCCGCGCGCTGCCGGATCGCGCGGCGTCAGGATCGTCAATCGATCGCTCGCCCGCGCAAGCAGGAGTGTTTCGAGATAGCCGGTCAGCGCCAGCGACTTCCGGCGCAGGTGGTCGAGCCCGGCCTCCTCGAAAATCGCGAGCGACGCGAGCAGCGGCGCCGTCGCGAGAATCGATGGATTCGAGACCTGCCAGCCCTCGGCGCCCGGCAGCGGCACGAAGGCCGGCGGCATGGCGAAGCGCGATTGCTTGTCGTGTCCCCACCAGCCGGCCAGTCGCGGCAGCCGCGAGCGCGCGTGACGTTCGTGCACGAACGCGCCGCCGATCGCGCCAGGGCCGCTGTTCAGATATTTGTAGCTGCACCACACCGCGAAATCGACGTCCCAGTCATGCAGCGCGAGCGGCGTGTTCCCGATCGCATGCGCAAGATCGAATCCAGCCGTGGCGCCGACGGCGTGCGCGGCCGCGGTGATCGTCCGTAGGTCGAGCGATTGTCCCGTCAGGTACTGCACGCCCGGCAGCAGAACGGTCGCAAGCTCAGCGCCGGCGGCGGCGATCTGCGCACAAATATCGTCGGTGCGCAGCTCGCTTTCGCCCTCGCGCGGCGTGACGAGCAGTAGCGCATCGCTCGGGTCGAGTCCGTGCACTCGCAGCTGCGATTCGATCGCGTAGCGATCCGACGAAAATGCCAGCGACTCGAGCAGGATCTTGCGGCGCTTGCCTTGCGGGCGATAGAAGCTCGTGAGCAGCAGGTGCAGGTTCACGGTCAGGGAGTTCATCGCGACGACTTCGCTCGGCTGCGCGCCAGCGAGGTGCGCCAAGCTGTTGCTCGCGAGTTCGTGATACGACACCCACGGGCGTTCGCCAGCGAAGTGGCCGTCCACGCCCAGTCGCGCCCACACGTTGAGCTCTTCGTTCACGATCGAAAGCGCGCGCTTCGGCGCCAGGCCGAGCGAGTGCCCGCACAGGTACACCGCCTCGGTGCCGTCCTCACGCCGAGGAATATGAAAGCGCGCGCGCAGCTCGGCCAGGGGATCTTGCGCATCGAGCGCGGTGGCGTCGGAACGAAGTAGACCGGTCATGGGGCAACGAGAGGCAGGAGCAGCGGGCGGCTCGGCGCCGCATCGGCGACGAACGGCGCGACTTGCAGGTTCAAGACATACCAGCCGTCAGGAATGGCATCGTCGACGTAGGCAAGCTCCGTCACCGTGGCCTGCGCGCGTTGCGCTTGCGCGGCGTCGGCGGAGCCGGGCGGCAGGCCGAAGAAGAGGCGATGTGCCGTGAGCCGGCCGGCATCCTCGGCACGATCGATCGACGGCAGGTCGACGATCAAGTGCTGCACGCCGTCCGCGACGATCGATCGCATGAACTCCGCGGAGAAGTACGGCGGCGGCCGCTCGGGCCCGTAGCTGCGGTGGCGTTTTGCGGGTGGATTCGGCGTCGTGCGCACGACGAGCGCCGCCGCTTCGCGCAATGACTCGGGGCCCAGCGCAGCGGCGAGCGACGCACGCGTGATCAGCTCATCGCCGGCCCGTGGCGCCGGATCGGACTGCTCGGCTGTGTTCCCAGCCGGCGTGGGCGCGAGCGTGACGAGCCGCGCGATCACATAGGTGGGCAATGCGAGGTCGCGTATGCCGATGCGATCGTGCGTCAGGTGGCCGACGCATTCCGTATGCGTCCCATTGCAGTGGGGCGTGAACGCATACGTCGCGCAATTGCAGCTGCCGCCCTCGCGGACGTCGCCAACGAAAGTGCCCGCGACGAGCGGCCGGCCGGACGCGGCGGCGGCACCGAAAAAACTCGGCTGCGGCGCATCGAAAGCGAGCGGAATGGAAAGATCGTAGGCGCGCGCAGCATCGGCCCGCCACTGCCGCCCCTGCAATGAGACCCGAAGCTCGAGCGATGCCATGAAGTTCGTCACTAGCCTGCGATAGCGCCGTCAACGTTTCGGCGCGACGGCTCCGCACGCCGAACAAGTGCGGTTCTTCTGCGAGGCATAAAAGCGCTCGAACACCGGCGGGAGCTGGGTCACGATGTCGGTAACTTGCAGGTACTCGGCATAGAGCGGGTACGAGCAGTGGTCGCAATACCAGAGAAAGCCGTCCTTTTCGTCCGGCTGGCGCTGGCGCTCGATGACCAGGCCGACCGTGTTCGCATAGCGTTGCGGTGAATGCGGCACGTGTGCGGGCAGTAACAGGATCTCGCCCTCGCGGATCGGGATGTCGACCCGGCCGCCGTCCTGGATCGTCCGCAGCAGCATGTCGCCTTCGAGCTGGTAGAAGAATTCCTCGCCAGGATCGTCGTGATAGTCGGTCCGCGAGTTCGGCCCGCCAACGACCATGATGATGAACTCGGAATGCTGGAACACCTGGCGGTTGCACACCGGCGGTTTCAGGAATTCGCGATGCTCATCGATCCATTGACGAAAATTGAAGGCGTGCAGCGGTTTCATGCCATTACTCTCGTGTCTCGCGTCAGTATAGCCCTGTGACGCAACGGCGAGGCATTCGCGGGTCTGGTTGCAAACGCGCCTGACGGCGGGCGATGCTGGCGCACCTCGACGAGGATTCGACCATGGTGGTTGGTTCAGCTTCAGCTTGGGTGTTGGGGATCGTCTCGGCTGCGATCCTGGCACGCGCCGCGATCGCGCAAGAGTCGGCGGCTGCGAAGCCGCCCGTGCAGGCCATCTGGATGGCGCACGAAATCTCGTTCGCCTTCCAGAGCTTTAGGACGTTCTATTCGTGCGACAGCTTGGAACGGAAGATCAAGCGCATCCTCGTCGCCGTCGGCACGAGTCCCGATATGAGGTTGAACATGCGAGGCTGCTCCGGTGCCAATGGCATCGCGCGCTACCCTCAGGTCGACATCACGGTCGTCTCAGCCGTCGAGGCGACGCCTGAGGCACTGGCGAAGCGCGATCAGACACGGAGCACGCGCGAGCTGGCTGCACGCGTGCGCGGCATGACCGAGGAGCTGCGCGAGCTCGAAGCGAAGTTTCCGGCGCAGTGGCGCGAGGTGCCTTTGTCGCGCGGCAGGTTGTATCTGGAGCCCGGCGATTGCGAGCTCATCGATCAGTTGAAGGACAAGGTGTTCCCGCAGCTCGGCGTGCGCGTCGTGGATGAAGACATCAAATGCGCACCGAACCAGTTGTCGTCGGCCCAGCCGAAGATCGTCGTGGAAGCCTTGTTCGCGCTGCCAAAACCCGACGACGTCGTCCAGTCACCGTAGGCGCGCTGAAAAGCCCTCGCGGCGGCGGTCGTTGAACCCACGCTCGGAGCGCGGGCATCGAGCCCCGGCGAGCGTCTACTCTCTCTCCGGCCGCAATCCGGACGAGCTGCACGGCACCTGCACCGGTGCTGCCCGCGTGTCGAGCCGCACGGCGGTCAGTGTCGATCCCCACACGCAACCCGTGTCGATGCTGAGCACGCCATCACCCTCGTAATACCCGAGCGCGGACCAATGCCCGCAGACGATGCGCAATTCGCGAGTGCGGCGCTGCGGTGCGCGGAACCAGGGGACGAGCCCGGGCGGCGCATCGGCAATCGTGCCTTTGTGCTTCATGGCCACGCGTCCGTCGCCGTGTACGAAGCGCAGCCGCGTGAAGCAGTTGGTGATGAAGCGCAGCCGTTCGACGCCGCGCAGATCGTTCGACCAGCGGTCGGGCTGATCGCCATACATGTGCGCGAAGAGCTCCGTGAAGGCGTCATCGTCCCGCAACGTGCTTTCGAGCTCGGCGGCGCATTCGCGCGCTTGCGCGAAGTCCCAGTCCGGCGGGAGGCCGGCATGGATCATCGTGTAATTCAGCCGCGGATCATGGTGGAGGAGCGGTTGCCGCCGCAGCCAATCGAGCAGCTCGTCGCGATCAGGAGCCGCCAGGATGGCGCCGAACGTATCGCTCGGCTTGAGACGCTCGCTTGGGGTCAGCGCTGCCGCGAGCAGATGTAAATCGTGGTTGCCGAGCACGGTCGTGACCGCATCGCCCAGCTTGCGGACGAGCCGCAGGGTTTCCAGCGAGCGCGGCCCGCGGTTGACGAGATCGCCGACGAGCCAGAGTCGGTCGCGCTGCGGATCGAATGAAATCCGCTCGAGCAATTGCTCGAACTCGTCGCAACAACCTTGGATATCGCCGATCGCGTACGTCGCCATGCGAGGAAGCTACTCGCGATCGCCCGCGATGCGCTAGTGCAGGAGCCCCGGCATCGCGAGCGTGAAGGGCGTGATGGGTGCGTCGAAATGCGCGCCATCGTCCGCAAGCATCTGATAACTGCCCTGCATTGCGCCTACGGGTGTTTCGAGCACCGCGGCGCTCGAGTAACGAAACCCTTGGCCCGGCAGCAGGTACGGCTGCTCGCCCACGACGCCTTCGCCGCGCACTTCCTTCACCTTGCCGTTCGCATCGGTGATGACCCAGTGACGCGTCAGCAGGCGAGCGGGCACCTTGCCTTCGTTGCGAATCGTGATCGTGTAGGAAAAGACGTAGTGACTTTCTTCTGGCTTCGATTGCTCGCCGACATAGTTGGCGCTCACATCGACGCGGATTTTGTGCGGAACCATTTCTGTCATGCGTGCCATCTTAACAGCGTGCCACGCGTCGTTCGCGTGCCGAATCGAAGCTTATGTCATGAAGCGCGCTGCGATCACTGCAACCGCACCGCGAGCACGTCGCATGGTGCCGCGTGCAGGATCGTGTCCTCGGTGAAGTTCAACAGGATCGCGAGTCCATGCCGCTCACGACTGCCCAGCACGATCAGATCGCAGGCGAGACGCTGCGCGGTGCGAACGATTTCCGCCTTGATGCTGCCGGTCTCGATGAGCTGCGGGCTGCTCCTGAGACCGAGATGCTCGGCGAGCTGGCCGAGCTTCGTGCGCGCCCGGGCGACGAGTTCGCTCTCGATTTGCACGGTCGGCAGCAATGCTTCGCCCATCGGTTCGACGGGAACGTACTCGACGACGTGCAGCAAGGTGATATCCGCGCCGTCGGCGATCGCCTTGGCGCGCTCGCCGATGATCCGGCTGTCATCCGAGAGATCCACCACGAGCAGGATCTTCTTGTAATGCGCCATCGCAAAGTCTCCGCAGGAACGAGCGTCGGGTCTCGCGGCGATTATCGTCATGACGGTCGCGCTTTGTACACAGCGGAGTGCCCCCGAGCGGAGCGCTCACGACGAAGTCAATTTTTACCCACCTGGCTTGCGAGCGCGGCGAATGCGGCGGGCGGCAGCGTTTCGGCGCGCACGCCGGGGTCGATGCCCGCGGCTGAAATCTGCGCCTCTCCGAGCAGCGGCTTCAAGGCATTGCGCAAGGTCTTGCGTCGTTGCGAGAACGCGGCGGCGACGACCGCGGCGTACTTGCGCAGATCGCCGAGCTCGAATGGCGGGGCGGCATGCGGCCGCAGCCGCACGAACGTCGAGTCGACGCGCGGCGGCGGCTTGAACGCACCGGGACCGATGTCGAACAGCGGCTCGACTCGTAGCCACGGTGCGAGCATCACGGTCAGGCGCCCGTAATCGTCATCGCCCGCGCTGGCGGCCATGCGGTCGACGACTTCCTTTTGCAGCATGAAGTGCATGTCGACGAACACGTCGCGCTGGTCGATCAACCGAAACAGCAGCGGCGTGGAGATGTTGTACGGCAAGTTGCCGACGAGGCGCAGCTTGCGCCCGGCGGCGAGCGCGGCGAAATCGAATTCGAGCACGTCGGCTTCGTGGATGCGCAGCGTCCCTCGCGGGGCGGCGGCTTCGCGCAGATGGCGAATGGCATCACGGTCGATTTCCACGGCGTCGAACCCGCCGGTTCGATCGAGCAGCGGCAGCGTGATCGCGCCCAGTCCAGGGCCGATCTCGACGAGATGATCGCCCGGTGCGGGGGCGATCGCCGCGATGATCTTGTCGATGATGCCGCGGTCATGCAGGAAGTGCTGACCGAAGCGTTTGCGCGCGCGATGCATATATAGTGGCTTCGGCATACTGCCCTCCACCGCGAGGCGTGGGAGGGTTAGGGGTTGGGGTTCTGCTTGTTCGCGAGCTGCAAGGCGAGCTCGGTCGCCGCGACGAGACTGCCGGCATCGGCCTTGCCGGTCCCGGCGAGCTCGAGTGCGGTGCCGTGATCGACCGAGGTTCGCACGAGGGGCAGGCCGAGCGTGACGTTCACGGCGTGCCCGAAGCCTGCGTACTTGAGCACCGGCAAGCCTTGATCGTGGTACATCGCGAGCACTGCGTCCGCATGCGAGAGCATTCGCGGCGTGAACGCAGTGTCGGCTGGCGCCGGCCCGGTCAGGTCGATTCCATCGCGTCGTAACCGCTCGAGCGTCGGCGCGATCGTCTCGATCTCTTCGCGGCCCAAGTGACCCGATTCGCCGGCGTGCGGATTGAGACCGCACACGAGAATGCGCGGGCGCTCGATGCCGAAGCGCCGTTGCAGGTCGTGATGCAGGACACGGATGACATCGGCGAGCAGGTCGGGCGTGATCGCGCGACTGACTTCAGTGAGCGGCAGATGCGTCGTCGCGAGCGCGACGCGCAGTGTATCCGCGACGAGCAGCATGACCGGCAGCGGCGCGCCGGTGCGCTCGGCCAGGTATTCGGTGTGGCCGGAGAAGGGGACGCCGCTGTCGCTGATCACGCTCTTCTGCACGGGGGCCGTGACGACGGCGGCGAACTCGCCGCGCTGGCAACCGTCGATCGCCGCGTCCAGGAGATTCAGCACGTAGCTCGCATTCGCAACATCGAGCTGGCCGGCGATGGGAGTAACGGCGGTCGGCACGTGCAGGATCGGCAGCGTGCCTGGCTCGTGCGCGCGGGCGTCGTCGTGCGAGGTCCAGCGCGAAGCATGCAGCGAGATACCGAGCGCTTGCGCGCGAGCCGCGAACAGAGCGGCATCGCCGGCGAAGACGAGCTCGCAAGGCCAGGCGCGCTGCGCGATTGCGAGACACAGATCCGGCCCGATGCCGGCCGGCTCGCCGGAAGTCACGATAATGCGGGGCACCGCCATGATGTTCGTTCGGCCGCAGCCGACGTGCGGCCTACATTCGATATTCGACGAACGCCTCGTCACGCAGGCGTCGCAGCCACAACTCGGTTTCTTCCTCGGCCTTCGACTCGCGAAGCTGAGCGAACACCTGCTGGCGCACCTTGTCCTGCGTGATGTCGTGCACGCGGCGGCCGAGCAGCTGAATGATGTGCCAGCCGAATTGCGTCTTGAACGGCTGGCTGATCTCGTTTTCCTGCAGGGTGTCGAGCTGCTGCTCGAATTCGGGCACGAACGTGCCGGGGCCCGCCCAGCCGAGATCGCCGCCTTGCGGTGCGGAGCCCGGATCGTTCGAGGTGACGGCAGCGATCGCGCCGAAATCCTCGCCGCCTTCCAGCACGCGCTTGCGGATATCGGCGAGCCGCTGCTCCACGGTCTGGTCGTCCTCGAGCTCGTTCGTGCGCAGGAGGATGTGACGCGCGTGCACCTGCGACTGCACGGCCTGCTGCACGCCGCCGCGCACTTCGTTCAAACGGAACAAGTGAAAGCCGCTCGGCGTGCGGATCGGATCGGAGACATCGCCCGGCTTCATCTTCGCGATCAGGTCGCCGACGATCGACGGCAGCTGCGAGCCCTTGCGCCAGCCGAGGGAGCCGCCTTCGATGTTCGTCGTGCTCTCGGAATAGGTGACCGCGAGCTGGGCGAAGTCCTGGCCGCCTTTCGCCTTTTCCCACACTTCCTTCGCGCGCTCTTCACGCGCCTGGATCTGCTCGGGGGACGCCGTGACCGGCACCGAGATCAGGATGTGCGAGACGTTGTATTCGCTGTTGAGGTCCGGCGCGTTCTGTTGCCGCGCCATGGCCTGATCGAGTTCGCGCGGCGAAATGTTGATGCGGCCGATCACATCGCGCTGGCGCAGGAGCTGCAGCGTGAGCTGCTTGCGAATCTCATCGCGGTACGTGCGGTAGTCGATGCCTTGCGCTTCGAGCTGGCGCGGCAGGTCGGCGAAGCTCATGCCGTTGCGTTGGGCGACGTCGGCGAGCGCGCCGTTCAGCATTTCGTCGGATACCTGAATGCCGAGCCGATCGGCCCGCTGCATCTGAATTTCCTCGACGACGAGACGCTCGAGGATCTGGCGGCGCAGCACATTGCGCGGCGGCAGCTCGGTGTTCTGCTGGCGCAGGCGCGCGATGACTTCTTCTGTCTGCTCGTCGAGCTCGCTCGTAAGCACGACGCCATCGTTCACGACCGCCGCGATGCGGTCGAGCAATTGGCCGCTCGAGGACAGCTCGCGCGTTTGGGCGACGACGAGCGTCGGCAGCAAAGCGAGGCTCAACAGGAGCGAGGCAAGGCGGGGGAATTTCATGTAGTAGATTGGCCGTAAGGTCAACGGGTTGCCGGGAGTTCCGGCGGCCGCAGCGAGTATCCCTGAATCGACCGTTCCAGAAAAGTATCGGCGCCCGTTCCGACACTGGACAGGCCGTTAAGTTCAAGCTGCAACAGGATGCTGGTGTCCATGTCGCCATCGCGGCTGCGGACATAACGGCGGCCGACGAGCCGCAGCTTCCAGCAGCAGGAGCGGTATTCGAGACCGGCGAATTGGTCGAGCGGCTGTGCGTCCTCGAGCGAATACACCATGCGCGCGTAGGCGCTCCATTGCTGGTTGAGCGGCCAGGCGACCGACCCGTCCACCTGCTCGAGATCGCCACGCACCGTCGTCGGGTTGTTCGGGCCGGGCGGCAGCGACGGATCCACCAGCGTTTCGATGATGCCGCGGCGATAGCGATAGCCGACGTTCACGACGCTGTCGTACTTCGGGCGGTACTGAATGAAGACGTCGCCCCGCTCCGAGCGGGTCTCGTGGGGATCCCACTGCAAGCCCACGTGAATGTTCCAGTTCTGGTACGCCGTGAGATCGAGCTCGGCGATGATGTCCGAGGTCTGCGCGGCATTCGCGGACTCGCCCGGCAGCGTCACACGCGGTGGCCTGAAGTAGTAGGCCTGGCCAACGGTCGCGGAAATGAATTGCTTGCCGTTCTCGGAGTCGAGCAAGCGCGAAGTCACGCCGACGCTGAGCTGATTCGCATCGCTCAGGCGGTCGCCGCCGACGTAGCGGTTCGTGCGAAACAGCTGCACGAGATTCAAGTCCGCCAGGGTGGTGTCGAAGATCGGCAGATCGTCCTGATAGCGGTAGGGCACGTACAGATACATGACGCGCGGCTCGAGCGTTTGCAGCCGCTGTTCGCGCGAGCCGGTCGTCCGCTCGAAGTTCAGGCCCGCCTCGACGCTGAACAGCGGCGCGGACAGCGAGCGAGTGTCGTCGGTGCCGGGCGCGACGTCCTGCAGCTTGTACGTCGTGTAGCGCCATCCGAACGCCGGCTCCACGTAGACCCCCGGCTTGCGGAGCGGCATGCGCACTTGCGGGGAAACATCGAGCCGCGCGCCGGTTTCGAGGAAATTGGGGTTGTCGAGCGTGTGCGTGAAGTTCACGAACTCGCCGTCGAGCGCGAACGTCAGGCCGAACGGTTGGTTCGGCAACGAGCCGCGCACGCCGATGAGCGGCAGCATCGTGAACGGCCGATCGATTTCGGGAATGCGGTCGTCGATCGTCTGGAAGTTTTGCGCGCGCGCGAAGACGAGCCAGTTGCGCGTGAGATACGACAGCTGCGCGCTGCGATTCAGATACGAGACGCTCGTGCCCGCGGGGCCTTGGCCGAAGTCCTCGAACCATTGGTCGTCGCTCGCGTTCGCGCCCTCGAGATCGAGGCGCAGCGAGCTGGTGAAATCCGTCTGGTTGATGAAGCGCACGAGGCTGCGATCGCCGCCGCGCTCCTGGTCGTCGGGCAAGTACTGCGTTTCCAGCAGGCCCCTGCTGTTCGACAGCAGGTAGCGGTATTCGGTGTCGAGCTTCAGGCCGCGGCGATAGTCGAACGTGGGAACGAGCGTCGCGTCCATGTTAGGCGCGATATTCCAGTACCAAGGCACGGACAAACCGTCACGGGAGTAGCTGCCGAAGCTCGGATACAGGAAGCCGGACTTGCGCTCGTTGCCGACCGGGAACGAGAAGTAGGGCACGTACAGAACGGGCACGCCCATGAAGTCGAGCCGCACCTTGCGGCCCGTGCCGACGCCACGCTCCTGGCTGATGTCGATTTCCGAAGCGGTCAACAACCAGTCCTCATTGCCGATCGGACAGGTGGTGTAGCGCACGTCGTTCAACGAGATGTCGCCGTTGGGCGTCGCGTCGATCCGCTCGGCCGCGCCGCGCGCCGCGACCGCGGGCAGCTCGAATTCGGCGCCTTCGAACGTCGCGCCCGCGCCCGGATCGATCTGGGCGCTCCGGCCGCGAATTTTCAGGCTCGGATCGGCGAACTCGACGCCGTCGTTGACCGTGAACTCGTTCGTCGCCTGGTTCAGGGTTGCGTCTTGCGTCTTGATCGTGCGCGGCCCCTGGGTGATCGTGACGTCGCCCTTCAAGAGCATTTCACCGCCGCGAGTGGCCTCGACGCTGTCGGCATCGATCGAGATCGGCGCATTCGGATCGACAGTGGCGTGCGCGGCTGCCTCCGCTGGCTCGGACGAGTAGGGCTCAGGGCAATTCGCCGACACACGCAACGCCGGGAGCAGCGCCGCCGCAATCAGCAAGCGAGACCGTGTACGTGGTGCTTGATGAGGGGTGCATTGCTGGGCGGGCAGCTTGGGAGTGTCGATCGGGTCCGGCATCGCGGGCGATTATAATGAGCGAGCCTCATTTGGCATCGTTCATTTACGATGCCGTCCTTCGACCCAACAACGAAACGAGCCGCCGCGTGTCACCGTCATCGAACGATATCTCCACTCTGCGTCGCGCGGGCGACAGCCGCCTGCAACAGCTGGAGCGCTGGCTGGCGGGCGTTTTCGATGACGAGCCGTTCGAGATCGCGGTCGCTTCCGCGGATGCGAGCTTCCGTCGTTACTTTCGCGTCACGCATCGTGGCGACACTTCGATTGCGATGGACGCACCGCCCGACAAGGAGGACATGGAGCCGTATATCCGCGTCGCGGGAATGCTCGTCGACGTCGGTGTGAACGCGCCGCGAATCCTGCATCGCGACTCGGCGCAAGGATTCCTGCTCAACTCAGACCTTGGCGCGCGCACGTATCTCGCCGAGCTCGCAGATCGTTCACGGGCCGACCGACTGTACGCCGATGCAATGACAGCGCTCGTGCGCATCCAAGCGCGCGGCGATCATCACGCGCGCACGTTGCCGCCCTATGATGCGACGGTCTTACGGCGTGAAATGGCGCTGTTTCCCGAGTGGTTTTGCGGGCGGCATCTCGGGCTCACGCTCGCGGCGGACGAAACGGCGATGTTGGACGCCATGTTCGACGTGCTCGCCGCGGAGGCGCTGCGGCAGCCGCGCGTGTTCGTCCATCGCGACTATCACTCGCGCAATCTCATGGTCGGCGATGGCGGCCGCTACGGTGAGAATCCCGGCATCCTGGACTTCCAGGACGCTCTGTATGGACCGATTACGTACGATCTCGTCTCGCTGCTGCGTGACTGTTACATCGAATGGCCCGCGCAGCGTGTGCGAGCGTGGGTCGCGCAATTTCGCGACGAAGCGTCAGCGGCCGGCCTGGCCGTCGGCGCGAGCATGGATGAATTCCAGCGCTGGTTCGATCTCATGGGCGTGCAGCGCCACTTGAAGGTGCTCGGCATTTTCGCGCGGCTGTTTCACCGCGACGGCAAGTCGGGCTACTTGAAAGATTTGCCGTTGACGCTTGCCTACGTGCGAGCGGCGGTCACGCTGCATGCCGATCTGAAGCCCTTGGAGCGCTTCATCGAGGCGCGGATCGTGCCGGCGTTCGAGCGTGCGTGCGCGCAGTCTGCGAGCAGCCTCTCGTGAAAGCGATGATCCTTGCGGCGGGTCGCGGCGAGCGCATGCGGCCGTTGACCGACGACATGCCGAAACCGCTGTTGCCGGTCGGCGGCAAGTCCTTGATCCAGCATCACATCGAGAACCTGGCGGCGGCCGGGGTGCGCGAGATCGTCGTCAATCTCGCGTGGCAGGGCGCGAAGCTGCGCAGCGCGCTCGGCGATGGCGCGCAATTCGGCGTGCGCATCCAGTATTCCGACGAGGGCGACTTCGCGCTCGAGACTGGCGGGGGCATCTGCAAGGCGCTGCCGCTGTTGGGCGATGAACCGTTCATCGTCGTGAGCGGCGACATTTGGACGGACTTTCCGTTCTCGACCTTGCGGCTGGCGACCGACGACGTGGCGCACTTCGTCGTGGTGCCGAATCCGGATTTTCATGCGAACGGAGATTTTGCTCTCGACGGCACGCGCATGAGCGAGATCGGGCCCAAGTACACCTACGCGAACATCGGTGTATTCAGGCCGCAGTTCTTCGCAGGCCGTGAGCCCGTGCGCTTCGCGCTGGCTCCACTCATGTTCGAATGGATTCGACAGGGCAGAGTGAGTGGCGAGCTCTATGAAGGAGCCTGGCACAACGTCGGGACGCCTCTGCAGCTCGAGACGCTGCATCGACGACTGACGCGGGCGCCGGCGCCGTAGCAGCTTGTCATTGCAAATGGGAACGGTTCGCATTTAGACTTTTCTCGCAGGCCGCACGCCCTGGCCGGTCCGAGCCTGCACGTATGCCAGCCCCATCCCTCCCCGGGACGCCAGCCGCGGAAATCGGCCGACCATCCGTCCACGTTGGGAGCTCGCATGTCCTCGAATTCTTCATCCGACATCCGTCGGACGCTTTCTCCATGTTGCATCAGTGTCGCGGTGGGTCTCGCGTTGAGCGCGGCCGCCATCCGGGCGGAGGCTCAAACCGGCGAGCCCAAGCAACTGGCGAAGATCTCGGTGAACGAGGATGCCGAGCCGACCAATAAGGTCGATGAAATGAGCTCGCCGAAGTTCACGCAGCCGCTGCTCGACACGCCGCAGACGATTGCGATCATCAGCAGCGCGGTGCTGCAGCAGCAGCAGCAGACCACGTTGAGTCAGGCGCTGCGCAATACGCCCGGCGTGACTTTCCTGCTGGGCGAGAACGGCAATACCGCGACCGGAGACTCCATCTTCATGCGCGGCTTCGATACGCAGGGCAGCATCTTCATCGATGGCATTCGCGACCTCGGCACGATCTCGCGCGATACGTTCAACACCGAGCAAGTGGAGATCGCGAAGGGCCCGTCGGGTCCCGACAATGGCCGCGGCGCGGCCTCGGGCTATATCAACATGGCGACGAAGGTTCCCGTCGCGGACAATTTCTCGCGCAGCACGCTCAGCTACGGTACAGGGGAGCAGGGGCGTATCACGGGCGATTTCAATCACTCGTTCGACGGCACGGGCGCCGCGTTCCGACTGAACGTCATGGGACAGGACGGCGGCGTTGCCGGTCGCGATCACGTGGAGAACAGCAGCTGGGCAATCGCGCCCTCGCTCGCGCTCGGGCTCGGCAGCGCCACGCGCGCGTACTTCTATTTGCTGCACACCGAACAGGACAATCGGCCGGACGGCGGCCTGCCGACGATCGGCATGAAGGGGTTCTACAACGGCGCGTTCGCACCGGGCGGCGCCAATGCGAACGTGCGTCCTGCGAAGGTCGACCGCGAGAACTATTACGGTGCGTTGAGCGACTTCGACGACGTCGAAGGAACGATGTTCACGGCGCGCATCGAGCACGACCTCAGCGAGAACGTCCAGCTGCGCAACAGCTCCCGCTACGGCAAGAGCGAGCAGCGCTACGTCCTCACGGGCGTCAATACGCTCACCGCCACGAGCCCAGACCCGTCGGCATGGACGATTTCGCGCTCGCGCCAGGTGAAAGCGCAGGAAAATACGGTGCTCACCAATCAGACGAATCTCACCGCCGCGTTCAAGACCGGCGGCGTCGAGCATTCGCTCACGAGCGGCCTCGAGTTCATATACGAGAAGCAATACAACCCGACCTACGTGGGCCAGGGCACGATGGCACCCGTGGGCGCCGCGGCCGGCGCCAATCTTGCGAACCTTTACGCGCCGAATCCGCGCGATCCGATCACGGGTCTGGGCCTGGCGCGCAACGGTGTCTACACGGAGGGCGATACGCTCACGTTCGGCGCGTACGTGTTCGATACGATCTCCTTCGCCGAACGATGGGAGATCACCGGCGGCGTCCGCATCGACGACTACGACACCGGCTTCCAAAGCGCAATGCTCTCGACGGACACGACTCACCCCACGTTGCCCATCGGTACGCTCGTTCCGACCGAGCTCGAATCCGCCGACACGCTTTTTGCATACAAGCTCGGCGTTCTCTTCAAGCCGTTGCCCAACGGCAGCGTGTATCTCTCGTACGCGACGTCGCAGCTGCCTCCGGGCGGCACGAACTTCACATTGAGCACGGCCGAGTCCGGCAATGCCGCGCTCAACAACCCCAACGTGGACCCGCAGGAAGCGACCAATCTCGAGCTCGGGACGAAGTGGGAGCTCAACGACGGGCGCCTTGCGGTGACCGCTGCGCTCTTCCGCAGTGAGAACGAGAACGATCTCGTGCAGAACGACCCGACCGATCCGTCGGCCGTCCAGCAGCTCGGCAAGAAGCGGGTGCAAGGCATCGAGCTCGGCGTCGTCGGGCAGATCACGGACGCGTGGCAGATCAGCGCGGGCATCGCCAAGATGGATACCGAGGTCATCGAAGGCACGGCCGCGCAGGCGGGAGCCCAGATCAACTGGTCGCCGGAGCTGACCTTCACGAGCTGGACGACATATCAGTTGCCATTCGGGCTGACGATCGGCGGCGGGGTTCGCTACGTCGACACCGTGTTCCGTCAAGTCACCACGAGCCCGGCCGCGAACATGCCGGCGGCGCCCGATTACTGGGTGATCGACGCGATGATCGGCTACGACATCAATGAGCGGTTCTCCGTCCAATTGAACGGCTATAACCTTGCGGACGAGCTGTACGTCGCCAGTCTCAACAACGGCGGCTCGCGCTTCTCGCCCGGCCTCGCGCGTTCGGCCTTACTGACCTTCAGCGTCGATTTCTAACCGCAACCATCGAGAGCACGCCGCATGATCGTTCGCATTCCACAGCTCCTGAGCGCGGAGCAGGTGCACGAGTGTCGGCGTGCCCTCGATGAAGCGGAATGGATCGACGGCAAGGCAACCGTCGGCGAGCAGGGAGCGCTCGTAAAGAACAATCGGCAGTTGGCTGAAGGCTCGCCCACCGCCAGGCGGCTGGGCGAGATGATCCTCACGGCGCTCTCGCGCAATCCGCTGTTCTTTTCGGCGGCGCTGCCGTTACGGACCGTGCCGCCGCTCTTCAATCGTTACGAGGGCGGCGAGAGCTACGGCGCGCATATCGACGGCGCGGTTCGTGCCGTGCCGGGCACGTCGTTCTTCCTGCGAACCGATCTGTCCTCGACGCTGTTTCTGTCCGAACCGGCGGAGTACGAGGGCGGAGAGCTCGTGATTCTGGATACGTATGGCCGCCAGGAAGTGAAGCTCGCGGCCGGCGATCTCGTCGTCTATCGCTCGGGAAGCCTTCATCGCGTGAATCCGGTGACGCGCGGTCGGCGCACGTGCGCGTTCTTCTGGACGCAAAGCATGGTGCCCGACGATCGCCATCGCGAGCTGCTGTTCCAGCTCGACATGACGATCCAGCAGATCCGTCAACGCTTCGGCGAATCGGATCAGAGCGTCGCGCTCACGGGGCATTACCACAACCTGCTCAGGATGTGGACGCAGATCTAACGCCCCTCCGCCGCGTGCTCCCGAGACGCCAGTGCGTGGAAAGCCCATTGACGGGTCTAGAACACGATTGAGAAACGTTCTCATTTACAACTCGTGATCTTTCGCGGCATGATCCCGGCATCGAAAATGGGGTCAACGGCGGGTATGAGGGCGGCGGTTCGCAAAGCGGTGGTATTCGGCTCGATCGTGTCGATGCATGCTGGTGCCATCGTGGCGCTCGGTTACATGCGCCATGATCGCGAGGCCCCGGCGCAGCTGCAGCCGATTGCGGTACGAATGATCTCACTGCCTGCAGAGAAGGCGGACACCGCGCCGATTCAGGTCAAGACGATCTCGCCGACGATCTCCATCGAGCCGCCCCAAGTCCCCGTGATCGACACTCCCATCACCCAGGAGTCGTTGCGGGCGATCTCGATCCCGGTGCAGCAGTCCGCGCCCGTTGTATCCAACGCCGATGATGACGCGCCGAGGCTCGTATCCACTGTCGAGTACGTGCGCGAACCGTCGCCGCGTTATCCATCGCAGTCGAGGAAGCTTCGCGAGCAAGGTCTCGTCACGTTGCGCGTGCTGATCGACGAGCAGGGGAGAGCTTGTTCGATCGAGGTCGAGAGCTCGAGCGGCTACGCGCGCCTCGACCACGCGGCGCGCGAGGCCGTCGAGCGTGCTGCTTTTCGTCCTTATGTCGAGGACGGCGAGCCGCGTCGAGCCGTCGTGTTGATTCCCATCGAGTTCAATCTGAATCGTGGCGCAGCCTAGTTTTTCCGTATGTTTCGCGCGGTGCGAACGCAGCACGACGCCGACGTCGCGTGCTGCAATTCCCTGCGATAGGAACATTCGCGGGAA
Organism: Pseudomonadota bacterium; assembly: GCA_023428645.1. Lineage (GTDB taxonomy): Bacteria > Pseudomonadota > Gammaproteobacteria > Steroidobacterales > Steroidobacteraceae > Steroidobacter. The sequence continues at coordinate 17,935 of JAEYXD010000235.1, forward strand.
CTAATCATTGGGCCGATTGGCCTTAGCGAGTATCGATGACAACTCAGCGCTCACTTGTCCATGTTCGCCGCGAAGTCATCGAGTGTGCACGTCACTCGATGCGTGTTGAATTCGACGTACGTAATCTGGCGAGAGAAGCTTGCCTTCCAAGCCGAAACTTTATACCTTGCGCGGCGTTTCTGCGGACTGCGATGACCATGCGTCATCAACCGGAATCCGGTTGCGACACCGACGTTTTGGATACTGCTGCAGCTAGGGGAAACGGGGGTGTATGCGACAGCGCGCATACTGAACGTTAACGATCAACCAGGTCGTTGCATTCATTTAATACGGGGCTGATTCAGACCCCGCTTTAACTTTTCGGGCGGCAACAAAGCATGGCCTACGCACCTTCATCAGATAGCTCATTTTTTACGCGACGCGGTCTCGTATTCATCTTCATTGCCCTGCTACATGTCGGCATGTTCTGGGCGTTGAAGTCGGGTATGTCGCATCGAATCGTCGATGCAGTACTCGGTCCGATCGAAACGCGCATCATCGAAGAAGCGCCGAAGACCGAGGAACCCCCGCCGCCGCCTCCTCCCAAGATCGAAACGCCTCCTCCCTTCGTCCCACCACCGGACGTAGCAATCGAAATTCCAACAGAGGCCCCACCGGCCACTGCGATCAGAACAGCGACGACCGAGCGTCCCGTGGCTCAGCCGCCACCGGCACCGCCGGCACCGAAGGTCGCGAGCACGGCGCCGAAGTCAGATCCGCGGCGTCCGCTGAGCCAGCCGGAATACCCGCCGTCATCACGGCGCGCTGGCGAAGCAGGTACCGTTGTTTTGGAGATTTACGTTTTGGAAAACGGCAGGGTTGGCGATGCGAGAGTGAAGACCTCGAGCGGCTTCCCGAAGTTGGACGAAGCGGCTTTGAGGGAAGTGAAGCGGTCGTGGCGCCTGACGCCAGGTACCGAGAACGGCAAGCCCGTTCCAATGTGGGGGCAATTCGCCGTCACATTCAAGCTGACGGACTAGGCGGTTGGCGTTTGAGAACTTGAACGACTGATTTCAGTCACAGATATAGCAGAGGAAAACTTTTCATGGCTCCTAATACCGAACAAGTTGAAAACCCCTTTGGCCTGGAAGCCTTCGTCAAGCAGTTGGACGAAGTCGGCATGGGCGTGCTCATCATGTTGATCATCATGTCCCTCATGTCGTGGTACGTGATCTTTACGAAGTTGTGGGACCAGCGCCGCGTTCGCTCGGCATATAAGGAAGTGGAGAAGGGCTTCTGGACGGCCGGCAATCTGCGCGACGGCGTCGCGAAGCTGAAGGGCACCGACAACGTCTTCAAGATGATCGTCGAAGATGGTCTGAAGGCCGCGCAGCATCACGAAGGCCGCCTCACGGATCAGATCCCGCTCCACGAGTGGATCACGATCTCTCTGTATCGCTCTTCGGACAGCGTCAACAGCCGCATGTCGAACGGCTTGTCCGTTCTCGCGACGGTCGGCTCGGTCGCTCCGTTCGTCGGTCTGTTCGGCACAGTGTGGGGTATCTACAACGCGCTGATCTCGATCTCGATGGCCGGCCAGGCATCGCTCGACAAGATCGCGGGTCCGATCGGTGAAGCGTTGATCATGACCGCGCTCGGTCTGTTCGTCGCGGTGCCGGCGGTCATGGGCTACAACTGGCTGCTGCGTCGCAATAAGGACATCAGCGAGAAGCTGAAGTACTTCACGGCCGACCTGCACTCGTACCTCGTCAGCGGCGCGCGCGTCGACACGGGCACGACGTCAGCAGCTCGCCCGGCAGCCGCCGCAGCGGCGCCTGCAGCAGCTCGCAAGTAATCACGGTCGCCAGACTGGAGTAAGCGGATGAGCGGTAGTTCATTTCTTGAGCTGAACATGGCCGGCGGCGAGGAAGAAGGCCGGGCTCTGTCAGACATCAACACGACGCCGCTCGTGGACGTCATGCTGGTGCTCCTGATCGTCTTCATGATCACGATTCCCGTGATCACGCAGACGGTGCCCGTCGATCTTCCGGAAGTCAGCAACGAGGCGACCAAGACGAAGCCCGAGAACATCAACATCTCCGTGAACAAGGAGGGACAGGTGTTCTGGAACCAGATCTTGATCTCGAGCAACGAGGACTTGTTGAACCGCATGGGTGAGGTTGCGCAAATGCAGCCTCAACCCGAAGTTCACATCCGGGCCGATCAGCAAACGCGGTACGAGAATGTCGGCCGCGTGATCGTCGATGCGCAGCGCAAAGGCATCATGAAGGTCGGCTTCATTACGTTGCCAGGTGCGCAGGGCCAGCCGGTCCGGTAACTCCACCGCCACTGTTCAAGAGGTAATTCACCATGGCAATGAGTGTAGGCGGCGGTAGCGAAGGCGAGCCGATGATGGAAATCAACACCACGCCGTTGATCGACGTGATGTTGGTGCTGTTGATCATGTTCATCATCACGCTGCCCGTGATGTCGCATGCGGTGAAGCTGGATATGCCACGTCCGTCTTCGGCGCCGCCCCCGACCGAAGAGATCGTCGAACCCATCCGGGTCGACATCGATTGGGACGGCTCGATCATTTGGAACGGATCTCTCGTGCAGCTGGGTCAGCTCGAGGGCTATTTCCGGGCCGAAGCCGCGAAGCAACCGCAGCCTGAGCTGCACGTGCGACCCGATCGCCGTGCGAACTACGACACCGTCGCAAAGGTGTTGGCTCTGGCGCAGCGCAACGGAATGCAGCGCATCGGCTTCGTCGGCAACGAGCAGTTCATGGAATAAGCCAACCTTGTGGTTGGTGGCTTCCGAGCGATTGCTCAATTGGACGTAGGTCTTTAACGGCGACGGGGTGAACTAATTGCCCCGTCGTTTGTTTCATACTCTGTCCGAATCGGACGGATCGAATATCGGGAAATGCTTATGACTCGACTAAAGAGCATTGCTGCTGCAGTCAGCCTTGCGCTCGGCGTCGTCACTACAGCGTCGCTGGTCGTTCCTCCGGCTGCATACGCCGCCGATGAGAAGCCCAAGAAAATGAGCCGCGCCGTTGCTGAGCCGCTCAAGAAGGCTCAGGAGGCGATGAACGCGAAGAACTACGATGTCGCGTTGACTGAAATCCAGAAAGCTCAGGCGGTCGAGAAGAAGGAGCCGCACGAGGAATACCAGATCAACGAATTCCTCGGCTTCGTGCTTCTGCAGCAGAAGAAATACGGTGAAGCGGCGGCCGTGTTCGAGAAGATGATCGACTCCGGCCAGATGCCGGCGGAGCAGGTGCCGGAGCGCACGAAAGCCGTCGCGCAGATGTACTTCCAGGTGAAGGAATACCGCAAAGCAGCCGACTGGTCCAAGAAGTGGATCGACGCGAACGGGTTGAACGAGGACATGGGCGTGCTGCTCGGTCAGTCGTACTACCTGCTCGAGGATTACAAGAACTCGGCCGACACGATGACCAAGGTCGTCGACAGCCTCGAAAAGGCGGGCCAGACTCCGAAAGAGAATTACTTCCAGATCGTTTTGAGCTCGAACGCCAAGTTGGACGACAAGGCGGGCATCGACAATTCGCTGAAGCGCATCGTGCGCTACTACCCGAAGCCCAACTATTGGGAGAACCTGCTCGATTCGTATCGCCGCAAGAGCAACAGCGAGCGCGTCACGTTCGGCTACTACCGGCTGATGGATGAAGTGGGCGTGCTCAAGGACAAGGGCGACTTCATGGAAGCCGCACAGCTCGGCATCGAGATGGGCGTTCCTGGCGAGTCGCAGGAATTCGTCGAAAAGGGCATGTCGACTGGTGTCCTGAAGAGCGACGACAAGACCGAGCAAGGCCGTTACGAGCGTCTGCTCGCCGCGGCGAAGAAGCAGGCCGATGCGGATCGCGCGACGCTCGATCAGCAGGCGAAGGAAGCCGAAAAGGCGCCCCAGGGCCAACGCGATGTCGGCATGGGCGAGGCGTTCCTGAGCTACGGCCGCATCGATGATGCGATCACGACCATCGAGCGCGGCATCAAGAAGGGCGGCGTGACGGATATGGACGAAGCCAACATCAGCCTGGGCATGGCCTATCTGGAGAAGGGCCAGAAGGAACAGGCGATTCAGGCATTCAAGGCTGTGAAGCCCGACTCTCGCTGGTCCGATCTCGCGCAGCTGTGGGCGCTGCACGCACAGTCCAAGGGGCTCGCTACGGCGACCGCCGCGTCCTGAGCTCGTTTGCGGTGCTACCGTGACCACGAGGCCCGGCTCATGCCGGGCCTCGTCGTTTCGGGGGTCGGTCCCATGCCTGACGTCGGGGGTCGGTTCGGCTCGCGCGGGGGTACAATGTCCGTCCCGCAGCATCCTTCCGAGCCTCCGTGAGCCAGTTCAAAGGCATTCCCATCGTCCCGAACGCTCCTGTTCGCAGTGGCGAGAAATACCGCACCGCGCAGGGCTTCGCGGCCATCAAGGACGGCATCAAGTCGACGACGACCGCCGCGCCGTTCGTATCGGGACGCAAGCCGCAGTGGCTGCGCGCACCGATGCCCGCCGGCAAGGGGTTCGATGCGGTCAAGGAGGTCGTGAAGGAGCATCGCCTCGCGACGGTGTGCGAGGAGGCGAAGTGCCCGAACATCGGTGAGTGCTGGAACGCCGGTACCGCCACGATCATGTTGATGGGCGCTGTATGCACGCGCGCCTGCCGCTTCTGCTCGGTGGATACCGGCAATCCACACGGCTGGCTCGACGCGGAAGAGCCGCTGAACAGCGCGCGCACCGTGCAATTGATGAAGCTCAAATACGTCGTGCTCACCTCCGTGAATCGCGACGATCTCGCGGACGGCGGCGCCGCGCATTTCGCCGCGTGCGTGCGCGAGATCAAGCGGCTCAGCCCGCAGACTGCTGTCGAAGCGCTCACGCCCGATTTTCAGGGCAATCTCACCGATGTCGAAACGGTCGTTGCGAGCGGACTCGAAGTGTTCGCGCAGAACGTCGAAACCGTCCGCCGGCTGACGCATCCCGTGCGCGATCCGCGCGCGAGCTACGAACAGACGTTGGCCGTGCTGAAGCACGCGAAGACGCATCGTCCCGAGGTGCTGACGAAGACGAGCCTGATGCTCGGGCTCGGCGAAACGGACGACGAGATCGCGACCACCATGGACGACATGCGTGCCGCGGGCGTCGACATTCTCACGCTCGGCCAGTACCTGCGCCCAACCCTGAATCACTTGCCGATCGAGCGCTGGGTGACGCCCGAAGAGTTCGAGCGCTATCGCGAGTGGGCATTGGCGCGCGGTTTCCTCGAATGCGTGTCCGGGCCGCTCGTGCGCTCGAGCTATCGCGCTGAGCGTGCGCTCGAACGCAACAACGCGGGACTCACTCACGCGGTCGCCGCTCGCGGCACGGAACGTTGATGCGTGCGCCGAGCCGGCGCGGGCCCGTAGCTTCGTAAGCGATGTCGAGCATGCCAGCGCCCACACTGCATTGGCTCGGCCGCGTCGAGTACGAGCCGACGTGGCGCGCGATGCAGCGCTTCACCGAGGCGCGTAGCGAGGCGACGCCCGACGAGATCTGGTTTCTCGAGCACCCTCCCGTCTTTACGCTCGGCATGAACGGCAAGCCCGAGCACGTGCTTGCGCCCGGTGGCATTCCCGTCGTCAACATCGATCGCGGTGGACAAGTCACGTATCACGGCCCAGGGCAGCTCGTCGTCTATCCGCTGCTCGACGTGCGTCGCGCGGCGTTGGGCGTGCGTCAGCTCGTCATCGCACTGGAGAACGCCATCATCGAGTTCTGCAGAGCGCGCGGCGTGGAGGCGATTGGAAGTCGCGATGCCCCGGGCATCTATGTCGCGGGCCGCAAGCTCGCGAGCATCGGCTTACGCGTGCGCCGCGGCTGTAGTTATCATGGGCTCGCCTTCAATATCGCGATGAATCTCGAGCCGTTCGAACGCATCAATCCCTGCGGATACGCCGGGCTGCAAGTCGTCGACCTGCAGACGCTCGGCATTGCGGACTCGCTCGAGAACGTTGCGCGCGGCTTGGCGCCGCATTTGTTGAGCACACTGGATTTGCCGCGGGACGCGGCTTGGGTTTGAGCTCACCACAGGAATACGTCATGCGTGCAGTCTTGGTTCGCAGCTATGGTCCGCCGCCGCAACTCACGGTCGAAGAAGTCGCCGCGCCTGCATTGAAGCCGGGGCACGTACGCCTGCGTGTGCACGCGGTCGGGTTCGGCTTCCCCGACGCGCTGATGGTTGCGGGCAAGTACCAGGTCAAGCCCGAGGTGCCGTTTACGCCGGGCAGCGAAGTCGCTGGCGTCGTGACGGAAGTCGCGAGCGATGTGAAGAGCGTGCAGGTGGGCGCGCGGGTGCTCGCGAGCGCGGGTCAAGGCGCACTCGCGGATGAATGTATCGTCAACGCCGCGACGCTGATTCCGCTGCCGGAATCGATGAGCATGACTGCCGCGGCGGGATTTCTCGTCAACTACGGCACGACGTACCACGCGCTCGTGCAGCGCGCGAACCTGCGCGCGGGCGAGACGCTGCTCGTGCTCGGCGCAGCCGGTGGGGTGGGCCTCACGGCGATCGAAATCGGCAAGGCGCTCGGTGCGAAGGTGCTCGCGGCCGCGAGCAGCGACGAGAAGCTCGCGCTGGCGAAGCAACACGGTGCCGATGCGGTGTTCAATTACACGACCGAGAACATCAAGGCGAAGGTCATGGAGTTCACGGGCGATCGCGGCATCGACGTCGCATACGATCCGGTCGGTGCGGACTATGCGGAGCAGGTCGTGCGCAGCATGGGCTGGAACGGGCGCTATCTCGTGATCGGATTCGCGGGCGGAAAAATTCCGGCGATTCCGTTGAACTTGCCGCTCCTGAAAGGCTGCTCGCTCGTCGGCGTATTCTGGGGCGCGCACACGCGCCGCGAGCCCGAGATCCACGCGCAGAACTTGAAAGATCTGTTCAAGCTCTTCGAAGAAGGGAAGATCAAACCGCACGTGAGCGAAATGCGCGGACTCGAACGCTTCAGCGATGCGATCGAGCTGTTGAATGGCCGCAAGGCGACCGGCAAGGTCGTGATCCGGGTGGCCGAAGGCGAGAAGTAGCGGCGAGAAGTAGCGGCGAGAAGTCGCCGCGAGAAGTAGCAATGTGCGTCCCTTCCCCCGCGCAGCGGGGGAAGGACAGGAAGGGGGCGAGTCGACACACAGAGTCAGTGACCGAACACTGCCGCCACGGAAGCGCAGCCGCGCGTCCGAAGGAAAGCGCCCCCACCCCTAACC